>CAVFEZ010000036.1:0-28219 GCA_963621665.1 Akkermansia muciniphila | reverse complement strand
TTGGCACCCCGTTTTAGGGGCATATTCGGCATGAGGGACTTTTTCAGTGCCCTCATAATCTGTCGTCCCTACGGGACTATGAATAAAATATCACGCAACCCCACAACCCCACACCCCACAAAAAAAAGGACTCCACTGCCGTTCGCTTGCGGCGGGGAGTCCCTTTTTCTTGCTTGTTCATTCTTTTTCTACTTTTTTCCTAAAACCATTTTTTTCGTTCCTGTTATCCTTTGTTCCAATCTTTTCTGCCTTGCCGAAGACGGCTGGCCCATTGATCGTGAAACCTAAAAACCAATCTAAATCTTAAACCTTTTCAAATCTTAAACCATTTTCCAATTTATTTACCAAAATCCTTCTCAGTCAGTCCTGTGTGCAATCTTTCTGTTGTATGTTTCCTTTTTTTATTTTAAGAAGAGAGTTTTTCGTTTTACCGCTTGTTTTCAACGTATCTTTGTCGTTGCGGAGGGCGTTTCCGGCGTCTCGTCCAGTTTCTTTTCCTTCACCACAACGGTCTGGTTGGAAGCGTCCTTGGAGATAGCGTACTTTGTGCTGTAGAAGACGGGGTTCTCCAGGAGGTACTTGTTCATGCCGTCCTTGGTGAGGTTCTGCTCTACATGATGGCGGCCCAGTTGGGTCTTGCTGGCCTCGGAGTAGGTGCCGTCGGCAAACTTGCCTGAGAATACCAGCAGGACGGTGGCGCCGATATTGTACTTGTCTTGGGTGAGCTGTACACCGGGAAGTACCTTCTGGCGGACAATGATACTGCCTTCAGCGGGGATGCCGTCGGTCTCGACGCCTTTGATCCACATGGTCTTGTCTACCGTTTCCACCTTCTTCTGACCGGTACTGTCGATAAACTCGACGGTGAACTCGCAGAACTTGGCTGCGTCGGCTGTCGGAATGATGGTGACCAGGGTCATGGTCTTCTTCATCTCACCGTGGTTGACGGGAGTGGGGTTGATCGTCTCGGCACCGTCATCGCTGGAGCAGCTTGTCATACTGGTGGTCATTGCGGTTGCCATGAGAAGAAGGGCGGCGGCCTTCATTGCAGTTTTCATTGTCTTCATAATTCGTATCCTTTCTTTTTTGTTGATGTTTGATGTATTGCTTTTTCTTTTTTCTTTGCTTTGTTCTTTTTTTCTTTTGTCATCCGCCCTGCCCCCGACCCGACAGCGCATGGCTCGCGCCTATAGGCTTTCAGTCTCCGGGGTTGTTGTCGGATGACGGTTGCAAAGGTATGGACGGGGAGGCAATGCTCCAAATATTTTTATAACAATTTTTCGCAAAATACAAAAATAAAACCCCGAAAACTAACGGAATTCCGCTGGTTTTCGGGGTTTTCTGTGAATTTTACATAAAATTAAGTTTATATTCCTTTCATTCCTTTCATTTTTCTACACTTCCCTATTGGCGTGCTACCATATACGCACCGTGCAACTGATCACGGCGAGTATGGAAGTGAGAAGGGCGACGATACGCAGCACGAGCAGGATTTCGTCGCCCGTAGGGTGTCTACTGCTCACTGCCAGCCTCCTGGGTACCGATGGCGCCGAGCAGTGCGGTGGCGATGGCGATGATGATCTTGATGACCACGCGCCAGTCGGCGCCGTGCGAACTATTGATATTGCTCATTGTTCCTGTTCCTTTCTTTGTTCAGACGTGCAACTTGTTTGTCCAAATGTGCAATATGCGCTTGTTCTATTCGCCGACAGGCTGGTTGTCGGCCTGGCCGTCGGTCTGGTCGGTACCGTCGCTCTTGTCTACATTGTAGATGGAAGCCTCGGATACCTTGACGCCGCTGAGCAGTTTGTAGGTGCGCACGCGCTGGGCATCGACGGTCACTTCGGGCTGGAAGAGGATGTGGGTGCCGGTGATGTTGGTCGAGGCCTTGAAGTCGGATGCGGAGTCGGCTCCCTTGGAGGTGAGTCCGATCTTGAACGCGCCGAATCCGTCGATCTTGACGCGCTTCGAACTTTGCAGTTCGCGGGTCATCGTCTCCACCAGTTCGCGGAGCACGGCCAGGATATCCGATTCCTTGACGGTACAGTTGGCCTGCATGATGGATGCGAGTCCGTTGAGGTCGATGGTGTCCTCGTGCACGGCGCGTGCATACCATTTGTTGGCGGTCTTGTCGTTGCGGGTGCTCTTGTACATTTTGTATTTCAGTGCCATAGTGTGTTTTCCTTTCTTTTGTTATGGGTTAATGATTCTTGTTGTTTGTTGTGTGTTTGTTTCCCGCGGGAGGGACAGGCGGGCGGTGTACCGTTCAGACCGTGTTTCCGCAGAGGTTGCGCGCATTCCCGGCTTGGTCGACATGGGCCGGTGGAATATTCCTTGGTGCGGAGAGGGCGGCAGACGGCGGTACGTCCATCCGTCTGTGCAGTCGTTTTTTCCTGACTGCACGGCAAAGGTAGACAATGGAAAGACCCGCGTCAAGGGTCTTTAGGGATAAAAGGACGGGTAGGTATCGAAAAAAGGTGATAAAAACAGTTTTTTCATCACCATTAGACACAAAAAAGAATCACTTTATGAGATAGAGCGGTGCTTCGGGTCCCTCGTTGAAGAGCAGGTCGAGGATGCTGAGGTTGGGCTGGAACCCGTGCTTGGCGGCGTACACTTGATAATAGGGGCGCGGCGTGAACGCATCGTCCTCTTCGGGATGTTTGGGCCGTATGGCATCGCGCAGGTCAGTGGCGCCGATCGCACTGGCGTCGGCGTAAGCGTCGGTGTGGCGGATGTCGGGGGTGATGTCGAGCAGGCCGCAGAGGGTGCGGGTGACGGCGTCGTTGTAGTCGGCGAGCCATTCCCAGCGTTTTTCGAAGAAGGGCCGGAGGTCGTCGGCATAGAATTCGAAGAAGGGACTTTCGCCGTAGGCCGAGACGAGGGCGTTCCAGTGCAGGTGTCTCCACTGTCCGTGGTCGCTGATGCGGATGTCGGCCACGGGGCATTTTCCTTCGCCCGTGCGCTCTATGGGTACGGTGAGGGCCTGTGTGCCGGCGGTGGTGGCGATAATGCAGCGGTTGCGGTAGGTCTGCTTGACGTAGTGTTCGTGGGTGTCGATGAGGCAGGGACGTCCGGAGGCCAGTTTGCTGTACCACTGCACGGGGCCGAAATAGGTAGTGGAGAGGAGATACATTTTTTTAGTGACGGTAGAAGCATTTTCCCCTGACGTGTGTCTCGTGTACGAGGGTGTGGTGCTGTCCGATTCTGACGAGATAGTTGCGGGGGCGGTCGCAGCCGCAGTGGGGGCAGCGGCGGATGTCGGGGATGACGTAGCGCCGCTTGCCGTCGCCGGAGGTGAGGGTGTCGCCGGGGGTCATGACGATGCGTCCGATGAAGTCAGACGGTCCCATGTCGACGATGACGATGTCGCCCTTTTGCGGACGCTCCTTGGCGAGGCGGCACAACAGCACCCGCTGTCCCCGGTGGAGTTCGGGCTCCAGTGTGTTGTCGGGGACGGCGTAGACGGTCAGCACGCAGGTGCGCACGGCGAGTGCGGCGGCTGCGGCGATGACCGCGGTGATGATGATGCCGATGGCCTTTTTCATGCGAGGCCGCGTAAGAGGTTTATCTGATATTGTCGACGAGACGGAACAGGCGTGACCAGCGTATGCCGCCGAAACCGTGTCTGTCGGGGTCGCTCGACCACCAGATGAAGATCGGTTTGCCCACGATGTGGTCTTCGGGTACGAAGCCCCAGTAGCGTGAGTCGAGCGAGTTGTGGCGGTTGTCGCCCATCATCCAGTAGTAGTCCATGGCGAAGGTGTAGTAGGAGGTCTGCTTGCCGTCGATGTATATCTTGCTGTCCTTCACCTCGAGGCTGTGTCCTTCGTAGGTGCGTATGCAGCGTTCGTAGATGGCGATGTTGTCCATGGTCAGGTGCAGGGTCTTGCCTTTCTTGGGTATCCATACCGGACCGAAGTCGTCGCGTGTCCACTCCTTGTGTCCGTTGAGGGGGTAGATGTCCATGCAGGTGGCGTAGTCTACGATGTGCATGTACGACACGAGATCCTTGCGTGCGCCGAGCGTCTTGGCGGCGGCGGCGGTGAGGGGGATGACGCCTTCACGGTTGAGCATGGCGAGGTCTTCCATGGAGATGCCGAGTTGCTCGATGAGGTCTTCGGGCAGTTGCGCTTTCAGTTTGACGGTGTAGGTATACTGTGCGTTGTCGGGTTCCTTGAGGGCCTTGCCGTCGGTGTAGATGGTGCGGTTCTTGATCTGCAGCACCTGTCCGGGCAGTCCGACGCAGCGCTTGACGTAGTTTTCGCGGCGGTCGACGGGCCGTGTGACGATGTCACCGTAGACAGCGGGCTGTTCGGCGATGTAGGCGCGTCCGAGTCCGTAGATATAGTCGAAGTAGTCGCGGCGCTTCTGCGGGGTGAGCGTGCCGGGGTCGAGATTGTATCCGCCGCGCTTCTGTGCGTCGAGCTGGTAGCCGTAGGAGTAGGCCATCTGGTAGAAGTCCTGTGCCTGCCACTGTGCGGCGGAGCAGAGGGTGTCGCCTGCGGGGTAGTTGAAGACGACGATGTCGCCCTGCTCTATCTTGCCCAGGCCCTTGGCGCGCTCGTAGCCCCACTGCGGCCATTCGATGTACGACTTGCACTCGAGCACGGGCAGGGTGTGTTGCGTGAGGGGCAGGGTGAGGGGGGTCATGGGCTTGCGCGGTCCGTAACTCATCTTCGACACGAAGAGGTAGTCGCCGGTGAGGAGCGACTTTTCGAGCGAGGAGGAGGGGATGACGTAGTTCTGGAAGAAGTAGAGGTTGATGAAGTACACGGCCACCAGTGCAAAGACGATGGCGTCTACCCACGACATGACGAATCGGGTCACGCCTTCGGAGTCGCGCCACCACTGCCAGCGTATTTTCTTGGTGATGTATACGTCGTAGATGAAGGGTACGGCGAGCAGTCCCCACCAGCTCTTCACCCAGTAGAGGAAGGCGAGGTAGAGTACGGTGACGATGGCCAGTTTGGTCCACTGCCGTTTCATGTTGAGTTTGGCTTTCTCTTTGTCTATCATTTTTCGCGTTGCCTTCCGCCGGTCGGGGGAAGGGCTTTTTTTTGTGTGACGTCTTAGAACTGAAAAAGGTCGCCCATGGTGAGCAGTCCGTTGTGGTCGCGGGTATACTCGGCGGCGAGCACGGCACCGAGGGCGAATCCCTTGCGCGAGTGGGCGTCGTGGGTGATGGTGATGGCGTCGGCTTCCGAGTCGTAGATGACGGAGTGTATGCCGGGCACCTCGTCGCGGCGTATGCTCTCGATGGCGAGGGCGTCGGGTCCGCAGTCGTTGGTGCCGCTGACGGTGCCGTCGGCCAGGTGCTGGATGCCTTTGGCCCAGTGGGTCTTGCGGTCGAGATTTTCCACGATATCCTCGGCCAGGGTGATGGCGGTACCCGATGGAGCGTCGAGTTTGTGTATGTGGTGGGTCTCCTCCATGTGTACGCCGTACTGTGGGTAGGCGTTCATGATGCGGGCGAGGTAGCGGTTGACGGCCGAGAAGACGGCCACGCCTACGGAGAAGTTGGAGGCCCAGAAGAGGGTCTTGCCTTCTTCGGTGCAGAGGCGGCGCACGTCGTCGCCGTGTTCGGCCATCCATCCGGTGGAACCGCTCACCACCTTCACGCCGGCCTTGAAGGCGCGGAGGTAGTTGCCGTATGCGGCGGCGGGTGATGTGAACTCTATGGCCACGTCGGCCGAGGCGAAGGCTTCCGACGAGAAGTCGTCCTGGTTGTCGATGTCGATGATGCTCACGATTTCGTGTCCGCGCTCCCGGGCGATGGTCTCGATCATGTGTCCCATCTTGCCGTAGCCTATCAGTGCTATTTTCATTGTTTCCTTATATTATAATGTGCGGGGTATTGTCCCCGCGTTGCAAATATATACGTTTTTTTGCGCCGTTGTCTGTTCTGCCGGTGTTTTTTCTTGTTTTTTAGTGTTTTCCGCTGACGATGCGCTTGATATCGTTGAGTTTGTTGAGTGCTTCGACGGGGGTGAGGTTGTCGATGTCGAGTCCGAGTATCTCGTCGCGCACTTGGCAGAGCACGGGGTCGTCGAGTTGGAAGAAACTCAGTTGCATGCCGTCGCCTCCGGCGGGCTGCAGCCGTTCGGTGTGGGGTTTGGCGCTGGCGGTGCCGGCGGTACCCACGTCGGCGTTGTCGGCCTCGAGTTGGTGGAGGATGACCTCTGCGCGCCGCACGATGCTCTTGGGCATGCCGGCGATGTCGGCCACGTGTATACCGAAGGAGTGTTCCGATCCGCCGGGCATGAGTTTGCGCAGGAAGATGACACGTCCGCCGTCCTCGCGCACCGACACGTTGTAGTTGCTGATGCGGGCGAAGTGGCGTTCCATCTCGTTGAGTTCGTGGTAGTGGGTGGCGAAGAGGGTGCGTGCGCGTGCCTTGCGCTGTTCGTGCAGGTACTCCACGATGGCCCATGCGATGGAGATGCCGTCGTAGGTGGAGGTGCCGCGGCCCAGTTCGTCGAAGAGCACGAGCGATCGGGGGGTGACGTTGTTGAGGATATTGGCGGCCTCGGTCATCTCGACCATGAAGGTCGACTCGCCGAGCGAGATGTTGTCGGAGGCGCCCACGCGGGTGAATATCTTGTCGACGAGTCCTATCCGTGCGCTCTGTGCGGGCACGAAGCATCCGGTCTGCGCCATGAGCACGATGAGGGCGGTTTGCCGGAGGAGGGCCGACTTGCCGGCCATGTTGGGTCCGGTGATGATCATGATCTGCTGCGTCTCGCTGTCGAGTGAGATGTCGTTGGGTACGTACTCCTCGCCGGTGGGCAGTTGTGTCTCGATGACGGGGTGCCGTCCTTCCTTGATGTCGATGGTCTCGCTGTCGTCGACCGTTGGGCGCACGTAGCCGTGCTCGTCGGCGGCCTTGGCGAAGGAGAGCAGACAGTCTATCTGTGCCACGGTGCCGGCATCGGTCTGCACCTGCGGGATGTATTCCTGGAGGGCGGTCACCAGTTCGCCGAAGAGCCGGGTCTCGAGGGCGAGTATCTTCTCGTCGGCGCCCATGATCTTTTCCTCGTACTCCTTGAGTTCGGCGGTGATGTAGCGTTCGGCCTGGGCGAGGGTCTGCTTGCGCACCCACTCCTGGGGTACGCGGTCGCGGTAGGTGTTGCGCACTTCGAGGTAGTAGCCGAAGACATTGTTGTAGCCCACCTTGAGCGAGGCGATGCCGGTCTGCTCTATCTCGCGCTCCTGTATGCGGAGCAGATAGTCGCGTCCGCCGCGCGAGATGTCGCGCAGTTCGTCGAGTTCGGGCGAAAAGCCGGGGGCGATCACGCCGCCGCGCCCCACGACCTGCGGGGCGTCCTCATTGAGTTCGCGGGCGATGCGCTCGCGTATGGTGTCGCAGGGATTGATGCGCTCGCCCAGCGACCTGAGGGCGTCGCAGCCGGCCTGGAGACAAGCCTCGCGTATGGGGACGAGGGCCTGGAGGGCGGTGCGCAGTTGCACCACCTCGCGGGGGGTGACCCGTCCGACGGCCACCTTGGAGATGATGCGCTCGATGTCGCCGATGAGGTGCATCTGTGCGTCGATGCTTTCCCTCATGCCGGCCTCATGCCGGAAGTGGTCGACCACGTCGAGCCGCCGCTCTATCCTTGCCACGTCGCGCAGGGGGAAGACGAGCCAGCGGCGCAGCATACGGCCGCCCATCGGGGTGACGGTGCGGTCGACCACGTCGAGCAGCGACACGCCGTCGTCCTGCATGGCGCGCACGAGTTCGAGCGAGCGTATGGTGAAGTTGTCGAGGCGCACGTAGCGTTCCTCGTCGATGCGGGCCAGTGAGGTGATGTGTCCGATGTGGGTGTGCTGGGTCATCTCGAGGTACTGCAGGATGACGCCTGCGGCCACCACGCCTGCGTGCAGGTGGTCGACACCGAATCCCTTGAGGGTGGCCGTACCGAAGTGGCGGAGGAGTTTTTGCCGGGCGCTCTGCTCGGTGAACATCCAGTCGTCGAGTTCGAACACGCACCACCGGGTGCCGAACCGCTGTTCGAAGGCGGTCTTTTCGGCCCGGTCGTAGAGCACCTCCTTGGGCTGTATGCCGGCCATGAGTTTTTCCACGTAGTCGGCGGTGCCTTCTCCGGTGAGAAACTCTCCGGTGGAGATGTCAAGGAAGGCTACGCCGACGGTCGTGCGGCCGAAGTGCACGGCGGCCAGGAAGTTGTTCTCCTTGTAGTTGAGCACATTGTCGCCCATGGCCACGCCGGGTGTCACCAGTTCGGTGATGCCGCGCTTGACGAGGGTCTTGGTGAGTTTCGGGTCTTCGAGCTGGTCGCAGATGGCCACACGCCGTCCGGCCCGTATGAGTTTGGGCAGATAGGTGTCGAGGGCGTGGTGGGGAAAACCGGCCATCTCGGTGTCGGCGCCGTTCTGCCGCCCGTTCGACCGCCGTGTCAGGGTGATACCGAGTATGCGCGACGCTTCCACGGCATCGTCCATATAGGTCTCGTAGAAGTCGCCGCAACGGAAGAGGAGCAGCGCGTCGGGGTGCTTCTCCTTGAGGGTGGCAAACTGTTGCATCATGGGCGTGAGCCCCTTGTCTTTCGCTTTCTTTTTCTCGGCCATAAGTGTGGGTTGTTCCTGTCGGGGAGGGAGGTGCTACAATACAGCGGCTATGCGCCGCACTTGCGCAAGCCTTTCCATAAACGACTGGTCTTTCTTGGCACACTGCATATTGTATCTCATCTGCAGTCTGAGCAGCGGTTCGGCATCCACACCAAGGGCAGCCTCGAAGAGCAGGGCTGTCTTCTCGGTCAGCGGACGGCGCTCGTTGAGTATTTCGTTGAGAGCCGAATAGGCGATGCCCATATCCTTGGCCAAACGGCACTGGGAGATACCCCTGTACTCTATTTCTTCCTTCAGCACAGCACCGGGATGGGTGGGATATGCCGGAACAAGGCGGTCGGCCTGTATGCCGGAGATATTCTCGTTGTCGTTCATCCTATAATTATTTGTAGTGGTTGGAAAGTTCCGTTATATTACAGATTGTGGCTATATTCTCTCCGTTTTCTGTTTCTTCTTCAAACTCTATGCGATATTGGCCGTTCACCCGCACGGAAGAAAGTCCTTCCTTGTCTCCATGAAGATGCTCATAGTTGAGCGAATGGTATTTCGTAAGGGCGAGTACATCATCCACTTCACGCATCAGATCGATCACGCGTATGTATTTCCTTACTATATGAGGTTGGAAACGGTGTTTTTTATCTGCCACGCCCGTTGTATACAGGTCGCACAAGTAGGTTTTCTTGAAGTTGATGTTCACTTTTATCTGTTTTCACAGACTGGGAATGCAGCCTATCCTCATGCAAAGGTACGAAAAATCCATCGTCTTCACAAAAACCGTGAATGTATAGCATTGTTTAACAAAGATATTTCCGTATTGAAGAGTTACTTCCACTTTTATCCCTACTTTTGCCCCCGTTCCTCCACGGCACGTTAGCCGCCAGTGATGTCGGCTGCTGCAGGGGGAGGGACTATGGAAAACACAATACCAATATCTATCATTATTTTCATTAAAGGTTTAAAAACAAAAGACACATGAACAACTACACCGAAAAATGTCTCGAGTGCGCCGTTCCCGGCCCCACTCCCCGCCACGTGACTGACGAACAGATGGCTGCAGGCCGTCGCGCACTGGGCGAGTCCTTCGTCCGCCTGCTTTCTTCCCGCTACGACGACAATCTCTACTGGGTGGGGCTGCAGACCGACCTGCTCGAGGTGGTGCGCATCGTCTTCGACGACGGACTGGTGCGCGACCGGTCGGGCGTGCCGTTGCCGCTCCTCCACCTTGTGCGCCACTCCTGCGCCGTGCTCCACCAGTACATGCCGCGCAATCCGTACAGCCTCATGCTGCGGGCCCGCCGCCGCAAGGGTGTACGCCGGCAGACCATGCTCGAACGCTACTGCTGGCGCAAGTATGTGCAGGGCATCGACGACCCGCTGGCCGACGAGGTGCTGCGCCTCTCGGCCGACGCCTCTCCCCTACCCTCTTCTGCGCCGTCCGGCGACGGACATCCGTCTGCGCCCGCTGACCATGCCGACCATGCTGAGATTTCCGACACTACCGGGATTTCCGACAATTCCACCAACACCGACCGCCCATGACCGATACCGCCAATGTTCTCCCGACACACGAGGAATGGCTCTCGCCCCACTTCCGGCTGGCCGACCTCACGGTGTCGGGGGCGTCGGTGCGCCACCGTATCGACAACACGCCGCCGCCACACGCCGTCGCCCGGCTGGGCAGCCTGTGCCGTGAGGTGCTCGAACCGCTCCGCCGCCGCTTCGGGGTGATACGCGTCACGTCGGCCTACCGCTGCGAGGCACTCTGCCGCATTGCGGGCATTGCCGACCCTGCCCCCTACATGACGGGCGATGCCGCCGACCTGCACGTCTCCTGCCGCCAGCAGGGTGAGCGCATGATGGCCTTCATCCGCCAGCACGCCCTACCCGCCGACGCCACGCTCCACCACCGCGAACGGTCGGCCGTGTGGTGGGTGGAGGTGAGAATGAGAGAAAGAATGTAGGACAAAGCACACCACATTCCGCAAACGTAGAGTCCCGTAGGAAATTCGCAAGCGACGAGTCCCGTAGGGACTACTCCTCCCTACGCTATACTATGTCGTCCCTACGGGACTCTACGTTTGCTTTCTTCTTTTTATTTCTTCCCCACTTCCTTTATTTTCTCCACAATCATCTCGGGCTTGATGCCCGTCAGACAGCGGTAGTCGCCGAGGGCGCAGGGCTTGTTGCCGTAGATGCTGCACGGTCGGCAGGGCAGGTCGAGCCCTACGCAGTCGGCCTCGCGCTGTCCCCAACCGAGAAAACCGGCACGGGGATGTGTCGCGCCCCAGACGCTCACCACGCGTGTGCCGACGGCCGAGGCGAGGTGCATGTTGGCGCTGTCCATCGACACCATCACGTCGAGGTGGCTCATGAGCAGCAGTTCTTCGGCCATCGAGCGGAGGGTGTCGGGCACGCTGGTGCAGGAGGGATAGGCTTCCGTCCAGCGGCCTATCTGTTCGCGCTCCTTCCGTCCGCCGCCGAAGAGGAAGATGCGTCCGCCGGGATATTCTTCCGCGATCCGGGCGATGACCTGCTCCATGAGCGCCACGGGATAGATCTTGCCCTTGTGGGCGGCAAAGGGAGCGATGCCTATCCACATCTGCCCGTCGGCTTTCTCGCCCGTGCGGTCGGCGATGGGGGCAAGCGGCGCACCCTTGGGCGGGAAGATGGAGGCAAACTCCACCTTCACCGGATAGCCGAGCCGCTCCAGCACGTCGGCATAACCGCGGAAGGGGGTCAGCAGGCGTTTCGGGGCTTTGTCGCTGTGGGTGACGAGCAGACGGCGCTCGCGGCGGTGCTTGTCGATATGCTCCACACGGAAGCGGTCGAGATTGAACCGCATGCGGAGGTAGTTCGAACGGAGTATGTTGTGGAAATCGGCCACGGCGGTGAAATTCTTGGCCGCGAGCCTGCGGTAGAGGGCATTGAGTCCGGTCCATCCCCGGTATTCGCCCTTGAGGTCGGCTTCCATAAATCCTACGTTGGAAGCGAGCCCCTCGAAGAGCGGCCGTGCCGCGGGACGGCTGAGCACGGTGATGCGCAGATGGGGGTACTGGCGGGCAAGCGAAGCCACGACAGGTACGGTCATCGCCACATCGCCGAGTGCGGAAAATCGTATGATGAGCAGATGTTCGGTTTTCATAGGCTGACAGACAGGGTATGGGAGGCTGGGGCGGCATGCGCCCTACCCCACTCTACTGTTTGCGGTAGAGCACGGGGTTGGTCGACGGGTCGTTGTACATCTTCATCTGGCGGTACACCTTCATGTACTTGCGTCCGGCGGCGATATCGTCGAGCAGTTGGTCGATGGCCTCGGAGAGGTCGTGCTGCTGCTCGAGGAGCACGTCGAGCTTGGCACGGCAGGTGGCGCGGTGCTGCTCGGTGGCGTCGGTACGGGCGGTCTGCTCCTCCATGTGGTAGATCTTCAGAGCGAGGATGCTCAGACGGTCGACAGCCCACGCCGGGCTCTCGGTATTGATGCGGGCATCGGGCAGCGGCTGCACGTCGCTGTACTGCTGGCGGAAGTAGGAGTCGATCTGTTCCACGAGGTCGGTGCGGTCTTGGTTGGACCGGTCGATGCGGCGCTTGAGCGAGAGGGCCTCCATGGGGTCGATGTGGGGATCGCGTATGATGTCTTCGAAGTGCCACTGCACGGTGTCGATCCAGCACTTGAGGTAGAGACGGTTTTCTATCTCGTCGCGCTCGTAGGGATTGTGTATGGGGGTATCGACATTGTCGGTGACATGGTAGTCGCGTATGGCTTGCTGGAATACGCGGTTGCAAAGTTCAGAGAATGACATTGTGTACGTTGTATGTAGGGTTTTTCTCCCCCGCCGGGCGCATGGCGGTGACGCATCTCGCCTGTGGGGTAGGTACTATCATACAAATGTAAGGCAAAAGTGGCAGATATACAAACCGCCCGCCACTTTTTTAAGAAAAAATAAGGCGGACGCACCCGTCCGCCCTGGCAGCGGCAGAATGTCCGCCGCCTCACACCATTTTTTTATTTATTATTGGTTCCGAAAAAATTATCCGTTCTCCGTCCCGGCGAGCGTGGCGAGGATGTCGCCGACGATCTGCTGCTCGGTGAGGTGGTTGTCCTCAAGAATTTGTCCGGCATCGTAGCGGTCGTAGAGGGCCTTGCGCACACCGAAGTTGAGCACACGCATGGCCGTCGGACCGTAGTGGCGGCTGATACGCTCACCGAAGCCGCCGTCGATGCTGCCGTCCTCAAGGGTGGCCACGACGGTGTGGTCGGCCGACAGACTGTCCAGAAGGGCGGTGTCGGTGCCGGAGAGGAAACGGGGATTGATGAGGGTGGCATCGATGCCTTGCTCGGCGAGCAGGGCCTTCACACGCTGGGCGCGGGCCCAGAAACTGCCCACGGCGATGAGGGCCACGCGCGATCCGCGATGGGCCACACGGTAGGTGTCTGTCTGCGAGTAGTCGTCGTCATAGGTCTCTGCCGAGTGTTCTACCTCGCCCTCGGGCACACGGATGGCCACGGGCCAGCGGTCCTGCCGGATGGCCCACCGCTCCATGGCGATCATCTCCTCGTAGGTGGTGGGGGCGAGGTATACCAGACCGGGGATATGGCTGAGCATGGGGATGTCGAAGAAGCAGAGGTGGGTGATGTCGTTCATGCCCAGCACGGAGGAACCGATGACGTTGATGACGGCCGGATTGCCGTTGACGGCAAGATCCTGGGCCAACTGGTCGTAGGTGCGCTGTATGAAGGTGGCGTAGGTGGAGAAGACGGGATGTGCCCCGCGCTTGGCCATGCCCGAGGCCATGGCGACGGCCTCTTCCTCGGCGATGCCCACGTCTACATGCTGGGCGCCGGCCTTCTTGCGCACATCGGCCGTGAAACCGATGCTGGCGGGCACGCCGGCCGAGATGCACACCAGCCGCCCGTCGCGCTCCATCTCCTGCTGCAGCCACTGTCCGAGCACGGCGGCGGCACTCTCTCCGCCCCGTGCGGCGGTCTTCTCTCCGGTGGCGGGGTCGAAGGGCATGCTCCAGTGCCACGCTTCCTTGTGGGCTACGGCAGGGGCATAGCCGTGTCCCTTCTCGGTGTGGATATGCAGCACGAGGGGGCACGGGGTGTCCTTCACTTCGCGGATGGCTGCGATGAGGGTCTCGATGTCGTTGCCCTGCTCCACATAGCGGTAGTCGAAGCCCATGGCACGGAAGAGATTGCACTCGGCCTGTCCTTGCGTACTGCGCAGAAGGGCGAGGTTGCGGTAGATGCCGCCGTGGTTTTCGGCGATCGACATCTCGTTGTCGTTGACCACGATGATGATGGGCGTGCCCAGTTCGGCGGCCATGTCAAGTCCCTCGAAGGCTTCGCCGCCGCTGAGCGACCCGTCGCCGATGACGGCCACGATGCGTTCCTTGCCGCCGAGTATGTCGCGGCCTTTTTGCAGGCCGGTGGCCAGGGCCACGGAGGTGGAGGTGTGGCCGATCTCGAAGTGGTCGTGCACGGGCGACTCTGTGGGCGAGGAGTAGCCCGACACCTCACCAAACCGCTTCTCGTCGAAATATCCGTAGGCGCGGCCGGTGAGCATCTTGTGGGGATACACCTGGTGCGACACGTCGTAGACAATCTTGTCGGTCGGGGTGTCGAGGGTGTAGTGCAGGGCGATGGTGGCCTCTACAAATCCGAGGTTGGGGCCCACATGTCCGCCGTAGAGACTGTCGCGGTGGATGATGCCCTGGCGTATCTCGTCGGCCAGGGTGTGGAGTTGTGCGATGGTCATCGTGCGGATGTCGGCGGGCGACTGCACGGTGTCGATAAGTCTTTCTTGCATGGTGCGGTGTGCTTTTTTAGATTTTATATTGTGTATCCTTCTTTTTCGGTGGCAAAGGTAGCGGTTTTGGGGCGCACGGCGTTTACACATTTTACGGATAATATGACCAAAATGGTGGAAAAAGGTTCGCAAGCGTGAGTCCCGTAGGGACGATATATTATAGCGTAGGGGGTTACCCCTACGTTTTTGCCGGTTCACGCAAAAAATGCCCCTGTAAGGGGCGCATATTTCAATCTTTTACAATGAATTATGCGCCCCTTACAGGGGCTATGTTTTGTTGTCCTTATTGAGATAGGGGTACGCTCGACTTTGTCGCTTGCCTTGGCAAGAACCCCTATCCTATACTATATCGTCCCTACGGGACTCCTTGCTTGCGACACATTCTTTCCGTTCCTCAATACCGTGCCTTGTCGAGGTCGATATGGGTCACGTTGGCCCGCTCGTGGAGGAAGATGGTGGCCACCTCGCTGAACCGCTCCTCGCTCTCGGTGGTGAGGTAGCGGCAGGTGCCGCCCTCGGTGATGCGGGCCCGCATGTCGGGATGGCGCGTGAGGTAGTCGGCGAGGCTGTCGGCCACGTAGGTGCCCTGCGAGACGATGCGCACGCCGTCGGGCACGTTCTTCACCACGGCGTTCATGAGCAGGGGGTAGTGGGTGCAGCCCAGCACGAGGGTGTCGATGTCGGGGTCCTTGCGCATGAGTTGGCCGATGCGCTTGGCCACAAAGTAGTCGGCGCCGGGCGAGTCGGCCTCGCCGGCCTCGACGATGGCGGCCCAGAGGGGGCAGGCCACGCCCGAGACGGTGATGTCGGGGTGCAGTTTGCCGATCTCGAGCGAGTAACTGCGGCTGCGTATCGTACCCTCGGTGGCGAGGATGCCGACGTGTCGGGTGTGGGTGAGACTGCCGATCACCTCGGCCGTGGGGCGGATGATGCCGAGCACGCGGCGTGTGGGGTCCCACTCGGGCAGGTCGCGCTCCTGGATGGTGCGCAGGGCCTTGGCCGAGGCGGTGTTGCAGCCGAGGATGACGAGGTGGCAGCCCATGTCGAAGAGGCGGAGCACGGCCTGGCGGGTAAACTGGTAGACGACCTCAAACGAGCGCGATCCGTAGGGGGCGCGGGCATTGTCGCCCAGGTAGAGGTAGTCGTACTGGGGCAGCAACTGGCGTATGCCGTGAAGCACGGTCAGGCCGCCGTAGCCGGAGTCGAACACGCCGATGGGTCCGGGGGCTACAGGTAATGGTGCTGGCATAGGTGTATCAGTTTTTGCCGAGGGCGTTCTTGACGAGGATGGTCACGTCGTCGCCCGAGGCGGGGTCTATATAGGGACAGGCGTTGCCGTCGGTGTTGAGGATAAAGGCGTAGCCGTGGTCGCGGCCTACGCGGGCGATGGCGGCGGCGAGACGGGCGCGGATGGGGGCGTAGGCGTCACGCTCGGCGGCAGCGAGCAGTTGGCGGGCCTGGTCGCGGAAGGCGGTGTTGCGCTCCATGAGGTCTTGCAGTTCGGCCTGGCGTTTTTGCAGGATGGAGGGCACGAAGTCGCGCTGGCCGTCGAGGAACTCCTCGTACTTGGCGTTGAACTCGCTTTCGGCCCGCTTGGTCTCGGCCTCGTACTTGGCCTTGAGGTCGGCCAGCGTGCGCTGGGCGGCGGCGTACTCGGGCATGGCGTGGAACACGGTGTCGTAACTGAGGTAGCCGAACCGGGTCTGCGCTCCGGCCATGAGGGGCAGGAGGGTGAGGAGCAGGGCTGTGAGTAGTTTTTTCATGTGCATGTGTGTTTGGTGGGGTTGTGGATAGTATTTTCCCAAGCCGAAAAGTTTCGTTTGTGCTGACCTTACAGGCCAGCCGCCTTTCCGCGTATGCAAAAACCCAGGGTTACGGACTTCGCTTCGCTCCGTCCTCACCCTGGGCTGGGATTGTTACGCCCTTGCAGGGCTTGTTGTATGGCCAAAAAGACCTTTTACTTCTTGGCAGGAGTAGTGGTGGTCATCTTGGCAAGTTCGGCCTTCACCTTGGCGGTGACATCCTCGCTGAGGGTCTCGCTGATGTAGGGGATACCGGAACCGATGTCCATGATGTAGACGTAGCCGCCGGCCTTGCCTACGGTCTTGATGGCGTCGACGAGTTTGGAGGTGATGGGGGTCATCTTCTGCTGCTGGGCCTTCTGGAGTGCCTGCTGGTTGTCCTGGTAGGCCTGCTGTATCTTCTGCTGGAGTTCCATGAGCGACTGCTCGGTCTCCTTCTGCTTGGTCTCGTTCATGGTAGAGCGGTTCTTTTCGTAGTCCTCGGCCTTGCGCTGCAGTTCGGCCTGCATAGCCTTGAGGTCTTCGTCGTACTGCTTGGCGGTGGCTTCAAGTTCGGCCTGTGCCTTGGTGAACTCGGGCATGCCGGTCATGATTTCCTGTGCGTTGATGTGTCCGAACTTCTGTGCGAACGCTGCTGCGGGTGCAAGCATCATCAGAGCCAATAATAACTTTTTCATGTTTCTTTGGTTTGTTTTATTTGTTTGTTTTTTCTGTTTTTCGCGGGTGGGGGCTGAACGTCTTCATGCCCGGCCATGGGAGAGGGCAGGGGCATCAGTTGCCGTAGCCGAGTTTCTGGAGCACCTCGTTGGAGATGTCTATCTTGGGCGAACCGAAGATGATGCCGGAGTCGCTGGCGCGGTCGAGCACGAGGGCGTAGCCGCGGAGGTCGGAGATTTCCTTGACGGCGTTGTATATCTCTTCCTGGATGGGGGAGATGAGGCTCTCGCGCACCTTGAAGAGTTCGCCTTCGGGACCGAAATACTTGCGCTTGAGGTCGGCGGCTTCCTTCTCCTTGTTCATGATCTCTTCCTGACGGGCCTTTTTCTGTTCGGCCGAGAGGAAGACGTTCTCGTTCTGGTAGTTCTTGTACATGGTGGAGGCTTCGGTGCCGAGGGCGTCGACTTCGGCCTGCCACTTCTTCGACACTTGGTTGAGTTGCTCGTTGGCCCGCTCGTAGGCGGGGATGTTCTTGAGGATGTATTCCATGTCGAGCAGGGCGAACTTCTGCGCGCTGGCTGTCATGGCCGCCATGACAAGGGCGAGGGTCATCAGCAGTTTTTTCATTTTTTTATGCGGTTTTGTTGTGAGGCCGTTTTTTAGTGGGCCGGGGGTGGTTGAATTATGCGCCCCTTACAGGGGCAACGTTTGTGCCAATCTATGGAAGATAGGGGCTTGCCCCTATACTATGCGCCCCTTACAGGGGCATGGGGGGATTAGAATTCCTGTCCGAGGATGAAGTGGAACTGGCTGCCGCCCTTGCTGGAACTGAGGTTTGCCTTGTCGAATCCGTAGGCCCAGTCGATACCCATCAGGCCGACCATGGGGAGGTAGATGCGGACACCGACACCGGCGGAGCGTTTCATGTCGAAGGGGTTGAACTTCTTGGTGTCCGACCATGCGTTGCCGCCTTCGAGGAAGGTGAGTCCGTAGATGGTGGTGTTGCCGAGCATGAAGGGGTAGCGCAGCTCGAGGGTCATGCGGTTGTAGGCGTAGGCGTCGTAGGCGATGGAGCCGTTCTCGTATCCGCGCAGACCGATGGTCTCGGTACCGTAGGAGGTGGAGTAGCCGGTCATACCGTCACCGCCCATGTAGAAGGTCTCGAAGGGCGACTTCTTGTGCTTGTTGTACGAGCCGAGGATACCCATCTCGTAGCGTGCCATGAGCACGAGGCACTTCTGTCCGCCGGTGAGGGCGGTGAAGGTGCGGGCCTTGAACTTCCACTTGTAGTATTCCACCCAGCGGTACTTCTCCTGCTGCTCGCGGTTGTAGGTCGAGGAGTAGGGGTCGTTGGCGAGGTTGGCGTAGTCCTTGTGGTCGAAGAGCGACCATGGCGGGGTGAGCGAGATGGAGGCCTGGAAGTCTGATCCGCGGCGGGGGAAGAGGTTGTTGTCGGTAGAGGCGCGGCCCAGGGCGATGGTGATGTTGAGGTTGTTGGAATTACCGTTGTTCATCATGAAGTAGTAGTTCCAGTTCTTCAGCATGTAGCGGTTGTAGGCCAGCGAGAGTGAGAGCGAGAAGTAGTCGTCGGGCCAGCGCAGCTGCTTGCCCCATCCGAGCGACACGCCGAACATCTTGACGTACTTGTCGGGATCGTAGTAGTTCTCGTAGTTGTAGTACGAGTTGCCGTAACTGCCGTATCCGTAGAGGTAGTTGTAGTAGTTGTTCATGATGCCGCTGTTGTAGTAGGTGCTCGACACGTCGCTCTGCTTGGAGTAGTACACGCCTACGGAGAACTGCACGGGGCGCTTGCCGCCGAGCCAGTTGGTGGAGTAGGAGAGGTTGTACGACTGGTAGTAGGAGGCGTTGGTCTGCACACCGAGCGAGAGCACTTCGCCGTCGCCGATTGGCATGATGCCGCGGTGTTCCTTGTTCTTGTTGAAGAGGTTGCGCATGGAGAAGTTGTTGAGTTTCAGTCCCACGCGGCCGATGATACCGGTCTGTCCCCATCCGAGGGAGAACTCCACCTGGTCGTTGGACTTCTGCTCGAGGTTCCAGTTGATGTCCACTGTACCGTTCTCGGGGTCGGGCTTGACGTCGGGGTTGACCTTCTCCTGGTCGAAGTGTCCCATGGAGGCTATCTCTCGTGCCGAGCGCTGGAGGGCTTCCTTGGAGAAGAGGTCGCCGGGCTTGGTACGCAGTTCGCGGCGCACGACATTCTCGTAGAGGCGGTCGTTGCCGGTGATGCGCACATGATTGATATGGGCCTGCGGACCTTCCATGATACGCATCTCGAGGTCGATGGAGTCGCCCACGATGTTGACCTCGGTAGGATTGAGCGAGTAGAAGAGGTATCCGTTGTTCCAGTAGTTGTTGCCCACGGCATCCTCGTCTTCGGTGAGTCGCTTGCTCATGAGTCGCTGGTTGTACACGTCACCCTTCTTCATGCCGAGTACGGCCGAGAGGTAGTCGGTGGAGTAGATGGTGTTGCCCACCCAGGAGATATTGCGGACGAAGTATTTCTTGCCTTCGTCTACGCGCAGGCGGATGGAGACGTGGCGGTCGTCGACGTTCCACACGCTGTCGCCGAGGATGACGGCGTCGCGGTAGCCCAGTTCGTTGTACTTGTCGATGAGTTTCTGCTTGTCGCCTTTCCAGCGCTCGGGGGTGAACTTCTTGGCCTTGAGGAACGAGCCGAGGGTGCCGGCCTCATGGGTCTTGGCGAAGGCGCCCTTGCGGAAGAGTCCGCCCTTGATGCGGCGGTCGGTGAGGGCGTTGTTGCCGTCGATCTCGATGTGGCGCACCTTGAGTTTCTCTTTCTTGTCGACGATGACGTCGAGGATGACCTGGTTGCGTGCGGCCACGTCGTCGCGCTGCACGACCTGTACCTCGGCGTTCTGGTAGCCCTTCTCGTCGAAGTACTTGCGGGCGAGGATCTTGGCGCGGTCTACCATGTTGGGGGTGATCTGCGATCCCTTGAGCAGACCGAGCTTGGTCTCGAGGTCGCTGCGCTCAGACTTCTTCACGCCGATATAGTTGATGTTCGACACTCTGGGGCGCATCTGCAGATGCACGTGGAAGTAGGCTTTGTCGCCCACGATGGAGTCGACGCCGAGGCTCACCTCGGAGAAGAGTCCGTACTTCCAGTAGCGCTTCACGGCCTCGGTCAGTTCGGTGCCGGGCAGGTCGACGGTCTGTCCTACCGACAGTCCGGAGATACCGGTGAGCATATAGTCCTCGTAGCCTTCGGCGCCGCTGACGGCAATGCCGCCTACCTCGACGGTGCGCGGGTTGCCGGCGTAACTCACCTCGGGGTGTACGGTCTTGTCCTGGGCGGCTGCAGCGAGGCTCACGAGGAGCGCGGCTGCGAGTGTCATCATCTTCTCTGCTATATTCATGATCTTTGTTGGATTGCGGGGCGCACTTTTTTCTGTGGGCTTGCACAGACCTCTTCTTGGCGTGTTGTTGTGCGCGGCGGCCCCGCTTATTGATTACGTTGTAAGTGTGCGTGGGGGTGCAGGGTGTACTGTCTCGTATATTTTTATGGTATTGTCGTCTTATGCGCCCTGTGCCTGCTCGCTCTCGGCCTGCTCTTCGGTCTTGCCGTAGCGCCGCTGGCGGCCCTGGTAGGCACCGATGGCCTCGGCGAGTCCCTTTTCGTCAAAGTCGGGCCAGTAGGTGGGGGTGAAGAAGAGTTCGGTGTAGGCGATCTGCCAGAGCAGGTAGTTGCTGATGCGCTGCTCGCCTCCGGTGCGGATGAGCAGGTCGGGGTCGGGCATGCCGGCGGTGGTCATGTGGGCCGTGAGGGTATCCTCGTCGATATGGCCGGCATCGAGCGTGCCGGCCTTCACCTCGCGGGCGATGGCTTGCGTGGCCTGTGTGATCTCCCAGCGTGAGGAGTAACTCAAGGCCACCACCATGGTCATGGCACTGTTGGCGGCGGTGTGTTCCTCGGTCTCGCGCAGTTTCTGCTGCACGGCCTCGGGCAGACGGGCCGTGTCGCCGATGACACGGAAGCGCACGTTGTTGCGCATGAAGATCTCGTCTTCGAGCGAGGAGAGCACCAGGCCCATGAGCGCGGCTACCTCGTCGGCGGGCCGTCCCCAGTTCTCGGTAGAGAAGGTGTAGAGGGTGAGGTACTCCACACCGAGCCGTACACACTCGGAGGTGATGCGGCGCACGGCTTCCACGCCGGCCTGATGGCCGTAACTGCGGGGCTTGCCCTGTGCGGCGGCCCACCGTCCGTTGCCGTCCATGATGATGGCGATGTGGCGGGGGATATTGTCGTGACGGGTGTCGTTGCTCATCGTTTTTTCTATTGTATATATGGATGGTATATATTTCTTACGTTTCTTTCTTTTTCACCCCGTCTTTTTCCGGGGGACTGACCGGGGATGCTCTTCCTTTGCTCAGTATTTCTCCATGTCGTTGTGGCAGGTGCGGCACTTGGGCATGAAACTGTAGGTGAGCGAGAGCGAGAAGGCGGAGTAGCAGTCGGTGTTCTTGAACAGGCCGCTCGAGGAGATGCCGTAGGGGTCGGCCACACCGTCGAGTTTGTCGCTCAGCGAGAAGTGTATGGCCCACTCGAGTCCGACATTGAGCCGCCGCGCTATCTTGTACTTCACGCCCAGGCCGAGGGGCACGTTGGCGGTGAAGACGTTGTTGCCGCCGCCGGTGACGTAGGTCGCGCCCAGTCCGCCGAAGATGAAGGGGGTGATGCGCTTGGCACCGCGGTAGTCCTCACCTGTGCCGTAGGGCCAGAAGTTGTACTCGTAGGTGAGACTGCAGTCGATGAGGGTGTTGTCGAAGGTGTAGGTCTTGCCGTCGGCGTAGTCGGGGTAGTAGGTGGAGGGGGTGTCTGACGACCCTTTGAGCCGACCGTAGGTGGCGGCGAGACGGAAGCCCATGTAGGGATTGACGATGCGGCGCAGCATCACGGTGGCGCCGGGCTGCATGCCGGTGAAGATGTTGCCGCCGAAGTCGCCCTCGTAGGTCACCATGGAGAGTCCGCCGCCTATCTCCATGCGATACTCCTCATCGGTCTGCGCTCCGGCGTGGAGCGCGGCAAGGAGCAGTGCAAGCGTGGCTACGGTCTTTCTCATGCTACGGTCTTTTCAGCGCTTTTTCTCTGATATATATTATATAATGTGCGGCGATGCCTTCACCCACCCCGTAAGGACGGGTGCCGCACCGCCTGCTCATTCGTCTTTACTCATTGTAGACGGTCTGCTCCTTGCGCCAGCCGAGACGGGCGAGGCGGCCGCGCCATACGTGTCCGGCACCGGCATCGACAAACCATACGTAGTTGTTCTTGTCGACCGTCACGGCGTAGTGCTCCGAGACGAGGATTGACACGTCAGAGGGCAGGGAGAGCAGGGTGTCCTTCTCCCACGATATGCCGCCGTCGTTGCTGCGGTAGAACGATTTCATGTTGGTCACGCGACCGTCGGTAGACTGTCCGCCCGTAGCGTAGAGGGCATCGTCGTAGGCGAAGGCCTGCATGTAGCGCATGCGGGGAGCCGTCCAGGTGGAGAGGGTGTCGACGGGATACCACGCCCAGGACTGCTGGCGGGAGTAGTCGGCGGTCTCGTCGATCTTGCCCCATACGTAGGCCGACTTGTCGGTGGGGTAGGCGGTATAGTCGCGGTTGCCGATGAGCAGCACGCGCCATGCCTGCTTGTTGGTATTGAGCGGCAAGGTGACGGTGCTGAGGTCTTCGGTGGGCAGGAGGCTGGCGTCGCTGTCGAGGTCGGATGTCTGCCATGTAGCGCCGCCGTCGGTAGAGACGACGATGCCGCCGCCTACGGCGTAGGCATAGAGTCCGGCGGGGCTGACGGCCACAAGGCGTATGAGGTCGGCAGTGGTAGAGGTGGCGGTCCATGCGCTGCCGTCGGTGGTGCTGAGCACGCTGCCGGTGGTGGCATCCCAGAGGTACATCGCATCCTCTCCGGCTACGACTCCGAGGTAGGCGTCGGCGGTGAGGGTGTGGCCGATGGTGGCGGTGAGGTCTTTCCATGTATGGCCGTCGGCGGTGGAGTAGAGGGCGGTGGCGGCTCCCTTCTTGCCGAAGATGTACAGACGGCCGTCGAAGCAGACGGCCCGCAGGCTCTCAAGCGTGGGCAGGAACGAGGGGTCGGTCATGGCCGTCCATCCGAAACTGTCGGCCTTCTCCTGATGCACATTGACGTGTACGGTGTACTGGCGCGACGCTTGGGCCGAATTGCTGAACACCTGGAACACTCTGGGCTGCGAGAAGTCTACCGAGTCGGTGGAGTAGTAGTAGCCCAGCGAGTCGCTCGTCATGCTCTTGATGACTACCGAACCGGAATTCTTCGTGCTGATCGTGCAGACCACTTTCCTGGCGTCGGTGCCGTAGGGCAGGGAGTCGACATTGTAGATGGTGCGGGTGGTCTGGTCGATATAAAAGTTGTAGGCGCTGCAGTCTACCGTCGTTTTGTATATGCTGTCCTCACCCTTCGACGAGGTGGCATGCCCGTACACGTTGAGCGTGCCGACGGAGAAGGCGGTGATGGCCGTGTCGTCGGTATAGGTGTACTCGGTGCTGTCGTTGTCGAGGCAGGATACCACGAGCGAGGCTACGGCCAACAGCAGGGCGAAGGGTAGAATGTTCCGTTTCTTCATTTATAATATGAGTTTTTGTCTGCAAATTTACGCAGTTTTCCGCAAATAGTACGGATTTACAGGTGTTTATTACGTTATTTATCGAATGCGGACAAGTTTTTTAAGTTTGTTTATGCTTTCAAAACCCGAGGCACACAGGGAAAAACATTGGGAATACCCGTGCCCCATAAAAAAAATGCAGGGAAAACCCATACCCCCGTAGGGGACTCGCAATCCATGCCCCCGTAGGGGGCGCATATTAATAGGATAGGGGTTTACCCCTATCTCAACCATTATTCACAAACAATGCCCCTGTAGGGGGCGCATAATTAAACCCTATACGGACTGTTGAATTATGCGCCCCCTACAGGGGCACGTTTTGAAATAGAGGCGGGGAAGATAGGGGTAAACCCCTATCCTATATTATGCGCCCCTTACAGGGGCCTACGCTTTTCGTTCTGTTTTTACTTCTGCACGTACTTCTTGCCGTCCATGATGACAATGCCCTTGTAGTCCTTGCCTACACGCTGGCCGGCGAGGTTGTACATGGCACCGCTCTTGACGGTCTTGTCAGCATTGACGGTGTCAATGCCGGTACTCTCATCCACGAGTTCGAAGAGGTAGGGGAGCACGGTATTGTCCTGGGCCTCTTCGTACACACCGAAGGAGGTGTAGGTACCCTGACCCCACTGGATGTAGTAGTCGCCGAAGAGAATCTTGAAGGTGCCGTCTGCCTGGGGCACTACGTCCCAAGTCTTCTCCTCCTCTGTAGTGAAGGAGAAGGAGTTGTGCGAACCGTCGTTGTAGAGGTAGCGGCCGTAGCAGTCTTTGATGGAGTATACGCCGTCGGCACCGGTGAAGGTGAAGGTGTCGTCATAACTTGACTTCACCTTGACGGTATCGGTATGCTCCTTGATAAGGCTTCCGTTGAGGTAGCCGTAGGTGTAACTCTCCTTGGCGGGCATGGCGTAGGCGGTGGTGTCGCCGCGCTGGGCCACGAGGAGGTAAGACTTGCCCGACTCGATGGCCTCGGCCTTGGTGTAGACGTTGTAGTGCCATACATAGACGGTGCAGGTGGCGGTGCCGGCCTTGTACTCGTCGTTCTCCTCAGCGGTGGCGGTGATGACGGCCTTGCCCTCAACGCCGGTGGGGTAGATGTCACCGTTTGCGCTGACGGTGGCCACTTCCTCGTTGTCGGAGGTGAAGGTCACTTCAGCGGTGGTCTCCTTGGTGAAGGTGGGCATGGGCCATACGGTACCCAGTTCGTAGTCTACGGTCTCGTCAGAGAATGCCAGTCCGGCAGCCTTCTTCTGTACGACAGGCTCGCCGCCGCCGTCGGCGGTGATGGTCACCTTGTCGACGTTAAACTGTCCGGCCTTGCTGGCACCGTCTTTACCGTAAACGGCCTTGTCGCCGACGGTGAAGGTCACCTCGCTGACAGCCTCGTCAGAAGTCCAGGTCACCGTCCAGCTTTCCGTGTCTACCGTGACAGTACCCGCAGAAGGGGTGATCTCTGCCTGACGCTTCTGGCCGGCAGTGGAAACCACAAACACCATCTGCTTCATCGACGCACCGCTCACGGTGAGGGTATTGCCTGCATAGTGACGCAGGTCCTTGTAGTTGCTGTTCTGTACGGGCGTGGTCTGACCGCTACCGATAACGGCGGTGAAGGTGTAGTCGCCCTCGGTGAGCGTATAGCCCTTCGGGTCTTTAGTGGCCGTGGCGGTCAACTGGGTGAAATCGATCTCAGTCTGTGCCGATGTCATCTGGGCGATGAGCGACAAGACTGCAACAATTGCAAATGTGTAAAGTTTTCTCATAAAAAAATATTGTTTGTAATATTGTCTTTCAGGCATGTTTGCGGACACAACAAATGTCCTTTCCATACTTGTGCAAAGTTATATATTAATGTGGAATTCAACAAGGAAAATACTGAAAATAGGAAAAATGAAACAACCTTGTCACAATCCTCTTCATCACCCATCCGTCATCACCCATACACAACCTTGGGGATACTGCACACTACGGTGTGGATAACCATTGTGGATAACCCCAAAGGCAAGCCTCCGGTGTTCGCCCGCACAACAAGGTTTATCCACACCACACGAAACACCATCCACCGGAAAAGCGGAGGTTATCCACATCCGAACAGAATAATTTTGTGCTTATATACAGAGGGTTATACAGGTTATCCACAATTTATGGAGATTAGGGTTATCCCGTTATCAACGGGGAATTTGCAAACGAAAGAAAAGCAGAAAGGAAAGGAACTGTGTGACAAGGATGGAGTTGATCCAATATCCCACGGAAATGATGGCATCGGGGTCGTAGAACCTCGATGGATTGTTCTTGCCACCAGCGGCAGTTTCCGAGTTTTTCCCGGTAACTGAATCATATGTGGATAACCTGTGGATAACCACCAACAATCCATTGTAAACAAGCACGTTGCACAAAAACCTGATATGTGGATAACTTTGTGGAAAAGACGTTTTCCAAATATTGGTGTCCGGTAAAAATATCGCAACTTGCGAGTCCCGTAGGGACGACAGACTATAGCGTAGGGCGTGAGCCCTACGTTTTGATAGGGTTATCAACAACGTGCCCCTGTAAGGGGCGCATAGTTCAATCTCATACAATGAATTATGCGCCCCTTACAGGGGCTACACTTATAATGCGTAAGAGAGATAGGGCCGAGGCCCTATCCTGTAATGTTCGCCCCTTACAGGGGCTGCGAATAGCGAATCGTGAAATGGTCAAAAGTAAGCCACAAATATCAACGATTCTTGTAGCGAGGAGACATTTAACGTATTACAATATTATATGATATTTTTACCGGACACCAATATTTTCCAAAAGCGTTTTTCATGAAATGCTACAAAGGCCTTGTACGAATAGTACAAAGCCTTTGTACGGTCGCTACAAGGGCCTTGTAGCGTCCGTACAAGGCCCTTGTAGTATTTGGATTCGGAATGTATATTCGTATGCTGAATGCAGAATTGAATTATGCAGAATGCAGGCTTGCATGCTGCGGGTGTTCCGCCCTACGAGAGTTCGAGCATGCGGCGGATGGGCTTGACGGCTTCGCGTGCGATATCTTCGGGCACGTCGACCTCGGGCCATCCGTGGAGGAGGGTGTTGTAGAGTTTTTCGAGGGTGTTCTTCTTCATGTACTCGCACTCGTTGCAGGAGCAGCCGGGGCCGCCCTCGCTCACTTCGGGGGGGACGGGGTAGAAGGTGACGTCGGGACAGGTGCGCTGCATCTCGTGGAGGATGCCGGCTTCGGTGGCGACGATATATTCGGCCGGACCGTGCTCCTGGGCGTACTTGAGCATGACGGCGGTGGAGCCGGCCACGTCGGCCATGGCGAGCACGGGGCCCTTGCACTCGAGGTGGGCCATGACGAGGGCGCCGGGATGCTCGCGGCGCATCTGCGCGATGGCTTCCACGGAGAAGCGCTCGTGTACGTGGCAGCCGCCTTCCCAGAGGAGCATGTTGCGTCCGGTGGCGGCGTTGATGTAGGAGCCGAGGTTGTAGTCGGGTCCGAAGATGAGTTTCTCGTCCTTGGGGAAACTGCCTACCACGCGCTCGGCGTTGCCTGAGGTGACGACCACGTCGGTGAGGGCCTTGACGGCTGCGGTGGTGTTGACGTAACTGACCACCTTGTATCCGGGGTGCTCGGCCTTGTAGCGGGCGAGGTCTTCGGCACGGCAGGAGTCGGCCAGGGAGCAGCCGGCGGTGAGGTCGGGGCAGAGTACGGTCTTGTCGGGGGAGAGGAGCTTGCAGGTCTCGGCCATGAAGTGTACGCCGCACATGACGATCTGGCTGGCGTCGGTGTCGGCGGCCTTGCGGGCCAGGGCGAGGGAGTCGCCGATGAAGTCGGCCACGTCCTGCACATCGCCTACGGTGTAGTAGTGGGCGAGGATGACGGCGTTCTTCTCACGGGCCAGGCGGCGTATTTCCTGTTTGAGGTCGATGTCCTGGGGTACGGGCTCATCGACGTAGCCGCAGGCTTTCCATTTGTTGTCTGTCATTGTATATGGGTTTGCGACTGTGGCGGGTGTACCGGCTTGTGCGGATCGGGATTTGCGTTTTTTCTTTTTCCTTTCCTTTTCCACAGTCTTATTCTTATTTTCTATTTTGTCTTTTTTAAAAAAGAATATCTAATAGTAGGATGATGGGGTGTTGATATGTTGGGAAGTGGCGGACAGTTTTTTTGGTGTTTCGGTTGTCCACCCAGGAGGGTTTTTCCTGCACAGGTGGTCTGAATATCTATGTATTGGTTTTCAGTGGGGTTGGCAGGTTATCCCCAATGTAGGGTTGATGGTGCAAAGTTAATAAGTTTATATCTTTTTATGGCAAATCTCTGTTGAAAACTTGCTGAAAGCCTCGGGATAACTGCATGGTTTTTCCCCACATCCGGGGGAAGGAAAGTGGGGGTGGGGAAAAGGCGGGAGTTTTCCACGGGTTTTCCACAGGGGTGTTGGGGAAAATGGGGAGAGGGTGGGGAAAGGATTCGGGGGATGGGGCTGGTAAAGGGAAGCAGCAGGGTTTTCGCAAGGAAGGAGTCACAATAAGAATATTGCAAACAACGAGTCCCGTAGGGTTTTCGCAAGGAAGGAGTCCCGTAGGGACGACAGATTATAGCGTAGGGGCTTGCCCCTACGTTTTTTTATTGACACCCAACGAATTGCCCCTGTAAGGGGCGCATAATTCATTGTATGAGATTGAACTATGCGCCCCTTA
>CAVFEZ010000035.1:0-28257 GCA_963621665.1 Akkermansia muciniphila | reverse complement strand
ACCCTGCGAGATTTTTTTGTTGTGAGCAAGTCGGCTTATTTCGGATGGTTACGATAGAAAAAGTGTCGGCAGAAATAGAATTTGCAATTCAAATAGACATATTCTTCTGTTGTCACTGAGCAGAAAAAAAGGATGTAACCGTTGGGTTGGGTTACATCCTTTCATTTGTATATTTGATAAGCTTATTCCGCCGTATCTACCTTCGCAGCTTTCAGCATGTCTTCGACTTCTGCGTTTATGCGCGCTGCAAAATCTTGCATGCTCATAGTGGCTTGTTCTCCTCCTCCTTGTTTGCGCATAGAAACGAGGCCTTCTTCAGATTCCTTCTCGCCCACGATGACCATATAGGGCACACGTTTGAGCTCGTTGTCACGAATCTTACGTCCTATTTTCTCGTTACGGTCATCGATAGTTCCACGAACGCCTACACTATCCAGGTATTTGGCGACCTGCTGGGCGTAGTCGTTGTATTTTTCTGAGATGGGAAGGATGGCAACTTGGTCGGGGGCGAGCCACAATGGGAAATGGCCTGCAGTGTGTTCAATCAATACCGCAGTGAAACGTTCGAGTGATCCGAATGGTGCCCGGTGTATCATAACGGGCGTCTGCTTGCTGTTGTCCTCGGCTGTGTATTCGAGCTTGAAACGGGTCGGCAGGTTGTAATCTACCTGTATGGTTCCCAACTGCCAACGGCGTCCAATGGCGTCTTTGACCATAAAGTCAAGTTTCGGCCCGTAGAAAGCAGCTTCGCCAATCTCCTCGTGAGCATTGAGTCCTTTCTCTTTGCAGGCTTCGCGGATGGCGTTTTCGCTTTCTTCCCAGATTTCAGGTCTTCCGATGTACTTTTCTGTGTCTTTCGGATCATGCAGTGATATTTGGGCCTCGTAGTTTTCAAAACCAAATATGCTGAAGACTTTAAGAATGATATCTATGATGGCTTCAAACTCCTTTTTTACTTGGTCGGGGCGGACGAAGATGTGTGCATCGTCTTGGGTGAATGTACGAACGCGGGTCAGTCCGTGCAATTCTCCGCTTTTTTCGTAACGGAAAACGGTGCCGAACTCTGCAATGCGGAGAGGAAGATCCTTGTATGAGCGGGGCTTGCGTGCGTATACTTCGCAGTGGTGAGGGCAGTTCATGGGTTTCAGCATGTACTCCTCATCTTCCTCGGGTGTATGAATGGGCTGGAATGCATCTTTGCCGTAGTGGGCATAGTGGCCGGAGGTCACGTACAGGCTTTTGCCGCCTATTCCTGGTGTTATGACTTCCTGGTAGTTGTAGGGCCGGAGCAGACTACGCAGCAGTTCTTGGAGACGCAGGCGGAGTTGTGTTCCTTTGGGCAGCCATATGGGAAGGCCCTTTCCTACACGTTCGGAGAACATGAACAACTCCATCTCCTTTCCGATTTTGCGGTGGTCGCGTTTCTTTGCCTCTTCAAGCATAGCCAAATAATCGTCAAGCATACTCTTTTTGGGGAATGATATGCCGTAGATGCGTGTCATTTGGTCTCTTTTGGCATCGCCACGCCAGAATGCTCCCGCCACGCTTGTTATTTTGACGGCCTTTATGCTTCCGGTGCTTGTGAGGTGAGGACCGCGGCAGAGGTCTGTGAAATTGCCTTGTGTGTATGTTGAGATAGAACCGTCTTCAAGATCTTGCTCAATGTGCTCACATTTGTATACTTGTCCGTCGGCCTTGAATTCAGCGAGTGCGTCGGTCTTGCTTACTTCCTTGCGTACCACCGGCTCGTTTCTCTTGGCCAATTCTTTCATCTTGGCCTCTATCTTTGGGAAATCGTTTTCGCTGATGACATCTCCCTTCTTGGGCATTACGTCATAAAAGAAACCGTTCTCTATGGCGGGGCCAAAGCCAAACTGAATGCCAGGGTACAATTCCTTTAACGCTTCAGCCAGCAAGTGGGCAGATGTGTGCCAAAATGTGTGTTTGCCTTCTTCGTCCTCAAATTTGTAAAGGGCGATAGTTGCGTCTTCATGGATGGGACGGTTGAGCTCCATGGTTTCGCCATTGACTCCGCAAGATACAACGTTGCGTGCGAGAGCCGGCGAAATGCTCTCGGCGATTTGTAACCCCGTCACGCCTTGTTCGTATTCGCGGACAGTGCCATCAGGGAAAGTGATTTTTACCATAACAAATTAGTATTTATCAATGTTTGGTGCAAAATTACAATATTCTTTTCATATGGGACAATATGTGTACGCTTATTTTCGGGCATTCTGTAACGCCCTGGATTCCTTATGGAGGAGTTGTCTGTTTTATAGATGATTGTGTGTGAAAAGCAATAAGCACCGTGAGGAACTGAGTGTTCCGCCACGGTGCTTATTACTGCTATATTGAATCCTCGTATCTGCTCGTTATTTTTTGTAGAAAAGGAGAGAAGTGAATGGATGCTTCAAGAAGAAGTATTCCGATGATTGTTGTCGCAATGCCGAGTAGTACATCGATGATGTAATGGTGGCCGGAATAGACCGCAGTCCACCATATTCCAAGGCATATGATGGCAAATGTGAAGATGGTAATTCCTTTCTGTTTGCTCTTTACTGCATATATAGTCGTGACGAGCATATATGCAGCATGTAGTGATGGGACGGCAGCAAAAACGTTGGCGTTTTTCCCATAAAGACTGTGGAATATAGGTATGCCGGTGATGGTGTCAAACCGTCCTAATCCTGCAACGTTCCCGGGTGTGTCCAATATTGGCACAAATCCATAATTCATAGCGTACCATGGTGGTGCTGCCGGATGGATATAGTATCCGCAGAAACCGATAAGGTTGACCAAAAGGAATGCTAATGAAAAATGTATGTATTGTTTTTTGTTGCCTTTCAAATACAAATATATGGCAAATGCTAAAGGAACAGGTACCCAGCACAGGTAAAATATACCGGCAAGAATATCTGCAATTCTATTGTGGTGAATAGCAAAATATTCGCCTGCAATGTATGTCGTATTCCCAATGGTAACTCCAAAGAAATTCTTTTCCGCCTCGTATAGCCCTTGTATGTCGATGGGGTTAACTTCGTAGTTCGGATAGAGCCGCATCGCATCGTATGAACATGCGAATATAAGCCATGGTGTGAGCGCCAATGCGATTTTTCTGCTTGGACGCAGAGCCACAAGCACTATGTAAAATATGACTATGTATATGCTAAACACGGTTTTCGAAGAAAGTGGTGATGCGTTATTTCTGCTCTTTCAAGGTGTTGTAGCAGTGTGCGATTCGCCAAAATGCTGTAATGTTGGCCAAAACGGCAATAACTGCCATGGGTATGACAAGTATCCATACGTTCTGGAAGATACCGCAGAACAATGCACCTAATGCGGTGACGACAACTCGTTCCGGGCGTTGCATGATGCCGACTTTACACTCGATATCAAGTCCTTCTGCACGGGCACGAACGTAACTTACCATTACAGAGCCAATCATGGCAACAAAAGTGATGGCGCCACTCCAAATCCAGTCGGTAATAAACAAATAGAAGGCAATGCCAAATAGTGTGAACAATTCGCTGTATCTGTCAAGTGTCGAATCCCAAAGTGCCCCGAACTTTGACTCCATTTTCCCAATGCGTGCCAAGCGGCCGTCCATCATGTCAAAAAGACCGGCGAACAGAATTACTGCCCCTGCAGCCCCGATGATGGTATATTCAATTCCTTTCAAGGTTGTTGCCGCAAGTATAAACATCGCTGCTGCCACGAGATTGAATATGAATCCTGCAGTAGTGATGAAGTTTGGTGTGATACCAACTTTGGCCATTCCTTTGACTATAGGTGTGATGAGGACATATATGGCCTTCTGTAAAAAATCTCTATAATTCATATGTCTATTTTTCTATTCCTCTTTTTTCTTGCCGTGGAAGACAAAACGACTCTGCATTTGGTAATTCCAGCATACAGCAACGATGGCGGCTATTATAGTTTTTGATATAATGTAACTCATACCCGTGGCTTCCGTCAAAGTGTATGTCCCGTAGAAATTTAGTAGTATGCTACCTGTCCATACTATAGCGTATCTGAATGCCACCTTGCTCTTTCTCATTCCGAAAGCATGGAATACCCAACGATAATTGCAGGCACAATTGGTTATTCCGCCCAGCACTGCACCAATAAATGTTGCATAGGGATACCATATTCTACAGAAACTGACGAGAAAAATGGTCACCCCAAAGTCAAATCCCGAAGCAATCCATGCTGTACACTGGGCTTTTGCAAATGTAAATACGGTATGCTTTATGCTTCCCATCTTGCAAGACTGTCGACGGCGGTGTGGTATGAAACTTGATGCGGGTATTCAGTTGTACAAAAAATCATCGTCTCTTCGGTTTGGCGGAGTTGCGATGAATCTGCAGCAGATGGTCCTGTTCTAAAAATAGAACCCTTTGTCTGTTTGTATCTGTCTCCCATAGTATTGGGCGATAGGGATAACGCTCTCATATTGAGTTGCAAAATTAGTAGAAAAATATTAAAAGGCAAAAAGTTTTCTTGCTTTTTTGGGATTTATGCTTAACTTTGCAGCCGTTTATTTGTATAGAAAAATAAGGTGAAGAGACTACTTTGTATATTTGGAATGTTGTGCATGGTAATGGTTTGTGTGCATGCACAAATCAAAGGTGTTATTGTTGATGAAGAGGGCTTGCCTATACCGTATGCAAGCGCAATGTACAAGGGAAATCATGTGGCTGCAGCAAGCAATATTGACGGTGAATTCTCCATTGCTCGCCATGAAGGTTGGACGCTTACGTTTAGTTCGGTAGGTTATCAGCCTGTTGTCATCAAGGTAGATGGTGCAACTCCTGCTTATATGAAAATTGTCTTGAAGGACGATTCCCATACACTGAAAGAGGTCGTTGTGAAATCAAAGCGCGAACGCTATAAGCGTAAAGACAATCCTGCAGTCGAACTGATGCGTAGGGTTATAGCTGCCAAGGAACGTACGCATCTTGACAATCATGATTACTATCAGTACAATAAGTACCAGAAGTTGACGCTTGCCGTCAATGACATTAAACCGGAAGACCTGGAAAAGGGTATCTTTAAGAAGCAGTCTTGGCTTGTCAATCAGGTGGAAACAAGCCCTTATAACAATAAACTCATACTGCCGATTTCTGTAGACGAGACGGTAACCCAGCATGTGTATCGTAAGAATCCGAAGACTGAAAAGGATATTGTGAAAGGCCAACGGACTGAGGGAATTAATAATGTGCTGCAAACCGGAGAAATTCTCAATACCATGATGAAGGATGTCTTTACAGATGTCGACTTGTATGATGACCATATCCGGTTGCTGCAATACCATTTTCCAAGTCCGATTGGTTCTACTGCCATATCCTTTTATCGTTATTATATACAAGATACTGTGTATGTAGACCGCGATCTGTGCTATCATTTGGAATTCCTGCCCAATAACCAGCAAGACTTTGGATTCCGAGGTGATATCTATGTGTTGGCAGACTCTACTCTTCATGTGAAGCGATGCTCATTGACGTTGCCTAAGCATACCGACGTGAATTTCGTTGAAGATCTGCGTGTTGACCAGGAATTTACCAAACTTCCCGGTGGGGATTGGGCTTTGTCTGTGGATGACATGACAGTGGAACTGAAGATAAATGGTCTGATGGGTAAGGCGCTTGTGACCCGTACAACGCGTCTGACCGACTATGCTTTCGATGAACTTCCCAACAAACTGTTTAAGGGAAAGGCAAAGGTACGCCATGAGGCAGATGCGATGATTCGTGATGATGCTTTTTGGGACGAGTACCGTACTGTGGAGTTGACAAAAAGTGAGTCCTCAATGAATGAATTCATCCATAGAATGGAGCAGTCCAAGCATTACAAATGGGTTATATTCTGTATTAAGGTTCTTGCCGAGAATTATCTGGAAACGGGTTCGTATACCCGGAAAAGCAAATTTGACTTTGGCCCTATCAATACGGTAATATCCAAGAATTTTGTTGATGGCTATCGTTTCCGTGTCAGCGGCCGTACTACCGCGAATCTCAACAAACATCTTTTTTGGACCGGATATTATGCATACGGAACAAGAACCCATAACCATTATTATGGTTCAGAGCTGACTTATAGCCTCAATAAAAAGAAAAATGTCCCGTTTGAGTTTCCGCAGCGCAACATTACGTTTGAATCGTCTTATGACGTGATGTCACCTGCCGACAAGTTCCTTATCCACAACAAGGACAATGTATTTATGGCTTTCAAGACTCAGAAGGTGGAGCAGATGTATTTCTACAATCGCCAGAAACTGAGTTTTAATTACGAAACGGATTGGGGACTGAGCTTTAACGGAGCAATCAAGGCTGAAAGCAACGAACCGACGGGTGATCTTTATTTCAAAAAAATGCGGCCTGTGGGTGCGGCGGATGATTATAAGGACGTTTTGGTCAACAAAATCCGTACAACTGAAATTACGGCCGGTATCAGATTTTGTCCTGGACAGACCTATATCAATACCAAGCAACAGCGATGGCCCGTCAATCTTGATGCTCCGGAATTTACGCTTACCCATACTATGGGTGTCAAGAATTTCCTTGGAGGTGGATACAAACTTAATTATACGGAACTGACCATCTACAAGCGTTTTTGGATGGGAAGCTGGGGATATATAGACACGCATCTCAATGGAGGTGCACAGTGGAATAAAGTTCCTTTCCCCTTGCTTATCATGCCGCCAGTCAATCTCTCATATTTTGAGCACGAAAATACTTTCAGTATGATGAGAAATATGGAATTCCTCAGCGACCGTTTCGCATTTGCGTCAGTAGCATGGGATCTAAGTGGAAAGCTGCTCAATCGTATTCCATTGGTAAAACGGTTGAAGTGGCGAGAGTATTTTGCTGTGAAGGGAATGTGGAGTACGGTGACGGATAAAAACAATCCGATGCTCGAACGGAATCAAGGTGACAATCTCCTTTTCCAATTTCCCGACGGAGCTCATGTGATGGACAAGAACAAGCCCTATCTCGAAGTCGTCGTTGGTGTACACAATATCTTCAAATTCTTCGGCATTGATTATGTGCGCCGTTTGACGTACAATGATTTTCCTGGAGTGAAGAAAAATGGTGTACGGTTCAGTTTCGCTATGAGTTTTTGATGCTTTCCCGGAATAGGCAAGACGGCATTAGTTTCCCTTTACAAAGTGGATGCTAATGCCGTCTTTTCATAAATTTACATCTCTTTGTTAAGTCGTCCTCTCCAAAGATATTTTCTCGTCTCGTGTACAATGATACCGTTGAGGAACAGAAGAGACAGTAGATTTGGAATAGCCATAAGTGCATTCATACAGTCTGCGGCATTCCATACGATGGAAAGGTTGGCAACGCTTCCGATAAAGACGGAGATGATATATAGTATCCGATAAATATGAGTCCAGCGTTTCCCTTTAAGATATTCCACTGTGCGTTCTCCGTAATAGCACCAGCCAAGAATAGTGCTGAATGCAAACGTGAGTAGGCTGATTGTCAGCATGGGTGCACCAATATATGGGATTTTGCCAAAGGCGACCTTTGTCAGTTCTGCTCCATTGTCAGAGGATATGTCGGGATATGCTATGATGCTACTTACAATAACCAGTCCGGTAAGTGCGCACACAACGACTGTGTCCCAAAAAGTTCCTGTTGATGATACAAGCGCTTGGCGTACAGGGTTACGTGTTTTTGCAGCGGCTGCGACAATGGGGGCGGAGCCAAGTCCGGATTCATTGGAGAACAGGCCCCTTGCGATGCCGAATCGCGCTGCCATAATGACGGATGAACCTACAAATCCTCCCCCTGCTGCTTTAGAAGAGAATGCAGAGGTAAAGATGGTTTGTATTGCTTCCCAAAGGTAGAGATGGTTGACATACAGGATATAAAGACAACCAATGACATAGAAAAGGGCCATAAAAGGTACAAGCGCGCCACAAACTCGAGAAATACTTTTTACCCCGCCAAGTACGACTGCTGCAGTAAGTACCATCAAAATTGCACCAATAGTATAGGGGGAAATGCCATAGGTGCTGCTGGCCAATGTTGAAATGGCGTTCGCCTGTACGGTGCTGCCAATGCCGAAAGAGGCAAGTGTTGTGAATATGGCGAAGAGAACAGCCATCTTTTTCCACCCGAGTCCCTTCTCAAGGGCATACATAGGTCCACCTAACATTTTACCACGTGAAGTCTTTACTCTGTATTTGATAGCGAGCAGGGCCTCTCCGTATTTTGTGGCGATACCAAAAACTCCTGTCAGCCAGCACCATAGCACGGCTCCTGGTCCTCCCAACGCTATTGCCGTAGCAACTCCAATGATGTTGCCGGTGCCGATTGTGGCGGCGAGTGCAGTAGCCAGGGCTCCGAATTGCGATACGTCTCCACTGCTATTTTTGTCTCTTTCTACCGAAAGGCGAATGGCTGTAAGAATCTTGCGTTGTGGAAAGTGTAGCCTGACGGTTAAAAAAATGTGTGTGCCTAGCAGAAGGACAATCATTGGCCAACCCCATAATATTCCGCTAAGAGAAATGAAAAAATTGTTTAAGAAATCCATTGCTATCAGTTGTTAGTATGTGACGTTATCACTTTTGTGTATTTGAACCCCATTGAATGTAGTAACTTTGTCATCTGTGTTTCTGCATTTTGCTCCGCGCTCTGCCATACAGCAGGAGTCAGGCATCTTTTCTTCATGATATAGCGCGCTTTGTTGTAAAGCGCAGAGTAGTCAGATGGCTTCCACTTCCCTTTCTGTATGAATGCCCGTGTTCGGGTTTCATCTATGAAGTTCTCATCGAGAAGTTTTACAGGTGGCAGTTTCGCAATGATGGTGTCGGCATTCAGTGTAATCCATCCTTCTTCTGTTTTGCTCAGGTCAATGCCTAAGCGGAGCGTTCCATAATAGATGTTTACCAATTGTGCATCACCAAGGAAACCGCTGCGTACGGTGTCTATGAGTTCTTCGTCAGAGATAGAAAGAAACTCCCATTCTCCGATTTTCTCTATTGACAATATCTGTATGGGGGTTATATCTATTTTATTGTTCTTTGTGATAGTAATGTCGCTATTCTTCGTCGTATGCCATATACAATATCCTCCGATAGATAGGATAAGGATAATTGCCAAAATCAAGGCTATTTTGGCTCGTATTAAGGATTTGGTCCAACTGAAAGGCCCAAAATGTGTTTTATCATTTTTTCCCATTTTCAATGTTTTGGTTTTCGGTCATGGACCGGATTTCTTGGGGCGTATACTCTTTTCTGAATGTGATGGTGATGTTTTCTTCTTTGTATCCCATCTGTGTGATGATTGGAACTAGAATGTTTGCGGCATCAGATTGAGCACGGGCAACAAGACCCAATTGGGGCAGGTCTTTGATGATGGTTTCTCTTCCCTGTCGGGTATAATCGTATAATTCTTCGGAACTGAAATTTTTCCTCAACAACGGTACATATTGCTTGATTTTGTCGTGTTCAATGCTGGTTGATGTGATGATGATGTGGGGGTCGGGGAGTATAACTTCAATTTTATCATTCTCCTTGTGTATGTTTGATGTGGAAAAAGTAGAAAAATCAATATATGCTTTGACTGTTGCATCTATAGGAATGGCTATTTTTCTTTGTCCAAGGGGTAAGTCTATGGTGTAGTCGTGATTCAGAATCTTCCCATTCATGCTCAGTTTGTCGTCGTGTGTCACAATCTTGTGAATTTTGCATTCCGTCGTATAGAGTTTTGAGCATTTTTTTATTTGCATCACCATTTCCGGTATGGTGTCTATGTTGTGCTCTTGCTTGTCTGAATTGCCATTATTGCAGGATAGAATGGATATGGCAGCGAAAAACGAGAGTATGATGCTTTTCATAAATTACTTTTTGTACTTGTATCTTTGCTTTCAATTGCAAAGATACTTGTTTTTGTTGATATATGTGCAAAGTGATTGGCGTTTATTCTGTATTTATATCTTTTTGTTTGGTTTGCGGACGATATCAAGTAATTCTGCAAAGTCGCTAATTACATAGTCTGCATCAGAAAGTTGCTCGTACGTACCATTGCCATAAGTCACACCGCATGTCCTTGTTCCGCTATTCTTTCCCATCTCTATATCATAGGTCGTGTCGCCCACGACCAAACAGTCGGAAGCCTGTCCTCCTATTTCTTCTAAGATACGAAATACCATATCTGGAGCAGGTTTTACATGTTGTACGTCTTCGGCTCCGATAATGCATGTGATATATTTGCTTATTCCCATTTGTTCCAAATAGTCTTGTACGGACTGGTGTCCGCGACTACTTGCTATAGCCAATGTGAAGGCATCGTTGTAGAGAGCCTGAATGGTTTCTATGACATGTGGAAACGGGTCGACTTTTATTGCATGTTTGTTGTGCTCGAATATTTGTCTGTACACATCCGCACATTCTGTTGCAGTTTCTTGCGATATGGGGAATAGTTTTAGGAATGCCTCGTCTAATCTTAGTCCGATAGTCCCGATACATTCTTCTTCCGATTTGATGTCAAGATGCATATGTCGCATCGTGTCTTGTAAGGTTCTTACAATCAGTCTCTGTGTATTGCCGATGGTTCCGTCAAAATCTAAAATAATATTTTTCATAACGCAAAGTTATGCTTTTTTTATTATTTCTCTTTCCTGTATGTCTTTTTCTTTGTTTGGAAAGCGGAACTTGAATATATCTCCACTTTCCTCTTTGGACAATTCTTGCAGGAGAAGTGAAAAATCATCGCGTATTTCAAAACATTTTGCTACCTTTGTGGTCTATCAATATCGCATTGTTGTTCAAAAAATGAATACGGTGTGATAATCTTTTTGTTTATCATGTTTTTATGAACTATTTGCAAACTACCCCCCGTAGGCTTACAATTCTACGCTATGTAGGCCTTTTTCTTTTTTCCTTCTTTCTGTTGTCGTTTCTTTCGCCTGATTCTTTTTTGACGCACTTGTGTACGTATCGTTGTGATTCGGCGTGGTTCTTTACGTGTGGAAAGGCTTGGATGGAAGGATTGACGCCCTATGTCGATTTTTCTGACTCCAAGGGACTATTGCTTTGGCTCATTTATGGTATCGGTTATTTACTTTCACCCACTTCATACCTTGGAGTATTCTGGCTCAGTATATTGGCTTATACTGTGACCTTTGATGTAGTGTGGCGCACGGCACGGTTGTTCGTAGGAAGACGTGAGTCGTTGCTAGTACTTGTTATGATGCCGGCACTGATGTTCTATGGGGGAATTCATGATGAAGTGCGGGCCGAAGATTTTTGTTTGGTCGGAATCTGTACGGGAATTTATTGTACTTGTCAGACTTTGATGTCCTCGAAGGAGTTGTCAGTCAAGAGTTATGCCTTTGGGCTAGGCGCGAGTATGGCATGGTGCTTACTCATGAAGTGGAATCTCTTTGTATTGATGGGTGGCATGGCACTCGTAGTTTTAGGTGTGTCGTTTGGCCGGAGGCGGGTCGATGCCTTGCTTTTCGGATTGTTGGGTGTTGCTGCTTTGACATTGCCTTTTGTCGTGTATCTGTTGTTGAAAGGCTGCTTTACTGATATGGTGCAAGAATATTTTGTCAACACCTTTCAAATATCAGGGCATCGCTTTGATTCTGGGATAAAACGTACTGTGTTCTATACTCTGTCGACGAGTAGCATGTCTGTCCGTTTTACCGTTATGATGTTAGGGACATTCTTGGGAATGCTGCTCTTTTGCCGTCGCTTTCGTGTCACTTATTGGTTAGTGCTAATTTTTGTTCCTACTTTCCTCTTCTTGGAGTTTAAACCTTCGTGGTGTCATTATTTCGCTATAGTCACACCGTTTTGTATTTTCTTTTTGTTGGCTATTGTTGGTTATTGTACCCGATGGATTGATAAATGTCCAAAATCTCTATTCCTTCTCTTCGTGATTTGTTTCTGCTTAATCACTACATTTCATAATACGCGTTGGGGAGATTTTGTGTTTTTCCCTTCGAAAGAGCAACAACAATGGGACGAGATACAGTTGGTACTGCAACGAAAACATCAGCCTCGGATACTTGTTGGAATAAGGGATAACGGCTTTGGTGTTCCTTGCCGTGCACTTCCTGCGTGCAAATATTGGGCTCTTCAAACTAATCCGGCACATGAGATGATTGAGGAACGCCATCAGGCAATAAGAGCGCAAAAGCCTGACTTTGTTGTGATTGCAAGCAAAGGACAAGATGTGGATATAAAAGATATCGAAAGTCGCGATTCCATGTTCTTCACTATCCTCCGCGAGAGCGGCTACCGTCAATGTTATGTTACGGTCAAGAAGAACGGAAAAGCCTTAAAGAAGGCAGTTTCTGTGTACGCGAAAGAGTAGGGGATATTTTTTTCTTGTTGCCTTTCATTGTTCGGGCCGAGTTGCAACCCGTTTTTATCCCTTTCGTTATCCGCTTTTTGCTGCACTGTGCCAGTCTTCGGGCCGAAATACTCGAGTATTCGGCCTTGCATACTTGAGTCTTCGGGCTCGACCACTCGGGTATCCGGCCTCAAATACTCGGGTATTCGGTCTTGAATACTCGGGTATTCGGCCCGAAGACTGATATTAGACTTGTTGCTTGCGATCCTACGGACCTAAATACCTTAATATAGTGACCTATCTGTGTGTATGCAAATTTAGGTGTTGAGGAATATGCTAAGGGTATCATTATACGGATGAACTCTGCCAGATACAATCTTTGAGTAAGAAAAAAACATATTCTCTTGAATATTTAATGTTTTTGCAGTAACTTTGTGCATAGGAAGTGTCTTTTTAGTGTATTTAAGGTGCATACTTCTCCCGGGAGCAGAGAAAAAGAGCACTTCTTTTTACGCCGAGGAATTTTCAGGCTACAATAAACTATATTATCCGTGAAAAATACGAACCATTAACACAAACAATTATGAGAATTCAGCGATTTGTAATCTCGTCTCTGTTCTTGTTGGGTGTGGTCGCAGTCAATGCTGCGGACTACATCGACAACGGAAAGAACATCACCGTCAAAGTAAGTCATCCGATGCTTGACGGTGCAAAACTTCTTCGGATGGAAGTCGTCAATGGTAGCATCATACGTGTTCGTGCTACCAATGAAGAAAGCTTCCCGGACAAGAGAAAAAGCCTTATGGTGGTTCCTCAAACGCAGAAGGCTACATACAAGGTTTCTCAAAAGGGAAATATTGTAACCGTAAGTGCGAAGAATGTACGGGCAACTGTTGATGTGACAACTGGACATGTCTCATTCTATGATGCAAAGGGCCGTCTACTTCTCAACGGAAGTCAGAATGGCATGACCTTCAAGCGTTACACTGTTCCAGAAAACGAAATAGGTGACGGTACGCTTCCCGATGCCCAACGAAAAGGGTGGTCTTGGAACGCAACCTTCGAAAGTCCTGCAGATGAGGCTTTTTATGGATTGGGACAGCACCAAGCTGATGAATATAACTATAAAGGGAAGAATGAGGAGCTCTTTCAATACAACACCAAGATTTCAGTGCCCTTTGTCGTGTCCAACAAAAACTATGGACTGCTTTGGGATTCCTATTCCTTGTGTCGCTGGGGCAACCCCAATGCATACCGTCAGCTCGGACAGGAGTTTACATTGTATAATAAAGACGGTAAGAAAGGATGCTTGTCGGGAACATATACCCAGAGTGATGGAAAATGTGTCGTGCGCGATGAGGATTCCATATATTTTGAAAACTGTTTTGAAGTAAAGAACCTTCCGAAAGAAATCAACCTGATTGGTTCCAGCGTGGTGTACGAGGGAGAAATAGAACCCCATGAAACTAGCAATTTCCATTTCCTGCTTTACTATGCCGGCTATACCAAGGTATTTGTAGATGGAAAGGAAGTCGTTCCGGAACGTTGGCGTAAGGCATGGAATCCGAATTCCCACAAGTTTGCGGTTCGTCTGGAGAAAGGAAAACGTGTTCCTTTGCGTATAGAATGGCAACCGGACGGAGATGTTTCCTACTGTGGTCTTCGTGTAGCGACCCCGACAACTGATGAAGAACAAAACAGAATCAGTATTTGGAGCGAAATGAGCCAGGATCTCGACTATTACTTTATAGCCGGACAGAATATTGATGGTGTGATTTCCGGTTATCGTACCCTTACAGGCAAAGCTCCCGTGATGCCCAAATGGGCGATGGGCTTTTGGCAAAGCCGTGAGCGCTACCGCACGGCCGACGAGATTACGCAGACACTTAGCGAATTCCGCAAAAGACGTATTCCTGTAGACAATATTGTGCAGGATTGGAACTACTGGAAGGATGACCAATGGGGTAGTCATGTGTTCGATTCGGACAGATATGCTGACCCCCAGAAGATGCTTGACGATGTACACAAAATGCATGGCCGTTTCATGATCAGTGTTTGGCCTAAGTTCTACCATAATACGGACAACTACAAGGAACTCCAATCGCATGGCTGGATGTATACTCTGGCAGTGAAAGACTCTTTGCGTGACTGGGTCGGTCCTGGTTATGTTGCAGGTTTCTATGATGCTTATTCAGAGGGTGCCCGCAAAATGTTCTGGCGCCAGATGAACGACAATCTTTACCAGAAGTACAACTATGGCGTAGATGCGTGGTGGATGGACGCTTCTGAACCGAATGTCCGCGACTGTACTCCCATTGGTTACCGCAAGGCTCTTTGCGGACCGACAGCGTTGGGCTCAAGTACAGAATACTTCAATGCCTATTCTCTTGTCAATGCCGATGCCATATACAACGGGCAACGGGCAACGGGCAACAACAAAAGAGTATTCTTGCTGACCCGAAGCGGTTTCGCTGGATTGCAGCGTTATAGTACCGCCTCCTGGAGCGGCGATATCGGAACAAGATGGGAAGACATGCGGGCACAAATGACAGCAGGTCTCAATTACTCAATGTCGGGAATTCCGTTCTGGGGTATGGATCAAGGCGGTTTCTCTGTAGAAAGCCGTTTTGAAAAAGCCCAAGGTATTTTTGACCGTACTGGCGAAGAGAATGAGGATTTGAAGGAATGGCGTGAAATGCAGACTCGTTGGAATCAGTTCGGATGTTTTGTTCCCCTCTATAGAACCCATGGACAGTGGCCGCTTCGCGAAGTATGGAACATTGCTCCGGAAAATCATCCGTGCTACCAGTCTATCGTTTACTACGATCGTCTGCGCTACCGTATGATGCCTTATTTGTATAGCATTGCAGCATGGGCAAATTTGAAGGACTATACGCTGATGCGAGGATTGGTAATGGACTTTGAGGAGGATGCCAAGGTAAACAACATCGGAGACCAATGGATGTTTGGACCGGCATTTATGGCATGTCCTGTTGGCTATTATAAGGCGCGAACAAGAAATGTATACTTGCCTAAACAGTGCGGATGGTATGATCTGTACACAGGAAAGCACTATGTGGGCGGACAGACAATTACGGCCGACGCTCCCTATGAGAAGATACCTGTATTTGTTCGTGAAGGTGCCATAATTCCGTATGGACCTGAAATACAGTGGAGCGATGAAAAACAGCCCGAACTCATTACACTTTATGTATATACAGGAAAGGATGCCGATTTCTTGCTCTACGAGGACGAGGGTACCAACTACGATTACGAAAAGGGACAATATGCGACAATCAATATTCACTATAACGAATCGTCCAAGACGCTGACATTTGACAAACGCAATGGCTCGTTTGACGGAATGTTGAAGAACCGTACGTTCAAAGTCGTTGTCGTAACTCCAGCCAAACCTCAGAGTCTGGAGTTTGACGACGTACAAGGAAAAACGGTATCCTACAATGGAAGTCAAGTTTCAATAAAACTTTGACCTTATTGTAGCCAAATCTATATCATGTATTAATATGCGGTGCCATTTCGATGGCACCGCACAATACGTTTCCAGATGAAAAAACTATTATTGGTACTAATGGCTACTGTTTTCTCAGTAGCGGCTGAGTCTCGTGAACGTATAAATTTCGATGAGGGGTGGCGGTTCACACTGGGAGATTCCGTGCAGATGGCCCAAACGGACTATGACGATTCTTCTTGGCGCCAACTCGATCTTCCACACGATTGGGCTATAGAAGGTGACTTTCTTGATTCCAATCCTTCAGGTGCTGGCGGGGGATCCCTTCCTGGTGGTGTCGGTTGGTATCGCAAGCATCTCCGTATAGACCGGGTTACGGACAATACCAGTAGGTGGTATATTGATATTGATGGCGCATACATGAACTCCACTGTCTATATCAATGGAAAGAAGCTGGGCACTCGTCCTTATGGATATAGTTCATTCCGTTATGAACTGACGCAGTATCTCAATCCGGAGGGCGACAATGTGGTTGCGGTTCGGGTGGACAACGGTGACCAGCCCAACAGTAGATGGTATAGCGGTTGTGGCATCTACCGCCATGTGTGGCTTGTTCAGGTTTCTCCGGTTTCTATTGCCCATTGGGGTACCTTTGTACAACCGACTGTTCTTTCCAATGGTCAGGCTAAGTTCCAAGTAGACGTGACCATAGAGAATGCCATGTCTAACAAGGTGAAAGCCAAAGTCCGCAATACGCTTTATGATTCAAATATGAACAGAATCACATCTTCCGAGTCGACGATACAACTTGAGCCAAAAACGAAAGGTATCTACAAACCGGAAGATGATGGATACAAGAAATTACCTGTCAATACGCAAGTGTTCACTTTGCGCAATCCGAAGCTATGGACGATTGACAACCCATATACCTACTATGTAACAACTCAAATCATTGTGGGGGGGCACATCGTTGATGAATATACTACTCGAACTGGGGTACGAACCTTTACATTTAGTCCGACAACTGGTTTCTCTCTCAACGGGAAGCCAATGAAGATAAATGGCGTTTGCCAGCATCATGACTTCGGTTGTTTAGGAGCTGCCTTCAATGAGGATGCCCTGCATCGTCAACTCCGTATGCTCAAGGACATGGGAGTTAACGCCATCAGGTGTTCCCATAACCCACCTGCACCAGAAATGTTGGAAATGTGTGACACAATGGGATTTATTGTCATGGATGAATGTTTTGACATGTGGCGCAAAAGGAAAACGAAGAATGACTACTCTCGTTATTTCAATAAATGGCAAGAACGTGACCTTACTGACTTGGTACGCCGTGACCGTAACCATCCAAGTATTTTGATGTGGAGTATTGGCAATGAGGTCTTGGAGCAATGGACCCATGCAGATGCAGACACGTTGTCTCTCGAACAGGCCAATCTCCTGCTCAATTTCGGTCACGACGCTTCAATGCTGGCTAAAAATGGAAAGGCGAGTGTCAATTCTGTACTTACCAAGCAACTTGTCGACGAGGTGAAGGAACTTGACACATCGCGTCCGGTGACTGCCGGGTGCAATGAGCCGGACCCTAATAATCATCTTTACAAGAGCGGTGCTTTGGATATTATTGGTTTCAACTACCATGAGCAGTATGTCAAAGATGTACCTAAAAATTTCCCTGGAAAGCCGTTTATTATGACGGAAAGTGTGTCGGCGCTCGCTACGCGCGGATTCTACCGTATGCCAAGTGATTCCATAATAGAAACGCCGACTACCTGGTGGGGGCAGTACACAGATCCTACTTACCAATGCAGTTCCTACGACAATCATCATGTACCTTGGGGAACAACGCACGAAAATATGTGGGATATTGTAAAACATACCCCTTGGTGCTCGGGACAATTCATATGGACGGGATGGGACTATATCGGTGAGCCGACGCCATTTGCTTATCCGGCACACTCCAGTTACTTTGGTGTTATCGATCTTGCCGGTTTCCCTAAAGATGCATTCTATTTCTATCAAAGCGAGTGGACTAGCCAAACGGTTCTACATCTGTTCCCGCACTGGAATTGGTTGCGTGGACAAGATGTCGACTTGTGGTGCTATTATAACAATGCTGACGAGGTAGAACTGTTCATTAATGGCAAAAGCCAAGGTATACGCCGCAAGGCTGATGACCATCAGTATAGAGTACAATGGCGCGTGAAATTTGAACCGGGTACCGCAAAAGTCGTATCGCGAAAGAACGGGAAAATCGTTGCAACACAAGTCAATTATACGGCAGGCGCTCCCGACCATATCCGGTTGACTCCCGACCGCAAGGTTATGTCCGCTGATGGTAAGTCTTTGACATTCGTAACTGTAGAGATTCTGGACAAAGATGGTCATCTCTGTCCGAATGCGATGAATCAGATCTTCTTCTCAACCGAGGGTGATGTACGAATAGAGGGTGTGGACAATGGTGCCCAATGGTCTCTTGAACGTTACAAAGACAACAAACGTCGTGCTCTGTATGGAAAATGTCTTGTTGTGTTGCGTTCTGGTAAAACACCATCCAAGGCCACTCTTACAGCTCGGGGTGTGGATCTCAAAGATGCCAAAATCACCATCGATATCAAATAAGAGTGTACGAACTTTAGAAAAGGCAGAACTTTTAGCCACTTTGACAAAAGTCAGGAACTAAAAAACATTATGTCCTTGTAGAATATGGGAGACTGAGAAAAACACTCAGTCTCCTTTTTGTAAAGTTGTCTAAAAACAGTTTTTGCCTGACAGCAATAAAGGACAATATAATTTGGGAATCTGAAATGTCTAATCCCCGTCCAGTTTATCATATTCCCATTATTTCCTTATAAAAAGAAATCTGGCAGTCTTGAACAAATGTTTTTTCAAAGCGGGATGCTATCATTGTGCGGGCTTTTCCTTTCATGTTGTTTCTTAGATTGTTGTCTTCATACATACGTTTCATTGCGTTGTACAATGCCGTTGCGTCATGAGACGGGACAATAATACCGTTTTCTCCGTCTACAATGATTTCGCGGCTTCCGTTGATGTCTGTGACAATGGCAGGAAGGCCCATGGCTCCGGCTTCTAATACTGTATTGGGAAAACCTTCTCTATATGACGGCATAACGAGACAGTCGGCGTTGGCGTATTCGGAAAGAAGATCATCACCGTATTTTCCTCCTGGAGTTGTGATGGCTGGATGCTCGGCAATCGTCCTTTTGGTTTGTTCCTTTATAGGATCCAGGTGCTCTTCATATTTTCCGACAAGAATGAGTCTTGTCTTGGTGTTCGTCTGGTAAAGTTGAGTGAATGCTTCCACTAATTCGTTAATGCCTTTATCGCCGACGATACGCCCCACATATAGATATGTAAAGATGTGATTGTTGTCGTATGCTTTCTCAAACCGTTTGGGGTCAAACCGGTTTAAGTCTATCCCCCTTACATTTCCATATCCCAGCACTTTCATGGGCTTTCTTGTTATTCCGCCATTCTTCAAATCGTTCAAAACGCCCTGTCCTTCGGGTATAACGTGTGTTGCGCATCTGCACGTGAGCCAATCCGTAAACATAATTATGCGGCGTGAGATTCCTTTTGATGTTGGCCAAACGAGTCCGGTGAAGGTATGTATACGAATGGGTACTCGTGTGATATAGGCCGCCATCATACACAGTAGTCCTGCTTTTGGAGTTATGGAATGTACGACATACGGCTTTTCACGCATAAACAGCGCCGTCAGACGAAGAAGTGAAACCAGGTCTCTGATCGGTGAAATGTGTCTTTCCATAGGTATCCCAAAGCATAGGAAACCATCATCTTTTAACTTGTCCAATTCGGTTCCGGGTGATGTGACTGCTTCCATTTTATATCCTTCTTCCCGCATCCGCTTCATGATTTCCTTGAAAAATTCAACGGACATTGATACCGTGCAGGCTCGCATTATCTTCTTGTTGTTGCGTTTCATCTTTCTCTGTTTTTAAGGGGAACAAACGTATCTTGGTGTGTCTATTCGGAGCTTACAAGATCCTCCATGATCATTCTTTCTGCCCATCCGATGCCGTTGTCTGAAAGTATTTGTTGGTCATTGTCGAAATCTTTTCCTATTCCGTTGTTTGTTGTCTCACATGTTTCTGAAAGATATTTGCGAAATAATGTTACGGCTTCGGGAATTTTTGACAATATCCATTTCGCATATCCTGCATTCAGAAAGTCGGAGGGAAGTGTTCCTTTTTCAGCTATGAGTGTATTGTATATTTTGTCTGCTTCTGATGCTTTTCCGTATACAAGACAGCCCCATGCCAATGCACGTTTGATGTCCTTTTGTTCCGGGTACTCATAGTACAAACGGTATAGCATGTCCATACCTTGACTTCTTTTGTTGAGATGGAGTCTTGTTATGGCCAAGTTGAGTTTGTATTTGATGTTCTCTTTATGTTCGGATTGAAGTTTCTCATAAAGATTTTCTGCCGTCTCAAATTTTTCTTTGGCAAAGGCAATTCTTGCCAAACCTCGTAAGGCATATTCGTCAGAAGGAAAGACACTTAATATTTCCTCAAAAACCGCTTGCGCCTTGTCTTTATGGCCTGTTTGCAGATAGATTTGTGCCAAAACAAATTTCGCCTCCCTGCTTGTTGGCATCGTCGTGTTTTCGTACAGAGACAGGATGGCGTTGTGGTGGTTTCGCTTGAAGAAAAATACAGCAAGTTTGTCACGTTCCTCCCGAAGTAATGTACTCTTACAGAAATCCATGGAAAAGAAAAAGGACACGCCAAGCGCATTCCATACAAATGGATTGGAGAAATCTTTCTTGTTTTGGTATAGATTGAAAAATCTGTACAAGTCCTGCAGGTACAATCTCCGAATATAGGCGGGATGTTCTGTTTCGTTACTATCTTGTATGGATGTATAGTCCATACTGTTTCCTATCATTTCATGTATGTTGGCGGGTAACTTGTCCATAATGGATGCCAATCCCAAGACGAAGGAGTATTTGTCCGAATCGCAGAATATGCCGTTGCTCAATATTGTTGTCAATGGATTGCCGTTGCCAATCTTACTGATAGCGGAGGCTATTTGTGGATGTTGCGGATAATATGGGCAGAACCAATTGCTCAGTTTGTAGAAAAACGTGAAGCGTTTCATTTGGGAAAAACCTCCGAAGTAGATATCAGAACCTGCTTTTTGCATGGCTTTCATACGTTCGAATGTGTTTTCCAACTTTTCAATTTCGCGATCTGCGGCTTCTGGATCCAGAATGTCTTTCAGTGCATCGTCGTCATCACGTTCCATAAGTCCGAAACGGGTGATGTGCAGATCGTTGTTCTTGATAAGTGTTGGGAGTATGTCATTCTGTATGATTCGGTTGTCTGCGTCTGTGTTGCAACAATAGAATAGTTGTATTTGCAACTCCAATATCTCTTTCCGGCATTTTTCTGTTTTGCATATAGCTTCTATACTCTTGCCTATTTCCGGTATTGCCAGTTCGTCATTTTGGGGTAAAGCAAGTATCCATCCGACCAGGGCTCGTTGGCGTATGTGTTCATCTGTGCTTTCTGTGTACAGTTTTGTGAGCGTTTTCCATTTGTTGATGTCGAAAATACTGAGGCAAGCCAGCGTCATGGCACTTACAAGTACCCCTGCGTCTCGCACATCTATCGTTGGTGACAAGAGTGTTTCTGTCATTTGAGATGACAAATCGTTTGACCATTGGTCGCTGATGAGAATACCGTTGAACGTTCTGTCTATGAATGTCTGATGGCTTTCGTATATGTTGGACTGGAGATTCTCGTTACTGATGCCATTTCCCAATGACATGAGGGCTATGTCTTGTACATATTCTTCCAAATGTTGTTTGATGTCATCCTTATGGTCTTTTATGTTGCAAGCGTGTGAAGCAGCCTCAACAAATGTGCGTGCAGTTGTTTTCAAACGGACCAATCGCAGATCGGCATAAAGCCTATATGTTTTCTTAAGCAGTCCTTGGTATATGAAGTCTGCCTGTTCGTCTCTGAAACCTCGCTGTAGAAAACTGCACATCAGACCGTAGTCATTTTCTATCTCCTCAAGAGAAGAAGATGCTTGAGGCAATGCGCCTTCTGATTGCTTTTGTCGGATGAGCCGTATTGCCTTTTTTAGGTTACGTTCTGTCAATATGCTGTGTAGAATATTGTCTTTCATTGATTTCGAATGTACAAACTTTGGAACCTGCCTAATGTGTTATTGGTTCAACCATTGTTCTGCTGCCATTACGTCTGCTGGGCGTGGCGATGTGGCATGCGGAAATTTGATGGGTGGCAACGAATGGATTTGTTTAGCTGTCAAACCATAGTATTTTGACAGTATTCCCGTATAATGGGCCAGACCACGACTTGAAATGGAATCGCAAGCACGGTTGTAGGCGGTGAGGAATGCTTTTAACTGATGTTGTCTTCTCTTGTCGGATATCTTTTTTTTATTGAATGCGATTGTTCCCAATGATATCCCGGTTTCTCTACTGTCGTAGAGTTGACCGTGCCCTGCTGCCGTTGCAATCGTAGCTTGAGGTTCAGTAAGCCAGAGCGCGTCCGTTTCGTTGTTGAGAAGCATGGATAAACGGATGTTTACGTCATTGATTTGTATCTTGAATACTTGTGCGGAAGTCTTAACCCCATGCAGAGCCTTGTCGGTGAAAAAATCTGTTGCGGAGTATCTGGTCATGGCTATCATCTTGTCTCCGAGCTGGTCTCTTCTTTTGAGTCTGGCTTTGTGGTTTGCCGTAAGTATCCAGTAAGCATTTGTGGATGTAGCAAAATGGAGCGGTACCCCTTTTTTCTGTAGCCACAATGCTCTGACAAGATCCGTTACAACTCCATCTGCACACATTCCGGCGAGTGCAGTGTCGCAATCCATTTGGGCGTTGAAGCGTTTCAGACGTATGTCCACTCCCAATGTGTCAAAGTAGTGTTCTTCTTTGGCTAAATATAGTGGAAGACAATCTAAGGTCGGCATGACGGCTATTTTTAGTGCGAGAGAGTCTTCTCTGTGCAGGCGCTGACGTTCTTCTTTTGATATGCGTCTTTGTTCCTCGATAGAGCGTCCGCATGATGTAAACAATATACTGGCCAAAAGTACGAATGAAATTAATTTTCCCATAGAGCGTTTTTTTCAGAGCGTTAGTCAATGTCAACAATCGTGATACCTGCACCGCCAAATTGTACATGCTCGTCCCGGAATGACGAAACTCCAGGTACGGTAGCAAGATATTGTCGGATGAGTTGGCGAAGTATGCCGTTCCCCTTGCCGTGAAGAATCCTTACTCTGGGCATGCCTACAAGAATGGCATCGTCTATGAAATAGGTGACGGCATGAAGAGCCTCGTCACCTCTCATACCCCTAACGTCAAGATCCTGATGAAAGTTTTCGCGGCGGTTATCAATGGTTTGTCTGGTTTCGCGACTGATGGAAGTCTGCCTTGAGGTTGTGGAGAGAGGAGCTTGTGCTGCCTCGAGACGCTTGGTCTGCATCTTTGTTCGCATATCTCCGAATATTACAGTGGCCTTTTCGCCGGATATTTCTTCAATATGTCCGACGGTGGTCATGCCCTTGATGCGTACGGTGTCGCCTACACAAAATGTCGTACTCTCCTTTCTCATGGCATTTGCAGTAGATGCCGGGGATGGATTTTGTATTTTGTTCTCGGCCTTTTCCTTTTTCCGCTTTTCGCGTCTTTGTCTCCGTTCCTCTATCTGCTTCATTTTTCGGGCTATCAGCTCGTCTTTGTTTTGGGCATCTGTGGCGCTCACCGCCTCTTTGAAGAGAGCGAGGTCTTCGCGTATCCGTTTGGTGGATTCTTTCTCGGCTTGCTTTTCTCGGATTTCCTTGATGACGTTTTCTATTTTCCGATTGCTTTGGCTGATGAGGTCTTCGGCTTGTTCCTTGGCTTGGCGCATGATGTCGTGGCGCTTGGTGTCTAATTCTTTTACGTCAGACTCATATTTGGATATGATCCGTTCCAAATCCTTTTCACGCTGATGTATACTCTGACGTTTGCCTTCCCAATAGCGTTTGTCTCGTACGATATCTTGCAGGTATTTGTCGCTTTGTATGTATTCCGAACCGACAATCTCACTTGCATCGCGTATCACCGCTTCGGGTAATCCTGTCTTGCGTGCAATTTCTATGGCAAATGAGCTTCCAGGTTGTCCGATGGCCAATTGGAATAGTGGTCGCATCTCGTGGCGGTCATATAGCATAGCGGCATTTACGACGCCGGGATGACTGTCTGCGTAGTGCTTTAGGTTTTGATAGTGTGTGGTGATGACTCCATAAGCCTTTTTCTGGCAGAATTGTTTGAGTACTGCTTCCGCAATTGCTCCTCCAATTTGAGGCTCTGTTCCTGTTCCGAATTCGTCGATGAGCAAAATCGTTGCATCGTTGGCCTGCCGCATCATACACTTCATATTGGTCAAATGGCTGGAATATGTACTGAGATCATTTTCGATGCTTTGTTCGTCGCCAATGTCAATCATGATATCCTTGAATATCCCTGCCGTGGATCTTTCGCTGAAGGGGACGGATATACCGCATTGCAGCATATACTGTAATAGTCCCACGGTTTTCAGACACACGGATTTACCTCCGGCGTTGGGACCGGAGATGATAAGTATGCGGTTTTCCTCCGTAAGGGTGATATCGAGAGGAATGATGGATTTGCACTGTTTTTGGAGAGATAACTGGAGTAATGGATGGATGGCTCGTATCCAGTCGAGTCGAGGGCGGTTGTTTACCTTTGGCTCTATTCCATTGACAAGACGAGCGAATTCTGCTTTTGCACGTATAAAATCGACTATACCCAGGAAACGATAGGAAGACAGAATCTCGCGTACATGTGGACGCACTAATTTTGTAAACTCGGTAAGAATTCGCAATATTTCGCGTTGTTCTTCGGCTTCCAGTTCCCGTATGCGGTTGTTGGCCTCTACTACTTCTGTCGGTTCCACATACACTGTTTTTCCTGTAGCCGACTCGTCGTGTACTATGCCTCGTACTTTCTTCTTTACACCGGGCGCAATGGGGATAACAAGTCTTCCGTCACGCATGGTCGGTGCGACGTCTTTGTCGACGAGTCCCTCGGCCTGTGCGGAGCGTAATATACTAAAAAGAGTGCGTGATAAACTTCCTTGAGTTCGTGACAACTCTTGTCTGACGTTGGCTAGGGCAGGAGATGCGCTGTCCTTTATTTTTCCGTATTTGTCGAGTATTTGGTCGATGCGGCGGATCAGTTCCGGAAATGTGAAAGCATCTGAAGTGAGAAGGTGAAGAGTAGGGTAGGTGTATATATTCTCGTCCGTGCATTTATCGAAGATGGCAGTGATTGCGCTGACAGTTTCGAGAGAGCGGCGAAGATCAAACAATTCGCTTTCTTCTAGATGTGTTCCGTCCAGTCGGATGCGCGATATGGATTCGCGAAGGTCGAAGAAAAATTGTAAGGGAAATAGTTCTTCTGTATCCTGTAGTCTTCGGAATTCCGCCGTTTGCATAAACCATTCGTTGATGGTGTCTGCATCATAGGATATAGACATTGTATCAACGCGTTCCTTTCCTAAAGTACTGAGACAATGTTGACGGAGTAAAGTGCGTATTTCTCGAAAACCTATTTTCTCTTCAAAGTTGTTAGGGTATATCATGGAGTGATATTTGCTTGATCTGTAAAATGGGTGCAATTTGTTTTATCCTAAACGCTGTAGTGTTTGGTTGATGCTCTGTTCCCGATGGCATATACGAACCTCGATGCCAAATTTTTTGTGTAAATGCTCTGCAAGGTGTTGGGCGGAGTATACGCTGCGGTGTTGTCCTCCGGTACATCCGAAAGAGAACATCAAGTCTGTAAATCCTCTTTGGATATAGCGGGCAACGTGTGCATCAGCCAATTTGTAGACACTTTCGAGAAATGTAAGTATTTCTCCGTCGTCTTCCAAAAATCGAATGACAGGCTCGTCCAGTCCTGTTAATTTCTTGTATGGCTCGTAGCGGCCAGGATTGTGGGTAGACCGACAGTCGAAAACATATCCGCCCCCGTTGCCGGATTCGTCCTCTGGAATCCCTTTCCGGAAAGAGAAACTGTAGACACGGACGACGAGAGGCCCTTTCCCGTCGTATTTGGAGTAGGTTGCCGGTCCGTCTTGTGGGTTTCCTTTATATACGTTGCTTTCTGCTGTTCGGAAACCGTCTGCCCTGCTGATCGCAGATTCTTCGATGTGCGCATATTGAGGCAATTCTGTCAGGCGCTTAAGAACATCCATAAGGTATGGATACGGAAATTCTTTGGACAGTGTGAGTAACTCACGTAGATTGTCCAATGCCGGTGGTATAGAATCGAGAAAGTGCTTTTTCCGTTCGAAATATCCGCGGAAACCATATGCTCCCAGCACTTGAAGTGTGCGGAATAAAACAAACAGGCTGAGCCGACTGACGAAATGGCGAACCGATGGTACTTCTGTATAGTTTCTCAGAGAGTTATAGTATTCGGCCACCAATTCACGGCGTAATTTATGCGAATATTTAGCGGAGGCTTGCCACAGAAATGAGGCCAGGTCGTAGTAGAAAGGCCCCTTTCTTCCACCTTGAAAGTCAATGAAATACGGTTTGTTGTTGCCGATAAGCATGACGTTGCGCGCTTGGAAATCACGGTAGAGAAAAGCATCGTTTTTCTCTGCCGTCAAGTCTTTTGCCAAAAGACGGAAATTGGCTTCCAATTTCAACTCGTGAAAGTCGAGCCCTGATGGCATAAGAAAGCAGTATTTGAAGTAGTTAAGGTCAAAGAGTACGCTTTCCTCGTTGAATTCCGGCTGTGGGTAGCAGTTGCTCCATTCCATGCCACGTGCACCGCGTATTTGTATGTTGGGCAGCTGACGAATAGTGGCTATAAGCAAGTCCTTTTCGTACTGGTTATACCTGCCTCCTGCATTGCGCCCTCCCTTGATGGCCTCAAATAGTGATGTCTTCCCCAGGTCGGTCTGAAGGTACACACATTCGTCTTCGCTTGCGGCAATGATATGCGGTACGGGTAACTGCCTAAGTTCGAAATGTCGGGCCAAATAAATGAATGCGTGATTCTCGTCACGGCTTGTACCGATAACGCCGATGACTGTATTTCCGCATTTGTCAAACAAACGGTAATATTCCCGGTTGCTGCCTGCCCCCTGCATTTTTTCTATTGACGTGGGCTCGTTACCATTCCACTTGGTATAAAGGTTTATGAGGTCTTTGTAACCGGCAGAAATACTTTCATTCATCTTCTTGATCAGTTGTGGAGTTTTTGTTCATTTTTGTTTTCATCCATAGCACGAATATCCTGTCTATGGCAAGCAACAGGAACAATACAGCCAAAGAAACGCTGATACTCTTTGTCAGTAAAAACAGTCCTCCTACGATAATGACAAATCGTAGAATGTATTTGGGAGTCAGAAGATCTTTCATGTTGCGAAGTTACACATTTTATTTGTAATAGTAGGATTGTGCGGATAAAAACTGGCGCATCGGTCTGTGCCGTTTGTAGTTGTTGCCAGTGCATTACAGAGCGAGTTTGACATTTGTATAGACCTATTTGCTTAAAAACTTTGTCGTCTTGGATAAAATGTGTAACTTTGTGTGCATATATTTATTGCGCAATCCTATGATGCAGGCTATGATTTTTGCAGCAGGCTTGGGTACTCGCCTGAAACCTCTTACTGATACAATGCCAAAGGCGTTGGTGAAGGTCGGCGGCAAGCCCCTAATAGAGCATGTGGTGCAGAAACTTGCAGAGGCAGGCGTTAAGCGTATTGTTGTCAATGTACATCATTTCTCATCTCAAATTATTGATTTTCTCCGAGAAAAGGATAATTTTGGCTTGGATATAGCAATTAGCGACGAGAGCGATAAGTTGCTTGATACAGGAGGCGGTATAAAAAAAGCAGCACCTTTTTTTGACAATGCATCACCCATTCTCATACACAATGTTGACATATTCAGCAATGTCAATTTGCAACAGTTTTATGAGGAAGCCCAAAATCGTGAGGCAATCAAGGAAAAAATCTGTTCATCGGACAGTGCTCGGAAGGATAGTATACGGCCTCATTCAGACATTTTGCCGGTTGATGCAGTGTTGTTGGTCAGCAAACGCAAGACCAAACGCTATTTGTTGTTTGATGGTGATATGACGCTTGTCGGTTGGACCAATGTGGAAACGGGTGAGGTTAGAAGTCCGTATGGCGAAATAGATGCGCACAAATATCGCATGTTTGCCTTTGCGGGAATACATGTCATCTCGCCGCGCTTGGTCAGAGCAATGGATGAATTCCCAGACAAATTTGGTATTATTGATTTTTATCTGAAGACTTGTGCGGACTATCGTATTGTCGGGTTTGTCAAGAATGATTTGTCGCTGATGGATACTCCAAATTGGCACGGCCATATTCGCGACTGTCTGCAGCCTCAACCTTTCCG
>CAVFEZ010000034.1:0-29177 GCA_963621665.1 Akkermansia muciniphila | reverse complement strand
GAGCAACCTGTCTAAATATAAATTTAAAAATGCGTGGAATTTATAGAACACGCCGGAAAACAAAGATATGGAGAAGAAACATTTGGTATTTCTCACCGGCGCGGGCATGTCGGTGGAGAGCGGATTCAAGACATTCCGCGGATCGGACGGACTGTGGGAGAACTATCCCGTAAGCGACGTGGCCACCCATGAGGGTTGGGAAAGCAATCCGACGCTCGTGACCAATTTCTACAATATGCTCCGCCGCAAACTCTATACGGCCCAGCCCAACGGCGGACACCGTATCATCGCCGACCTGGAGCGCGACTTCCGCGTGACGGTCGTCACGCAGAATGTCGACGACCTGCACGAGCGGGCCGGATCGACCGAGGTCATCCATCTGCACGGCGAACTGCCGGTGGTCTGCTCGAGCCGCAATCCCGACGACCCGCGCTACCAGCGCCGGCTGACGGCCGAACAGCCCGAGGTGGCCGTGGGCGAGAAGGCGGGCGACGGGTCGCTCCTGCGCCCCTTCATCGTGTTCTTCGGCGAGTCGGTGCCCAAATTCTCCGAGGCGGCCGAGGCCGCTGCCAAGGCTGACGTGTTTGTTATCGTCGGCACGTCGCTCAATGTGTATCCCGCCGCCGGACTGGTGGGCTACGTGCGCCACGGCATCCCCGTGTATCTCATCGACCCCGCCGCCGTCGATGTACGGCAGGACGGCGTGTGCCATATCGCCAAGGGCGCCACCGAAGGCATGGAGGAACTCGCTGCACTGCTGCGCGGAAAATAATCTGCGTGAGACAACGATTTGCGCGGAAATAATTAATACCCACCTGAAAAAATGCAGTGGACTGACCAGATACGTCGTGTAAAAATCATACTCGTGGCCGTGGCCGTAATCATCGCCGTGGCCTCGCTTGTGGCTTCGCATCTGCTTGTGCGCGACCTGTCGGCCGAGGAACTCCACCGCATGGAGGTGTGGGCCGAGGCCATGCGCGCCCTCAACAATGCCGACGAGAACACCGACATGACGCTCGTCCTGCGTGTCATCAACGGCAACCATACCATACCTGTCATCGTCACCGATGCCCACGGAGGGGTGCAGACCTTCCGCAACCTTGCCGTCAGCGGCGCGTCCAACTACTCCGACACGCTCCGCATCGTCGCCGCCGAAGCGCAGCATCTGCGTGCAGAAGGGCGTGCCATACGCATACAGCTCAGCGACACATCGCCCGACGACTGCATCTATGTGTGCCACGACGACTCCACCATGCTGCGCCGCCTGTCATTCTATCCCTACATACAGCTCGGCGTGGTGATGCTCTTCGCCGTGGTGGCCGTCTTCGCCCTGCTCACCTCCAAGCGGGCCGAACAGAACAAGGTGTGGGTGGGACTCTCCAAGGAAACTGCCCACCAGCTCGGCACCCCCACATCGAGCCTTATGGCGTGGGTCGAGATACTCAAGGAGACCTACCCCGACGATGCCCTCATCCCCGAGATGGACAAGGATGTGCACCGGCTGCAACTCATCGCCGACCGTTTTTCCAAAATCGGGTCATTGCCCGAACCGGTGCCCACCGACCTGGCGGAGGTGGTCGCCCACGTCGTGGAGTACATGGACCGCCGCACCTCGTCGAAGGTGGTCATGGAGTGCCACATGCCCGAGGAGCCCGTGACGGTGATGCTGAGCGCATCGCTCTTTGAGTGGGTGATCGAAAATCTCTGCAAGAACGCCGTCGATGCCATGAGCGGACAGGGCCGCATCGACATCACCGTCACCGACGACGGACAGCGCGTGGCCATCGAGGTGGCCGACACGGGCAAGGGTATCCGCAAGAAAGACCTCGGCAGTGTCTTCCGTCCGGGTTTCACGACCAAGAAGCGCGGATGGGGTCTCGGCCTCTCGCTGGCCAAGCGCATCGTCGAGGAATACCACGGCGGCCGCATCTTCGTGAAACACTCCGAAGTGGGACACGGCACAACGTTCCGCATAGAACTCAGGAAAAACGGGAAACGGGGGAAAAGGATTGCCGGGAGGTAAGGTATAATTCAGAAAATTCGTGAGATTTGTAAAATTCGTGGTTATAAGCAATGCTCGTGGTATGATGAACCACGAATCTTACGAATCTCACGTTTTTTACGCTCCTCACACGTGCAACAACTCCTTGTAGAGGGCGATATACTGTTTGACGTACTTGTCGTAGGTGAATTTCCGGGAATACTCACGCGCGGCGACGGCCTCGGCGCTTGTCCGGTCCCATGTGGCGAGTCCGCGCCTGACGGTGGCGGCCATGTCGTCGGGGTCGAACGAGTCGAAGTAGGTGGCGTGTTCCTTGCATACCTCGGGCAGACTGGTGCAGCGCGACGAGAACACCTTGCAACCGAAGCGCATGGCCTCAAGCACGGGTATGCCGAACCCTTCGAGCAGACTGGGGAAGAGGAAGGCGTCGCTGTGGGCGTAGAGCCAGTTGCGCTCCTCATCGGTGACGGTGCCGCAGAGGAACACCCGGTCTTCGAGACCCTCGGCGCGGATGAGTTGGGTGAGGTAGGTGCGGTACTTGTTCTTGTAGAATTCGCCGCAGATGTAGAGCCTATAGTCGGGGAAGTGCTTCATCATGGGCACGAGCGAGTGGAAGTTTTTCTTCTTGCAGATACGTCCCAAGGTGAAGAAAAACTTGCCCTCTCCGACAAAGGCCGGACGCTGCTGGCGGGCGTTCTCCGCTCCCTGTATGCCGTTGTAGATCACGCGCAGGGGTTTGTGCCCGACACTGGCGTGGGCCAGCAGGTCTTTCCTGGCATATTGGGAGATGACGGTGATGCAGTCAGACCGCATGACGTGCCACTTGAGTTTGAGCAGGGCCTTGTACTTGTGGATATGCTTCTTCTCGCGGAGGAAGTTGAGGTCGTGCACGGTCAGAATGTTGACCATGCCGGGGGCGTGGCGGCGCTTGATAAACAACTGGTCGGTGGTGTGCCACAGGTCGATGTGTCCCACACGGCGCAGATCCTCGTCCATGTGTTCCACCGTGACGTATTCGATGTCGGGGCCCATTGCGCCGCGAAACTGCTCCTTGACGAGGGCCACGAAGCGCAGACCGTCGAAGATGCCGCTCTTGACATATTCGGCATAGTTGTTGGCAATCTCGCCAAAACCGCCTTTCTCGCGGTACCGTGTAAAGTCTATCAGTACGGTTTTCATATTGTGTTATTGCTTTTCCTATTGAGATGAAGTCTTGTTCTTGGATTTTCAAGGACTATTTATCGTCACTTATTCTGTCTCCAACGTGCGTCGGTACACCTCGGTCATCTGCCGGGCGATGTCGCCGTTCTCGAAGCGTCGGATATAGTTGCGGCTCCGTTCTACGCATTCCCGACGCAGACTGGGGGAGGCAAGCAGGCGGCTGAGGGTGTCGGTCATGGCCTGCACATCATCGGGCCCGACATAAAAACAGGCATCGCCGCCGGCCTCTTCCAGGCACGACCCGGTGGCGGCCACAACGGGCAGACCGCACTGTATGGCCTCGACGATGGGCAGACCGAATCCCTCATAGCGCGAGGGATAGGCAAACACCTCGGCCGACCGGTAGATGGCCCCCATGTCGGCATCGGGTACGCCGCTGACCGTATGCACACGGTCACTCACACCGAGCGCCGAGGCACGGCGGAGGATGCGGCGGGTATAGGCCGTCTGGCGGCCTACCATGACGAAATGCACTTCGGGGTCGATATGCGGCAGGGCCTCGATGACGAGTCCGGCGTTCTTGCGTTCCTCGATCGTGCCTACAAAGAGTATGTAGCGGTGGGGAAGGGCGTAGCGCCGGGCGACCTCAGTGCGCTCGCCGTCGGTCACGTGGCGGCGGAAACGGTGGTCGATGCTTTGGTACACCACATCGATGCGGTCGAGGGGGAAGTGGCCCAGTTCGGCCACGTCGCGGCGCGTACACTCGCTGATGGCAACAATGCGGTCGGCCTCGCGGCAGGCGCAGCGGAACTTCCACCGGTAGATGGCCACGTCGATGGGGTTGTAGTATTCGGGATGGCGCATGAAGATGAGGTCGTGTATGGTCACGACCGAGCGGATGCCGCTGCGGCGGATGCCCACGGGCAGTTCGCCGGAGAGCCCGTGGTAGAGCGTGATGCCGTCGCGCTTGAGGTCGGCGACGATGCCCCGCGTGCGCCAGAGGTCACGGCCGATGCGCGTGCGGCAGTGCGCGGGGAGCGAATAGATGATATAGGGACTTTGCGGCACGAGCGCACGGAGGTCGTCGCGCCCTGGGTCGGGTACGTAGAGATGAAGCCGGGCCTTGCTGCCGAGGGCTGCCGAGAGGGCGGTGACAAGGGTGCGGCCATAGTGTCCGAGCCCTGTAGCGTTGCGCACGATGCGCTTGGCGTCAAATCCTATATGGAGCATGGTTTTTCTTCCCTTCGGAGAAATACGTTATTGGTCTTTGGTGCTTGGGTCGGCGGGTCGCGGCACTACCTTGCCGTTCTCTACGACGAAAAGGCGGTCGAACTCCTCGTGGGTACGTTTCCAGCGGTTGTGCGACCAGAGATAGTAGCGCGGTTCGCGGCGTATGGTGTCCTCGAGCATACGGAAGAAGCGTCGGGTCACCTCATACTCGGGCAGCGAGGCGGGGCGGTCGGTGATGAGCCGGAAGGTGCAGGTATAATAACCGCGGCGCGGACGGGTCATCTCGACATAGAAGACAGCGTTGCCCATCTTGCGCATGATGCGTTCGGCACCGGTGAAGACGGGGGTATCGTGGCCGAGAAAGGGCAGCCAAAGGTGGATGTTGGTCCATTTGGGGCCTTGGTCGGCGATGTATCCGAACATATTGCGCCGACCGTCGCGGCGCAGTCCGACGAGCACGCGGAGTATGTCCTGCTTGGGTACGCAGACACTGCCGGGCTGCGAGGAGCGTATGTCACGGAAGAGCCGGTCGAAGATGGCGTTGCGCAGGGGATGGTAGATGAGCCCCATGCAGCGGTCCTGGGGCAGGGCGATGCCCACGCAGGAGAGCCACTCCCAGTTGCAGTAGTGTCCGAGGATGGCGGCGCAGTCCTGTCCCTGACGGAAGTAGTGTTCCACCTCTTCGGCATTCTCTATGCGGAAGCGGCGGCGCAGTTCGCTGTCGCTGATGCTGAGCAGTTTGACAGCCTCGATGAGATAGTCGCAGAACCAGCGGTAAAAACCTCGCTCTATGCGGCGTATCTCCTTCTCGCTCTTCTCGGGGAAAGAGGAGGTGAGGTTGTGCCGCACTACGTGCCGCCGGTAGCGCACCACATAGTACAATAGCGCAAAACCGCAGTCAGACAGGCAGTAGAGCAGTCTGAGCGGCAGCAGCGACAGTGCGTAGAAGAGTGCGTGGACGATCTTGTACATTATAGTAATGTTTGTGTTAGGCCTGCATCTGGTGCAGTTTGTGGTAGTAGCCGTTCTGGGCCATGAGTTGGGCGTGGGTGCCCCGCTCCACGATACGGCCCTCGTGCAGCACGCAGATCTCGTCGGCTCCGCGGATGGTCGACAGACGGTGGGCGATGGCGACGGTGGTGCGGGTCTTCATGAGACGCTCGAGGGCATCCTGCACGAGGCGTTCGCTCTCGGTGTCGAGGGCCGAGGTAGCCTCGTCGAGGATGAGGATGGGCGGATTCTTGAGGATGGCGCGGGCGATGCTCACGCGCTGGCGCTGTCCGCCGGAGAGCCGTCCGCCCCGGTCGCCGATATTGGTGTCGTAGCCATGCTCGGAGGCCATGATGAAGTCGTGGGCGTTGGCGATGCGTGCGGCCTGCTCCACCTCCTCGCGTGTGGCGTGCTCTACGCCGAAGGTGATGTTGCCCATAAAAGAGTCGTTGAAGAGGATGGCCTCCTGATTGACATTGCCGATGAGCTGGCGCAGGTCGTGTATGCCGAGGTCGCGCACGTCGATGCCGTCGATGAGCACCTGTCCTTCCTGTGCGTCGTAGTACCGTGGGATGAGGTCGACGAGTGTCGACTTGCCGCTGCCGCTCTGTCCCACGAGGGCGACGGTCTTGCCCTTGGGTATGGTGAGGCAGATGTCGCGCAGCACCCACTGTTCGCCGTAGCGGAAGGACACGTGGCGGAACTCTATCTCATGCTCGAAGGAAGCGATCTTGACGGGATGTTCCTTCTCGGCGATGGTATCTTCGGCCTGAAGTATCTTGTCGACACGCTCCATAGAGGCGAGACCTTTGGGGATGTTGTATCCGGCTTTGGAAAACTCCTTGAGCGGATTGATGATACTGTAGAGCATCACGAGGTAGTAGATGAACGTCGGACCGGAGAGGGCCTGGCTGTTGAGCACGAGCGTGCCGCCGAACCACAGTACGATGACGATCATCAGTGTGCCGAGAAACTCGCTCATGGGGTGGGCCATCTGCTGGCGGGTGTTCACCCGCAGTATCTGGTTGCGGTAGGCGGTGTTGATGCGGTCGAAGCGGCTGTTCATCTTCTCCTCGGCGCAGAAAGCCTTGATGATGCGCAGTCCGCCGAGCGTCTCCTCCACCTGGCTCATGGTGTCGCTCCAGAGCGACTGGGCCTCTTTGGAGCGCTGCTTGAGTTTGCGTCCGACAAAGCCCATAAACCATCCGAAGACAGGTACGAAGAAGAGGGTGAAGAGGGTGAGTTGCCACGAGATGGCGACCAGCGTGGCGAAGTAGGCGATGATGAGGATGGGGTTCTTGAAGAGCATGTCGAGCGACGACATGATGGAGTTTTCTATCTCCTGTACATCGCCCGACATCCGGGCGATGATGTCGCCCTTGCGCTCCTCGGAGAAGAAGCCGAGGGGCAGTGAGGTGATCTTGCGGTAGAGCTGGTTGCGGATGTCGCGCACCACGCCGGTGCGTATGGGGATGATGGTGGCCGATGAGAGGAAGTAGGCGCCCGTCTTGAGAAAGGTCATCAGGGCGAGCAGCAGTCCGATGAGCAGAAGGGTGTTGGTGGCGCCCATCTCGCCGATGAGTCCGGAGACGTAGTAGTTGGCGTTGTTGGAGAGCACCTCCTTGACATCGGCGCTGCCCCACTCCATGAGGTGTGTGGCATGGATGCCGCCGTCAGTCTTGAAGAGGATCTGCAGGATGGGGATGATGGCGGCGAAAGAGAAGATGTTGAGAATGGCCGACAGCAGGTTGAACACTACTGTCAGCACGAGGTATTTCTTGTAGGGCGGTACAAACCGCCGCAGCACTTGCAGGAATTCTTTCATTGGGTCAGGGTCAGGATGGGGTATCGGTCGGGGCTTCGGCGGCATCTACGGCTTCGCCGAGCAGGGTGGCGCTGGTGCTTCCGGTGATGCGCACCCGCACCAGTTCGCCGATATGGTGGTTGCCCTTGTCGAAGACGACGGCCTTGTTTTGCGGTGTGCGTCCCATGAGCTGCTGGCGCGACCGCTTGGAAAATCCTTCGACGAGCACTTCAAACTCGCGGCCCTCGTCCTCGCGGTTGCGCTCGGCACTGATCTGGGTCTGCAGGTGGATGAGTTCGTTGAGGCGGCGTATCTTCTCCTCTTCCGACACGTTGTCAGGGAGGTGCTTGGCGGCGTAGGTGCCGGGACGCTCGGAATACTTGAACATGAAGGCGGAGTCGAACCCTACCTCGCGGACGAGCGAGAGCGTCTCCTGGTGGTCTTCCTCGCTCTCGTCGTGATAGCCCACGAAGATGTCGGTCGTCAGTCCGCAGTCGGGTATGATGCGGCGTATGGCGGCCACACGGTCGAGGTATTGCTGGCGGGTGTACTTGCGGTTCATCAGCCGGAGGGTCTTGTCCGATCCGCTCTGTGCGGGGAAGTGGATATGGTGGCAGAGGTTGGGCTCCTCGGCAATGGCGTGGAGGATGTCCTCGGTCATGTCCTCGGGATTGGAGGTGGTGAAGCGCACGCGCATGGTGGGCACGGCCTGTGCTACCATGCGCAGCAGTTGGGCAAACGAGGTGGAACCTTCCTCGCGCTTGCCCGAGGGGGAGAGTCCGTAGGAGTTGACGTTCTGCCCGAGGAGGGTCACCTCCTTGAATCCGCGGTCGCGCAGGTCACGTACCTCGCGGAGTATGCTTTCGGGGTCGCGCGAGCGTTCACGTCCCCGGGTGTAGGGCACGATGCAGTAGTGGCAGAAATTGTTGCATCCGCGCATGATAGAGACAAATCCGCTGACCTTGTTGCCGCCGATGCGTTGGGGTACGACATCGCGGTAGGTCTCGGTCTTCGACAGTTCGATGTCGATGGCGTTGTGTCCGGTCTCGCACTGGGCGATCATGTCGGGCAGGTTGAGGTAGGAGTCGGGTCCGCAGACGAGGTTGGCGTGGTGGTTGTCGATGAGGTCGTCGCGCACACGCTCGGCCATGCAGCCGAGCACGCCGAGGATGAGCGTCCGTCCCTTGCGGCGCTCGGCATCGAGCGTATCGAGGCGGTTGTAGATCTTGTTCTCGGCATTCTCGCGTACCGAGCAGGTATTGAGGAAGATGGCGTCGGCCTCTTCTTCCTTGTCGCAGGTCTCGTAGCCGGCCATCTGCATGACGGAGGCTACCACCTCGGAGTCGGCCACGTTCATCTGGCAGCCGTAGGTCTCTATATATAGTTTCTTCATTCTTTCGGATGCGTGTATAAGTCGCCTGCTATGGAGCAGGGGCGATATTGTGCAAAGGTACGGAAAATATCGCACATAGCGTGCGGACATACACCATTTTCATTCCCGACTGACGTGTACGGCAAGCGTTTCGGCATCGAAGGCCACGCCGTCGCCTTCTACAAAGCGGGCGAGCGTGCCGTCGGCGGCCATCGACCGTGGTGTGCCCGTGACGAGCGTGCCGCCGCCGGCAATCCACAGCCGGTCGGCCAGTTGCACGGCGGTGCCGAAGTCGTGGGTGGAGGCGATGATGGTCTTCCCGGCTTTCCGGGCCAGGCCGAGGAGCAGGCGCATGAGGTCTACCTTGGCCGTGAAGTCGAGGTAGGCGGCGGGTTCGTCGAGCAGAATGACGGGGGTCTGTTGGGCGAGGGCTTTGGCCACCATCACCTTCTGCCGCTCGCCGTCGCTCAGACAGGCAAAGCGGCGATGGGCGAGCGGTGTGATGCCGGTCATGCCGAGAGCCTCGTCGACGGCCCTTTCGTCGGCGGCGGAGAGCGATCCCCAAAAACCGGTATAGGGCGTGCGGCCCATCGCCACCATCTCGCGGGCGGTCATGTCGGCCACGTCGGGCTGACGGGTGAGCACCACGGCCACCAGCCGCGACCGCTCGCGGGGCGTGAGCAGGGCGGTGTCGCGTCCGGCGATGAGGGCCGTGCCGGCAAGGGGCGGCTGCAGGGCGGCGAGGGTGCGGAGAAGGGTCGACTTGCCCGACCCGTTGCGCCCCATGAGACAGATGAACTGTCCGCCACGTTCCGCCACATCGATACCGGAGAGTACCGTGCGCGCGGTGCGACGGCCGGTGCGGTAGCCTACGGAAAGACGGCGGAACACGATGTCGGCTGTGGTGGATATATTGTCGGTCATAGACGCAAAGATAGGGTGATTTTCCGAGTCGGCAAAGCGCGTCTCTCTATTTTTTGGATGGTGGCCGACCGTGACCCACAAAAAAATTGAGTACCTTTGTCGTGATGGACAATGCAATACTGGCGCTCCGTCAGCAGCGCGCGCTGCTCGAACTGGAGTACGCCCACGAGAAAGAGGAGTTTCGCCGTCAGACCGAAGCCGTCGGTATGGCCCGCAAGATCAAGCGCGGCGATGCCTGGTGGCCCGTGCGTGTAGGACGGTGCTACTACAATTCGCTCAACCAGACGGTGGTCGAGATTTTCCGTGCGGCCGACGATGCCGGAACGGACCATAATTTCGAGTTCGGCCGCCCCGTGATGTTCTTCACCATGGAGGGCGACGGGGCGAAGGCCGGGGGCGTGAAGTATTTCCCGTTTGCCGCAACGGTGAGTTATGCCGCCGCCGACCGCATGGTCATCGTCATCCCCGACACGGGACGTGCGCTCGACCTCAGCCGGACGGGGCGCGTGGGTGTGCAACTCTCGTTCGACGAGACTTCCTACCGTCTGATGTTCGACGCGCTCGACCGGGTGTCGCGGGCCACCGGGGGCCGCCTGGCTTATCTGCGCGACCTGTTTGCCTCGTCGCGTCCGGCAGCCCACTTCACCTTTGACACCCCGCGCATGCCGTGGCTCAACGGTTCGCAGGAGCGGGCCGTCGGCGAGGTGCTGCGGGCCAAGGATGTGGCCGTCGTACACGGACCTCCGGGCACGGGCAAGACCACCACGCTCGTTGAGGCGGTGTATGAGACGCTGCGCCGCGAGAGTCAGGTGCTGGTCTGCGCACAGAGCAATATGGCTGTCGACTGGATCTCGGAGCGGTTGGTCGACCGCGGCCTGTCGGTGTTGCGCATCGGCAATCCGTCGCGCGTCGACGACAAGATGCTCTCGTTCACCTACGAGCGGCGGTTTGAAGACCATCCAGACTACCCCCAACTGTGGAGCCTGCGCAAGGCCATGCGCGAACTGCGCGGCACACGGCGGCGCGGCGACGGGTTTCATCAGAAGATGGACCGTCTGCGCAGCCGGGCTACCGAACTCGAAGTGCGCATCAATGCCGACCTCTTCTCCGAGGCGAAGGTCATCGCCTGCACCCTCACCGGAGCGGCCCACCGTCTGCTCGACGGACAGAAGTTCGGCACGCTCTTCATCGACGAGGCGGCCCAGGCGCTCGAGGCGGCCGCATGGATTGCCATCCGACGGGCCTCGCGCGTGGTCTTCGCCGGCGACTACTGCCAGTTGCCGCCCACGGTGAAGTGTCCCGAGGCGCTGGCCGGCGGACTGGGCCGGACGCTCATGGAGCGCGTGGCCCGCACGAAACCCGAAGTGGTGACGCTGCTCGGCGTGCAGTACCGTATGAACGAGCGTATCATGCGCTTCTCCTCGGAGTGGTTCTACGGCGGACGGGTGGAGAGCGCACCGCAAGTACGACACCGCGGCATACTCGACTACGACCGCCCGATGGTCTGGATCGACACCGCCGCACTCGATGCCCATGAGGAGTTCGTGGGCGAGACGTTCGGCCGCATCAACCGGGCCGAAGCGCGTCTCACCATCGATACGCTCACGACATACTTCGCCAAGATCGGCAAGGGCCGCGTGCTCGAGGAGCACATCGATGTGGGCATCATCACGCCCTACCGCGCCCAAGTGCAATTGCTCCGCGGCATGGTGCGGCGGGAGGAAGCGCTCACGCCCTACCGCCATCTGGTGACCGTCGGTACGGTCGACGGATTTCAGGGGCAGGAGCGCGACGTGGTCATCATCTCGCTCGTGCGGGCCAATGACGAGGGCAATATCGGTTTTCTGCGCGACCTGCGCCGCATGAATGTGGCCATCACCCGGGCACGCATGAAACTCATCATTCTCGGCGACGTGGCCACGCTCACCCGCCACCCCTTCTATCGGCGACTGTACGAGTACACTTGCGGGGACGAGGAGGAACAGTAAACCATTTTCTGCATACACCTGAACACACATACCTTCCACCATTATGCTACGAAGAGACTATCTCGTGCGGCTCATAGAGGAGTTTGCCGCCGCACTGGCCCTTGCGCTGGAGAAAAAGGAGTTTGAGACCCGCCGCGAAACGCTGTTGCGTCTTTTCGACCAATATCTGGGCGGACGCGACCGTTTCCATCATGTCACCCTCGACGAGGTGATGGCTGCCGTAGCCGAATGGCCAGAGGACGAGCGGCTGCAGCGCACGGAGATGCTCGCCGAACTCTACCACGCCGAATCGGCCTGTGTTGTCGGACCCGAGCGGCACGATCTGGCCGACAAAGCCTACACTCTCTATACGTTCGTCTGCCGACACGACCGCACCTACTCCTTCGACCGACTGCGCAAGATGGACGAGCTCCGGCGGTGGAAGGAGAAATAGAAAACTTCCCACATACGGAAAAATCCCGGACTGCACCGATTGGCGCTGCCCGGGATTTTCCGTAGTTGCAATAATAAAAAAAACGTGGTACGCGCTTGGGGAGTGTGTCCCGCGTTATATTGTCTTTATTTACTTCTTGATCATCTTGTAGGCCTTGCCGTCAGCGGTGCGTACTACGTATACGCCATTGGCAGAGGTGTTGGCCACGCGGCGGCCGCTGAGGTCGTAGAAGCCTACGGCAGTCTTGTTGGCAGATACCTTGGCATCGTCGATACCGGCTGCAGTGCGGTTGGTATAGTCGATGACGTAGGTGGTCCAGCTCTGCAAGTCACCGGCGTAGTTGGTCACATAGACGGTGGTGTGGGCATTCTCTTCCTCGGTAGCGGTAACGATAGATCCGGCATCACCCTCAGCGTCGCAGCTGGCATCGATGAGTTCTGGATCGAAAGCACCGTCGCCTTCCAGCGCATAGGCGTAGGTGTCGGGAGCGAAACCGCTGATTTCCTTGCCGTTGTACGACAGGGAGGAGAGGGCGGAGTTGTATACCAGTTGTACGTCGTCGACATAGAGTGCGTCGAGATTGCTGCTGCTCGTGCTGCCACCGGCAGGTGTTGAGCAGGTGGAGAGGGTCACGAGGATGGCCTTGCTACCGGCACCGTAGTTCTCATAGGTGGCATAGTCGAAGGGAACGACCACACGCTGCCATTCGTCGGTAGCCGCGATAGTGGAGTTGTTGGCCTTGGCTACGACATTGGTGTAGGTCTTGTCTTCGGGATCCTGATAGTAGGAACCGTCGGTGATGACGGCCGACATGGTGGCGTAGTAGGTCTTCGATCCGCCCTTGTGGAACTTCACCCATGCCGAAATGGAATCGGGATAGCAGGGCATGGCCGAGTAGAAGGGATCGCCGGCTGCGTCGGTGGCGGTGTTGTCTACGTTGAGGAAGGCATTGTTCTTGGTGTTGCTGGCGGATGCGCTTCCGGCATTGAGTTGGCCGGTGGTGAGGGTACCGTTGGCAGAGATGAAGCCCATGACAACGCTCGAAACTACCTTGACACTGTTGGTGCCCGTGGTGCCGGGACGCACGTCATCGCTGACATAAGTATGGGTAGTGCCGGCTACGGTTGCCGCCAACGAACCGGTGCAGCTCATGAATGAGTGCCATGCGTCGGGCTCCTGGCTCGACTTGCTGCCATAAGTGGCGGTATGGAAACGCTCGAAACCGGAGTTGGGTATCTGCCCTACTTCCTCGGGATGCTCACCAAACTGTACCTTGATGACACCCAGACCGGAAGCGTTGAGGTCGATGAGGATGACAGCGTCGAGTTTCTCCTTGGCTGTCTTGCCCATGAAGAGCACGGGCAGTTCGCCGAGACTCGGACCCATCCAGTTTTCTACGCTGGCATCGTCGCCCTTGGCGATGGTGATGCGCTGCTGGCCGCCCATATAGGTGATGGTACCGCACGCATCGCTCGCTACACCATCGAGGGTGATAGTGCCGACGGGCATGCCCGCAAAGGAGAAATTCTTGAGGGTCAGGGTATTGGTACCGTCTGCATTCTGGTCAATGCTGATGGTGGTTTCACCGGCATCCATAGGCACGCCGCCCAGCAACACGCTGAGCTTGCCCGTATAGTCGGTGGCACTGGCGGCCATAGTCATGGCTGCCGCAAACATAAGAGTAAAGATTTTCTTCATTTTCGTGATTGTTTTCGTTCCTATTGTTTCTATGGGGAATATGTCCTTTTCTGTGGGACTGTGTCCTTTTTACCTTAATATATTATATTATTGTGCTTGTATATATATTGCGTCGAAATATGGTGCAAAATTAGTCGTAATCATTTCCATAAACGGAAATTGTTTACATGCTTTATACCTTTGTAACATTTGTTTAGAGTTTGTGTGCGCGCAGCCCCACCCTACGGGGTTGCGCGCTTGATGCCCCTTCTCCTATGGCAGCGAGTAGGGTAGCGTGCGTCCCTTGATGACAAACGACTTGTCGGGCGGCAGGATGACCCCTTCGAGCGTGATGCGCCGCGTGTTGAACGTGGGGACAATCTCTATCGAGGCCTTGTTCGACCCCTTGCACATCGTGATGAACAGGCGGGCCGAGAGTGACACGCCCATCACGTTGGCGGAGAGCATCGTGTTGCCCTTCTTGTCGGTGGTCATCTTGTAATCGGTGATAGGACCTTCCACCGTCACGCCGCCGATACCGTTGGGACCGGCTGCGGGTATGTTGAACGCTACCTGTGCCGTGGCGCGGCCGTCGGCCACCGCCACAAAGTTGGTCGTGGGCGAGACGTAGGCCCTGTGGCCGTACTTGAACACCACCTGGTCGGCCTCCAGCGTGAAGGTTGTGTCACACAGTGCCTGCAGGGCGTCGGCGTACTCCATACTGTCGATAGCCTGCTGCAGGGCCTTGCGCTGCTGGCGGGTGAGTTTCTTTGCGGGTTGCTCCCGGACGGCGTCTCCGTCATCGGGATATTGGGCATACGCTGCGAGCGTCACGACGAGGAGCATGAGCGTAAGCCATGTGCGGATATTTTTCATCGTTTGGTTCCTTTCTACTTTTTCATTGACCGTTTTCTTCAGATGCGGCCGCAGTCTGTCTGCGCCCGCATTCACTATATGAAACGCCGGAAGAAGAAAATATTGCTTGCCGGAAGTTGAAAAAATGCTAAAGCAGGAGACTTACGCAGGCGCATCTTCCTTTCCCCGTGCCAAGAGCGTGACAAGGAAGGGTATGGCCGCATCGATATAGGTGATGTCGTAGGCAGGCTGGAAGATTTCGGTCCAATTGCCGTACACGTACATGCTCCTGACGTAAGACACGACGGGCACAAGCAGGAGGATGACGGCGGCATGGAGCAGCCACCGGCTGTAGTTGCCCCGCCAGGTGAGCGCGAGCGCCACGGCCGTCAGCACCAGACAGAGGGTCACCGCCATGCTACCCTGCCGGAGTTGCAGGACAAAGGGGTTGTTGGCCGCGCCGAACATCTCTGCCGCATCCCATATCACCAGGGGCAGGAAGGTCAGCGCAAAGACGCCTGCCGCCACGCAAGGGGTCAGAATCTGTTTTTTTCTGTCCATACCGAGGTAGCCGGGCAGCAACAGTACGAACAGCGGAAAGGTCACGCTCAGACGTGTCGACATCCACAGTCCGACACACACCGCAAGCGCCCACGGATGGTTGGCCATGCCGATGCGGCGGGCCCGAAGAAAATTGGTGAAGGCGGCCAGCAGCAGGAAGTTGGAGATGAGGTCGCTCCGCACCGCCACCTCATACCAGAGGTTGATGCACAGCGTCAGCAGGATGATGCTCTTCACGGCCGCGCGGCAGCCGTAGAGCCGCTTGACGCTGTACACGAAGAGCAGGGCGGTGAAGATCTCCGAGAGGCCGACATTGCCGAGGAAATAGAACGGCAGGTGAAAGAGTATCCACACTGGGAATGGGGAGGCATTGCCGCCCAGATGGGTCTTGGCCATGTACGGAAACTCTCCGTGCAGGAGGTAGGTGATGGGATTGGCTATGGCCGACCAGCGGTCTACCTTGTTGAGCATCGGGTCGAAATGGTACTGCACAAGGAGCAGCACCACGGCAAAGGCTATCATGGCCGGCCAGAACAGCCGGGTGTTCTCGCGCACCTTGAAGTACCTACTGGAGATGAAGAGCACGACTGCGGCCATCACCGTGACGTAGGTGATGCAGACGTACCCCACATGATCGGTGGCCCGCATAGCGTACTTGCACATCAGCACATAGCAGATGCCGGCCAGCAGGTAGCAGGCGAAACCCTGCATGAAGTGTCCCTTGCGGGCCAGCAGCACGTTGAGCCTCCGGAAGACGGCGCTTATCAGTACCGAACAGGCGGAATACTGCACTACGGACAGCACGCCGGTGACGAACGGCATGAAGTTGTAGTGTACAATATAGAGTTCGTAACTGATTTTCCCGAATTTTTGCAGTATGCCGCCTTTCTTGACGGCGGGCGCCAAGTAAGGCAAGGCGATGACGCCGGCGGCCAAGGGCAGTTTGATGTTGAGCAGGATGAGATTGAAGGGCAGCGTGCCCTTGACCTGCTGGATGCAGGGCATTTGCTTGAGGAGGTAGAAAGCGATGCCGTAGGCCACGGCGATGCCGCTATAGCGCAAGATCCTCGTCCGCCCCATGCGGCTGAGACGGTCGATGTGCAGCGAGGCCAGGTAGCCGCAGACAAAGGAGAAGGCCTGCTCGCTGTACAGCTGCTGCTGGAAGATGTTGCACACGGCAAAGGCGAAGAGCAGCGATGTAGTGTACTTCGGGATGAACGACCGCGCAATCCAGTACACCAGGTACCAGCGCAGGATACAGTCGACAAACCACAGGTCGGATCCGGTGAAGGTAAGGTTGTGCAGCAACGCTCCGGCATCGAAGTGTTCGCGGTAGGGCAACTGCAGCAGGTACACTGCCCAGCAGGGCAGGATGACGCGGACAAGCCTTTTGCGCCAGAACCCCTTGATGCCGTGGATCTTGTAACTCTCGTTGAGGCCGTAGCCGGAGACAAAGAGAAAGACCGCCACGCCTATGCTTCCGAGAATATTGAGGATGCGCGGATAACCGTCGATTTGCATCACAAAGTGCATCAGCATAATCAGAAGCGCCGATACACCTTGCATCCATAAGGTATTGTCGCGGGAGAGTATATGTCCGTTCATGATGGGGAGGAAAGGGGGAAAAATCGGGCGCGCCAGCCGGCGAACCCTGTTCTTGGTCTTGCAAAGATAAGGCTTTTCCGGCGAACTGCCCTGACGACCGCGCGAAATCGGCGGATTGGTACATTTATTAACATTTGGCAACCGGGGAAATGCCGCACCGACATCACAGCCCGATTTCGAACCTCCGGCCCCCGCACCGAAAGGCCGGAACATGGCTGCAAAACAAGGATTTTCAAGAATTTCTATACACATATAAAAAATAATTTGTAACTTTGCAGCCCAAACGGACTATTGTATCCGTACATTCCGTACCCGACTGCAAAGGCGGGCGGAGAGACGGAGACGGATGGCCCGCTATATCTTCTTTTCCACATTGCAATGTGTAACCAGGACACTTTTAAGATAGACCTGAAAGGTATGAAGGAACAGAAGGCCGTACGCGAGTACGACCTCGACGATGCATACTTTGAAGCCGTTGACGGCCCCGAAGTGCGGGCAGGACATGTGCATGCGCGCGTGGAGATTGCCCGAAGCGAGCGTTTCTTCGAACTTGGTTTTACTATTGAGGGCACCGTCACCGTGCCCTGCGACGTATGTCTCGACGACATGAGTCAACCCGTCAGCACTTCATCAAGTCTTGTGGCAACGCTTGGCACCGAGCCCTCCGAAGAAGACAGCGATGTAGTCACGGTAGACGAGGCGGAAGGCATACTCGACATCTCGTGGACCCTCTACGAACTTATCGCACTGGCCATACCCACACGCCATGTGCACGCCGAGGGACAGTGCAACCCCGACATGCTCCGGGCCATCGCGGCACACACCGCCGGCGGCGACGCCGAAGGCCACGCAGTAGACCCAAGATGGGGCGAACTGGAGAAACTGAAAAAACAATAATAACAAAAAAATAAAAAACAATGGCACATCCTAAAAGAAGACAGTCAAAGACTCGTACACTCAAGAGAAGAACTCACGATAAGGCAGTAGCCCCCACACTGGCCATCTGCCCCAACTGCAGCGCATACTACGTATACCACACCGTATGCCCCACCTGCGGATACTACCGCGGCAAGGTCGCTATCGAAAAGGAAGTCGCTGAATAATATCGGATGGGAAAGATCAATGCAGTGATCACCGGCGTTGGCGGATACGTGCCCGACTATATCCTCAACAATGAGGAACTGTCGCGCATGGTCGACACCAGCGACGAGTGGATCATGACGCGCGTCGGCATCAAGGAGCGCCACATCCTCACCGAGGAAGGTCTCGGCACCAGTTACATGGCCCGCAAGGCTGCCAAGCAACTCCTGCAGAAGACCGGCACCGACCCCGATACCATCGACGCCCTCATTGTCACCACAACCACGCCCGACTACAAGTTTCCCTCGACAGCATCCATCGTCCTCGGCAAACTCGGCTTGAAGAACGCCTTCGCGTTCGACCTTGAGGCCGCCTGCTGCGGATTTCTCTACACGCTCGACATGGCCGCATCGATGATCCAGAGCGGACGCTACAAGAAGATCATCGTCATCGGCGCCGACAAGATGTCGTCACTCGTCGACTATCAGGACCGCGCCACCTGCGTGCTCTTCGGCGACGGAGCCGGAGCAGTACTCGTGGAGGCCACCGAGGAAGAGGGCGTAGGCGTGCAGAACTCCTACCTGCGCACCGACGGACAGGGTCTGCCGTTCCTCCACATGAAGGCCGGCGGATCGGTATGCCCGCCCACCCACTTCACCGTAGACCACCGTCTGCACTACCTCTATCAGGAGGGCCGCACCGTCTTCCGCTATGCCGTGACCGACATGAGCGACGACGTGGCCGAAGTGATGAAGCGCAACGGGCTCACTGCCGACGACGTGCAGTGGGTTGTGCCCCACGAGGCCAACCTCCGCATCATCGAGGCAGTCACCAAGCGTGTGGGCTTGCCCATGGACAAGGTGATGGTCAACATACAGCGCTACGGCAACACGAGCGCCGCCACCATCCCCCTCGCACTGTGGGACTTCGAGAAAGACCTCAAGAAGGGCGACAACGTCATCTTCACCGCCTTCGGCGCAGGCTTCGTACACGGAGCATCCTACTACAAGTGGGCCTACAACGGTGCCGAGGCTGCCCTGAAATGACGGGCGACTGACAACACACAGACCAACGCCGGAAGACACAATCCTGCCGGAAGAGATACAGAAAAGAGAGACGCGTCACACCGCACACAGGCGGAAGTGACGCGTCTCTCTTTTTTGTTTTATTATTGTGTCCGATAGAATTTTTCATTGTTACTACCCGGTGGAATTTCTATTGTTGGTACCCAGTAGAATATCGCAAATGGCGAGTCCCGTAGGGACGACATATTGTAGCGTAGGGGTTTACCCCTACGTTTTAGGGCTGCGCTTTACCGGTGCCCCTGTAGGGGGCGCATAATTCAAATTTTCCGTAATGGTTGAACTATGCGCCCCTTACAGGGGCATCGTTTGAGATAACGTAAAAACGTAGGGGTACGCCCCTACGCTACAATCTGTCGCCCCTACGGGGCTGGATGTACCGTATTCCACGGGACTGTGTTTATCCCACGGGGCTGGATGCACAAAATGGCATTCCACCCGGGATTGTAATGGGGGCTGCCCGCTATTCTACTCCTCCGCATCCCCCTCGTCGCCACTGCTCATAGCGTTGCGGTATTCGGCAGGCGTGATGCCGTACTTCTTGGAGAAGAGGCGGTAGAAGGTCTGGCGCACGGGGATGCCGCACTCCTGGGCGATAGCCTCGACGGAGTAGTTGGGGCGCGACATGAGGAGTTGGGCGGCGTAGGTGAGCCGCAGGTCGTTGACATAGGAAGCGAACGTGCCGTTGGCGTAGCGCGAGAAGAGGGCCGAGAAGCGGGCGCGGGAGATGCCGACATGGTCGGCGGCCTCCTCGCGGGTGAGTTTGGGCCGGAGGAAGAGGCGGTCGTCGACGATACGCTTTTCCACGCGCAGGAAGGCCTCGCGGTCGGCGGCATCGTCGTCAGAGGGGGTGCCTCCGTTGGAAGCAGACTGTTGTCCCATCATCTTGTAGATCTGGGTCTTGTAGGCAGACAGTTCGTTGATGAGTTGCGAGGCGGCACGGTTTTTCTTGCGGATAAGGCGGTTGTCCCGCACGATGCGCACCATGAGCAGCACGAGGATGAGCAGGGCGGTGGTCGACCCGATGATGACAGTCTTCGACGTGCGCAGTTGCTTCTTCTGCTTCTCGACATGCAGGGCGAGCATCTTGTTGCCGAACCGCTCCGACATCCATGCTGCGTTCTCGTTGCGCATACGCACATGGAGCGAGTCGCTGAGGGCATAGGCGCGCATGCCGCAGGTGATGGCTTCCTTGTATTGTCCGAGTGCCTGGTAGGCCCGGGCCTTGTTCATCAGGAGCGTATTGGAGTAGTAGAAGTCGATGGAATCGTGTCCGGTCTCCAAGTATTGTTTCTCCTCAGCGTCCAGGCGGCGGAGAGCCTCGGTCCAGCGGTGGCGGAGCAGAAGGTAGGGCACGACAAAGGTGCCGCCCTGCTCGCTCTGTGCGGCGCGGGTGAGCATGAGTTTGTCGAACATGCGCTCGCCGGCGGCACGGTCGCCGGTATCCTCATAGGCGATGGCATAGACGGAGTAGTAGGCGGCGTAGATGACATCATCGGCACCGACAATGCCCTGCTGCATGGCCTGTATGCGCTTGATAGCACGCTCGTAGGCGGGCTGCAGGGCAAAAAGTTCGCGGTAGCGCTTGTAGTCGAGCAGCACGCTGGTCTGCTGCCCCAAGGCGGTGAGGTACTCGTAGTAGGTGTCCCACGTGGGACTCTTCTCTGCGATGGAGCGGAAGGAGGCGATGCTCTTGTCAAACGATTCGAGGGCGTGGCCCATATTACCCACCTCACTGTGTACCAGTCCGACGGTGAGGAGCAGTTGGGCGGCGAGATGGGTGTTGCCGCGCTTGTAGGCGATATCTATACCATGGTCGGCCACACGCAGACAACGGGCGTACTCGCCGATGGAGTAATATTCGGAGGCGGCCATGTTGAGGAGCCGCTCTTCCTTGTCGGGAAACTTGCTGATATCGGGATGATGCAGGGCTTTCATGGCACAGTCGGCGGCCTTGCCGTACTCCATGGTGGCGTTGTTGTAGATCATGGAGCGCAGGGCATTGATGTCGATGGGGTGCATATAGCCGTGCTGCTCGGCGGTGTCGAGCATGGCGAGGGCGCGTCCGGGCTGGGTGACGCAGATTTTCTTGATGTAGTCGTTGGTGTAGTTGCCCGCACCTTGTTTGGTCGGGGTACTGCCGCCCTTGCAGGAAGCAAGTGTGACCGTCAGCGTGAGAAGCAGGACGGTCAGAAGGGACAAGTGATGACGTTTGTGTATAGTCATGGTCGTCTTTATGTTTGTGGAGGCAAAAGGCTGGTGTGCTTTCCCCCGCCTCCGGTTTTCCCTGTATGATAGCATGATGACTGTGACTGAAAAACAACCGCCTTGGAGCAGATTGTACGGTCGAAAGGTAAAATTACGGATAAAACCACAAAAACTATCCACCGCCGCATAGTTTTTTTTTATTTTTAACATTTCATTTTTCTTGTCGCGTTGTCACATTTCGCCCATCGGGTAAATGTGACACGCCTTTATGCCGCAATGTGACACATCTTTGGTGGATAGACGCGAGATTGCCGGCCGTCGTGTCGCAATGGTAAAAAGCGGCATTTTACCCGCCGTGTCACACATTTTCACCCATTGCGGTGCGACAATGTCACGACAGGAATATTACAGGAACACGTTTTTCGGCGCACCGGCGTACCGATACTTTTCCTATCTTTGCCTCACCCTAATCTATTGCCTGCACCTCCCGCCTGACCGCAGCACAGACACAAAATACAGACGACGCCAAACATAAAAACAAAAAACGACGCCACCCCCCAACACGAAAAACAACATATACAATAACACAATAAAAACTACACAGATGAAAAGTATCTCCATTATCACCAGTTGGATCCGTCTGGCAGTCCTGGCCCTCTTCGCCTTTTTGGCGGGCCACCTGCTGGCACAGACCGTAAGCATCAGTCCGCAGACGGGCAATGTCATTTCTGCAGCCAGTTATAGCGGGGAGAGCCATCTCTCCGGTTTCGGCGGCATATGGGTACACAACCAGTTGCCCATGACGCTCGTTTCCTCCGACAAGTCGGGACTCACCGAAAACAGACTCATGAGCGAGCATGCCAACAACATCCTTGCCTCGGGCAACAATCTCGTGTTCGCGTCGGGCGAATCCTATACCACCATCAACCATATGTCGCTGTCGTTGCCAAAGGGTTACCGTTTCACGGGCTACAAAATCGTGATGGACTATGACTCACAAGGCAAAACAGCAAGCACGTTCAAAGAGATGGATGCCAGTTTCAGCGACACCAAGCAGAGCGTTGTCGTGTCAAAAGGCAGTACGGGAAAGGTCTTGCAGCGCACGTCGATGACAGGCACCGACATGGGCAACATCCTGTATTTCCGCCAGGAACACCCTGACGGTATGGCACGCGTCAAGGTGACCTCGTTTGTCATCACCTTCGAGTGTACCGACCCCTTCACCGAAGTGCTTGCCCCTGGCGTCAGCGCCGCCTACGGCACCGACTGCGTGGCCCTGCCCTTCGCCACCCAGCGCGTAGACCTCGGACAGATCACCCGACAGAGGGCATCGAGCGGCTACACCTCCTACAAGTACACCTATACCAATGTGAGGGATCTGCACGCCAACTTCATGCTCTACGACAATAGCGGCATCACCGCCGGAACGGCCGTGGAAGGACAGGTAGGCGACGGACACATCGTCTCTTCCGCCACCCAGGGCGACAAGACCTATATGGGCCTTGCCAACGACACCTACTGGCTCGAGGTGCCCACCGATGCTCTTTCGCAAGACGGCACGACGCTCATCCCCGTGGGCTACCGCATCGTGGGTGCCCGGCTCCACTGTGCCGCCAGCGTCACGTCCTACTCTGCCCCCACCCTCGGCCAGGACATCTACATCATGGACAACAACGGCCGCTACCTCAACGCCTCGCTCAACTACACCACGACCCCCGTGGTATGGAATACCGATACCTACGGACGCGTGTGGACCACATCGGAGGGCACAACCTATTATCTGACGCACGACAGAAAATGGAATGATAAAAGCACCCGTACTTCCGACCTGAAGACGACGACAAAGAAGAATGAAGCCCGCGAATACAAAATCAATGACCGCGGCCTGTACTGGAACTCCGACTACGTAGGCTATTCCTCTTCGGGAACCGGTACTTACTCCGGCACATCCGCCACCATCACCAGCACCACTACAGTTACGGGTGAGGCTTCCGCCTACACCGTGAAACTCTACGACAAGACGGGCAACACCGTCGTGGCCACGGCCGCCGTCGACGAGAGCAACCCGACACAGGAAATCAGCGTCGACGGCCTCAACAACGACGCCGTGAAGTTTGCCGTTGAGGGTCTCGCCGACGGACAGACCGCACACGTCTGCCTCGAGGTCGACCTCGAAGCCCTCAATCCCTACATCGACAAGATGGATGTGGTCTGCCGACAGGAAGACGGCAGCACATCGCTCTCCAACCAGTACCTGGCCGACGACTTCACCATCGGTTCCGACGGTAAGATAGAGTTCGCCGTGCCTACCAACTTCGCCGCCGACAAGATGCGCTTCACCTTCGATGAACTCCACAGCAAGAGTGCCGACAACACCTACGGACCGCTCTCCGAAGGCGGCAACGCCCGCTACCACTTTGCGAAGTCGGCCTACTACGACCTCATCGGCGAAAACCTGCAGGCCCACCGCACCGAAGCCGCCGACTACGACTACACCGCCAAGGTGTCGGTAGCCGTGGCAGGCGACAAGGCCTTCCGCTGCAACAACTCAGACAACTATAGCGCCGGCACCATCGGTTCGTCGACCTTCGTCTACGAGGAATACCGCTACGCCAACGCCACCTACGCCTCGCAGGGCGGCACGTGGAGCGCCGTAGAACTGGCATCGGGCGAGAGCCGCGACTGCTATCTCGTCACCGCCGACGAGACACGCTACAACATCGCGCCGACCACCACCCCGCGCCATGCCTACTACGCCTACTATAACACGAGCATCACGCTCAAGACCGAGAACTACAGGCCTGAGCTCACCTATACCACCGTCTACAACAACGCTACGCTCAGCAGCGGTCTCGACAGCAAGAAGTGGGTGGGCGTGAGTGTCGCCCTGCGCAACACCACTACCGGCACGCTTCTCGACAAGGGTGATGGCTATGCCTACGCCAAGCAGATCATCGACCAGATGACGGCCGATATCGCCAACGGCAAGACGGGCGCTCCCGCCGACACGAAGCACATACTCTATCTCGACGCCAGCGGCATCAACTCCGTACTCTACAGTGCCGACGACGCTACACTCGGCAAGATAGAAGACATACGCGACGTGCTGGCCGCCAACGCCATGATCTACCTGCCACAGGGCGTGTCCTACAAGGCCACCAACGTGGCTACCCTCTCCCTCTCCGGCGACGACTATGTGGCCGAGAACGATATCGTGCTCACCGACCAGCAGCCCTTCTTCGCTCCGTTCGACATCCGTGTCAACGCCGCCAACGAGGTGCGCTACACCCGTCAGGTCACCCGCAACCACACCAGCGCCCAGTGGCTCTCGCTCGCCCTTCCGTTCACCGTGGCCGTGGATGCCGACGGACAGTATGCCAGCGATGCCGACCAGTGCGCCTTCACCTTCTACAAGATGAACGAGAACAATGCGCTCGACAACATGACGATGACCAACAGTTACGACTATCAGGTCGACGGACACTTCTCGCCCTTCACCTCAGCCACCGCTACCGAGGCCAACACGCCTTACCTCGTGGGCATCGACCAGACACAGCCTGATGACGGCACATCGTCGAAGATGGTCTTCACCGTGCGCCAAAAGGGATCGACCATCGTCAGGACGCCCGTCACGGCCGACAGTCCGCTCCTCACCGGAGAGACCGCCAGCGCCACCGTGGGCGGCACGGCTGCCACGCTCACCGCACGCGCCTCGTTCTGCGGAGTGACCGTACCCAAGACCGACGGCATCTTCTACTTCAACAAGAGCCTCTTCGCTTCCTCGCTCAATCTCGACGACCGCTATAGCGACATCTACGTCATGCCTTTCCGCGGCTACTACGCCGTAGAGGGACTCAACACCGCCGTGCGCTACATCGCCATCTCGCTTGAACCCGGATCTGAGGCCACCGGCATCGACGATGTCACCTCACCGGCCTCCGGCCTCGTGCTCACCGCCGGTGACGGCACCCTCACCCTCACCGCCGCCCACGACATGCAGGCCACCGTACGCACCATAGGCGGACAGACCGTCGTATCGACAGGCATGAAGGCCGGAGAGAGCCGCACCGTCAGCCTGCCGGCCGGCATCTACATCGCCGACGGACAGAAAGTGCTCGTCAGATAATCCCGCCAACCCAGAGACCGATATCCGTCCGGCGCGCAGCCGCTGTGCGCCGGACATCATCAGACAACCCAAAAAACAAGACAACTATGAAACGCAAAAAATATCTATCACCCACCGTCAAAATAGTCACACTCACCATAGAAGCCCATCTGCTGGCCGGATCGCAAGATCCCTGGGCCGACTCCAAAGACAACACCGGAGGATGGGAAGACGACGAGAACTATGACGCAGCAGAACCCATTTGGGGATTGCAGGAGTACGAGGACGTCTATTGAGAGACGCAGGGAAAATTTCGCAAACAACGAGTCCCGTAGGGACGACATAGTATAGGATAGGGGTTTACCCCTATCTCAACCCGTTGACACAAACATTGCCCCTGTAGGGGGCGCATATTTCAATTTCACACAATGAATTATGCGCCCCTTACAGGGGCAACTCGTTGGGTGTCAATAAAAAAGGTAGGACCAAGGCCCTACCCTATAATCTGTCGTCCCTACGGGACTCGTTGTTTGCGAAATTATCCTACGGGACTTTTTCCTTTCACATGTCTTACTTCACCACTATCTTGGCGGTGGCGGTGTGACCTGCGGCGTCGCTGGCCTTCACCACATAGATGCCCTTGGTGAGCGTGCAGGCAGTGCCGGCAGACTGGGCGATCTTGTGACCGTCGATGGTGTAGACGGTGAGGGCCGTTGCACCCTGGGCGCTGATGGCGTTGCCGTCGACAGCGATGACGGGCTTGGCAGCGGTCTCGGCATCGCCGATACCGGTAGCCACGTGGTCTACGGTGACGGTACATACGGCAGAGAGGTCGCCGGCGGTGACGGTGACGTGAGCCACGCCGTCGCTGTGGGCCTTGATGAGGATGGTGGCGGCACCGTCCTTGGTGGTGGTCACCTCTACGGTGACGGCACTGCGGTTGTCGCTCTCTACCTCGATGGCAGATGCGTCAGCACCGTATACGGTAGCCACGATGTTCTGCGTATCGCCGTTGTCCATGAGCAGGGCATCGTCGCTGAGGGTCAGGGCGAGGGCTACTTTCTCGAAGTAGAGTACGGGGGCAGCGGCAGTCTCCTTCCAGGGAGCCTTGGTGGTCTGGCCGTAAGCGTAGCCGAGCGTGGTGAAGAAGTCGGTGTTGAGGGCTGATGCAGCCACGGGAGCGCCGTCGACATCAGTATCCTTGGAGGTCTCGGGAGCCGAGGTGCTATAGTTGGAGGAGAGGCCGCCCTCGGTCCAGGGTGTCTCGTCCTCGCCGTAATACTCGTTGGCGATGGTCCATCCTACGATGGCGTGTACGGTAGCGTCGGTAGCGTCGGCGTTGACAGTGCCGGTAGATACACAACCGGTGATGGCTTCAGACTGCTCGTCAGACCAGTCGCTGCTGAGGTTGCCCACGATACCGCCGGCGGAGAGTCCGTTCCAGCTGGCTTCGGTGGCGTTGACCGTACCGTCGAAGAGACATTTCACGATGGGGCCGCGCATGCTCTCGCCTGCGATACCGCCGATGGTGTTCTCGGCAGTGAGGTTGCCGCCGGCGTGGCAGTCGAAGATGCTGTCGTTGGACGATACCGAACCGACAATGCCGCCCACGGCAGAAGCGCCGGTCAAATCGGCGTCAGAGGCACAGGCCTTGACACTGGTGGAGGTAGCGGTCTTGCCGACGATGCCGCCCACACGGTTGGCAGAGGGAGCGTTGACCGTACCGTGGAAGGAGCAGTCGCTCACCGAAGAGTAGAGCGAGGCTGCACCGAGGATACCGCCGAAGGTGACATCGTTGTCACCACCCTCTACACTGGCACCGAAGACGTGGATGCCGCTGATGGAGTCTTGTACGGCTTCACCGGCCACGATACCGGCAAACTGGTTGTCGGAGGTGAAGGTCATGGTCGGGTCGACAAAGACGATGTCCTTGACCGATGCGTTCTCGTCGATCGTACCGAAGAGTCCGGCGTGGGAGTCGGTCGAGGCGATGCTGAGGTTGGCGACATGATGGCCGTCACCGTCGAGCGAACCGCTGAAGGTGGGCACCGGAGTCCAGTCGTAGTTGTAGGTGCTCATGTCGATATCGGCCACCATACGGTAGGCAGCCGCAGGCTCGGTGGCCATGTACTTCATGTCGCCCACGGTGGAGATGAGGTAGGGATCGCTCTTGCTACCGTCGCCGCCCTGTGCAAACTTGACGAGGGGCAGGGCGTAGAAGTTGAGGTCGTACTGCTGGGTGTCGTCAGAGTAGTAGGCCACGAAGAGTTCGTTCTTGCTGTCGTCCATGCTCACTACCGACGCTGTGCGGAAAGCCTTTTCGTCGTCACCGCGGAAGGAGCGCATGACGGTACCGTCCTCCTTGGCAATCTCGAGCACGTTGTCGATGACGTTGGAACCGTCAGTGCGGCGCTTCTTGGCGATGTAGATGTACTCCATCTCGTCGTCGGTGTCGAAGAGGTAGGGATTGAGCGAGGTGCTGTTGATGAGCGGAGTGAAGTATTCGCCCTGCTGTCCGAGGTTGATGTTGACAAAGTGGTCGAACGTCAGGTCGGGATTGTACCAGCCCAGACGGGCGATGACGTTGTCCTCTTCGTCGGATGCGGCGTTGCGCATGCTCACAACGTACTGGTAGCCCTCCTCGTTCTTGTCGGAGGGATAGCGGTCGATGGCGGTGGTGATGCCCTCGCCGTCGATCTCGGCCGGGAAGAGGGTCTTGTTCTCACAGGCGGGCACGTCGACCATCTGTACCTGTTGTCCGTCGCCTACGGCCTGCAGGAAGGCCATCTGCTGGCTCTTGCCCTTGATGTCGTTGAGGTAGAACCACTCGTTCTCGGCGGCATTCTGGCAGACGGTCTTTATCTTGTTGCCCTCGTGGTCGTACACGTCGAAGTCGTAGGTGTTGTCGTCAGACGAGGTGTGGTAGTCTACCCAGGTGACCACATAACTGAAGTTGTCGCTGTCGCCGAAGTAGCCCTTGCTCAGGTCGTAGTCGCTCATGCGGCCGAAGGCGGCCATACGGTAGGAAGCGTCGCCGGCTGCCTCGTCGACAGGTATCGACACGGAGTCGACCAAGGCGAAACGGCGGTTGTAGGTCTTGAGGATGAAGTGGTTGTTGGGGGTGACGATGATATCCTGCGTGTAGTCCTCGGGCATCGTGCAGTAGGCAGTGTCATACTGGGCGATGACGTAGTAGGGCTGGTCGTCGACGATGAAGCAGTTGATGTAGGCACCGTCCATGTAGTTGATGTTGTCGTAGTCGATGGTCATCGTGTTCTCCACATAAGGCGTGTCCTTGCCCCAGGTGGGAGGTGCGACGAAGTCGATGGAGATGTACTCCTTGTCGCCGATGGTCTTGACGGTCGGCACAATCAGGCGCTGGTAGGTGTTCCAGCCCTTGGAAGCGTCGAAAAACATGCCCGAACCCTCGCACTCGTAGGCCACGCCGCTGCCGTCGATATGATAGGCGCGGGTGAGGTAGAGGCCCTGGTAGTTGTTGGAGGCGTTGCCCACGGCGTGTATCGACACCATGGCCTCGGAGGAACTGTCGTCCTTGTCAAACATCTTCTTGGTCACGGCGCCGTACAGTTCGATACTGTTGACGGTGAGCGTGTCGGGGATGTCGACCGTGAACTGTCCGGCCTGTGCGTTGTTGCTGTCAAAGAGGGTGATGGTCGAACCGGTGTAGTAGTAGCCCGAGGTCTCAAACTCCTGGGTGTAGTACCACTGTGAACCGTCGGGACCTACCACCCAGCCGAAACCGGGAGCAGAAGCCGTACCCACGGGGTCGTCGTTGACGGCGCGCGGGGCGACAGACGTGCTGCCCAGACCCATCTGGCTGAAACGCAACTCCGACGATTTCTGCGTACGCATGCCCGGAAGGGACACGCTCCACTGAGAAGTACGGTGGCCGGCCATCTTCTGCGGCGTGGCCGCAGATGCGCCGACGCTGCCTGCACACGCCATGGCGAGCGCAAGACAAAGCGTAGAAATCTTCTTCATAAAGTCAATCTTTTTAGTACTTAAAATATGTGAGAATAATATGTAGGCGTGTTCTATAAATTCCACGCATTTTTAAATTTATATTTAGACAGGTTGCT
>CAVFEZ010000033.1:0-29203 GCA_963621665.1 Akkermansia muciniphila | reverse complement strand
TGCGAGTCCCGTAGGGACGACAGACTATAGCGTAGGGCGTGAGCCCTACGTTTTAGGGTTATCAACAACGTGCCCCTGTAAGGGGCGCATATTTCAATTTCTGCAATGAATTATGCGCCCCCTACAGGGGCCTCGTTTGAGATTAATGCGTAAAAACGTAGGGGCCAGCCCCTACGCTATAGTCTGTCGTCCCTACGGGACTCGCCTGCTGCGATATTTTTACAGGACAACAAAATCCGAAAATACTTACTTGATCAAATCAACCGAACGCTTGAGGAAAGCATCAAGAGCGGCACCACGGAGCATACCGTTCTGCAGAAGGGCAAGGTCGATGAGCTGGTGCACCACCTTGTTGTCCTTGGCATAGTCGGCGATGAGCTGGTGCTTCTTGTCACGCTGGTCGGCGACGGCCTTCTGCGTGTTGGCCATATCATCCTTCTCCTCCTGAGTCAGTTCGTCAGCCTTCTTCTTCGACTGCTCCTGACGGAGAACGGCAAGACGGGCTTCAAGTCCCTTGATCTCGCTCTCCACAGGATGAAGGGCCTCCTGGCACTTCGCATTCTCGTCATCAAGCACCTCCTTGATCAGACGGTGGTCGCTGTTGAGCACGATATTGTAGGCATCGGGCATCTGTGCATAGAACGACATGCCGGCCTGATAGTGGCTCACTTCCTTCATGCGGCGCATATACTCGCTCTGCGTGATGAGCACGGGCAGCGCGTCCTCACCCAAGGCCTGCACCTCAACGCTGAACTCAGCCTTCTCGATCTTCGGCATCTGCGAGCGGAACGTCTGTGACAGATTGTCACGGCTGGCCTCATCAAGCTCCGACTTCTTGGCATCTTCCTTGACAATCAGGCGGTCGATGATATCACTGTCGACACGCACAAAACGGCTCTTCTCAAATTTCTGCTCCAGCATCGACACCATCGGCACGTCCAGTTGTCCGTCAAGCAGCAGCACACTATAGCCCTTGGCCTTGGCCGACTCGATATAACTGTACTGGCCTTCCTTGTCGTTGGCGTAGAGATAGATGAGGTTGCCCTCCTTGTCGGTCTGGTTGTCCTTGATGAGCGTCTTGTACTCCTCGAAGGTGAAGTACTTGCTGTCGACATCCTTGAACAGGGCGAAATCCTTGGCACGGTCGTAGAAGTCTTCCTGCGAAAGCATACCGTAGTTGATGAAGATCTTCAGATCGTCCCACTTCTCCTCATAGTCCTTGCGGTTTTCCTTGAAGATACCGCTGAGGCGGTCGGCCACCTTCTTGGTAATGTAAGTAGAAATCTTCTTCACATTGGCATCGCTCTGCAGATAGGAACGGCTCACGTTGAGGGGGATATCCGGCGAGTCGATCACGCCGTGAAGCAAGGTGAGGAACTCCGGCACGATACCCTCTACCTGATCGGTGACAAACACCTGGTTGCAGTAGAGCTGTATCTTGTTGCGCTGCAGCTCGATGTTCGACTTGATGCGCGGGAAGTACAGTATACCCGTGAGGTTGAAGGGATAGTCCACATTGAGGTGTATCCAGAAGAGCGGCTCGTCCTGCATAGGATAGAGCGTGCGGTAGAACGACTTGTAGTCCTCGTCTTTGAGCGTGCTCGGGGTCTTGGTCCAAAGCGGCTCTACACTGTTGATGACATTGTCCTCCTCGGTATCGACCATCTTGCCGTCCTTCCATTCGGTCTTCTTGCCGAAAGCCACCGGTACGGCCATAAACTTGCAATACTTGTCGAGCAAGGACTGTATCTTGTTCTTCTCCAAAAATTCCTTGCAGTCATCGTCGATATAGAGAATGATGTCAGAACCGCGGTCTGCCTTCTCCACATTCTCAATTTCAAACTCGGGACTGCCGTCGCAACTCCACTTCACGGCCTGCGCACCGTCGCGGTAACTGCGGGTGACTATCTCCACCTTCTTGCTCACCATGAAGGAAGAATAGAAGCCCAAACCGAAATGACCGATGATGGCATTGGCATTGTCCTTGTACTTGTCCAAGAAATCATTGACACCCGAGAAGGCAATCTGATTGATATATTTGTCGATTTCCTCCTCGGTCATGCCGATACCACGGTCGCTGATGGTCAGCGTACCCTTGTCAGTGTCAAGTGACACACGGACGCTGAGGTCGCCCAGTTCACCCTTGAAGTCGCCGCGCTCGGCCAGCGTCTTTATTTTCTGCGTAGCATCGACGGCATTTGACACCATCTCGCGCAGGAAGATTTCATGATCGGAATAAAGAAATTTCTTGATGACGGGGAATATGTTTTCAGTTGTAACCCCAATATTTCCTTTTTGCATATTGTATATGTTTATGTATATTCTTGTCCGCACTTAGACTTGCAAAATGCGTGCCAAACACAAACACAAAGGGAAGCATCCCATCCGCCCTACCCTCACCATCTGTATTGCGACAGTATTCGGGCCGAAATACTCGAGTATTCGGCCTTGCACACTCCAGTATTCGGGCCAAAGCACTACAGTATTCGGCCTCGAGCACTACAGTATTCGGCCCGAAGACCGCAGTACACAAGGCCGAATACTGCCACAACGCGAAAAACACGACAGCGGGAGAAAAACGGCGGCTCCCGGCGGTATCTCAAATATATTTGCTACCTTTGCGTACTCACCGCATCAGACGGGGACAAAAATCCCAACCTGACACAAGAGAACATACCAATGAGCAACAAGACACTACTATTGGCCGCCGGCATACTGGCCTTCACCGCCATGTCATGCAAGGAAACCAAGAAAGACACCAATATCATCACACACAAAAAAGCAGTAAGCGCCCCCAAGAAGACACAGAAGGTGGGCGACTACTCGCAAACCCGCAACGTGGAATGGCTGGGCAGCGAGTATGCCGTAGCCGTCAACCGCGAGGCCGACACCTCACTGCCGCTCGTCGACGACGGTGCGGGCAACAAATACTACGACAACCGCATCAGCGTGAAGGTCACCCGCAAGGACGGCACCACATTTTTCAGCCGCACCTTCACCAAAAGCGATTTTGCACAGTACGTAGACGAGCCCTATCAGGGCGGTGCGCTTTTGGGCATCGTTCTCGACAAGGCCGAAGGCGACTGCCTGTACTTCGCCGCCAGCGTCGGATCGCCCGACACCATGAGTGACGAATACGTACCGCTTGTGATGCGCATCGGCCGTACCGGCCAGGTGAGCATCTCCAAGGACACCCAACTTGACACCGGCAGCGATGCACCTTCCTCAGAACTGGAAAAGGCGGAAGAAGACGGGGTGTAAGTTGCGGGCTATGAGATCAACACATATTGACAGATACCGGACATTTTTGCGCTGACATATGAAGAGACAGATAAAGAATTGTATCTGCGCCCTATACAAGGCACCGCTTTTTCTGCTGGCCATTGTCGTTTCATTTGTCCCCGTTTTCGTAGAGGCCCATACAAGACGCGCTCTGATTGTCGGGATTTCCCTGTATCCCCAGACCGGCAATGATGCTTGGGGTACCATTCATGGTGCAAACGATGCAGAAATGATTGTACCTGTCATGAGAAAGCAAGGGTTCAGCATCACTACGATATGCAACAAGGAAGCCACCGCAAAGAGGATAAGGAGAGGACTTGACAACCTTGTCTCTTCATGCAAGCCGGGCGACACCGTTTACCTCCACTTCTCTTGTCACGGCCAGCCCTACGAGGATATAGACGGCGACGAGGATGACGGCTGGGACGAATCAATTGTCCCCTACGATGCACCGATGGTATACCAAAAGGGGAAGTACGAAGGGAAAAATCATATCATAGACGACGAACTTCATACTTATTTCCAAAAGTTGAGAAGAAAAGTCGGCAGGAACGGTCTTGTATGCGTTGTCATCGATGCCTGTCATGCAGGCGGTGCGTCACGGGGGGAAGACAGTGTGGAAGAAGGAGATGACGATGAGTACGTCCGCGGTACGAAGAGAGGATTCAGTCCGCGGGGAAAAGATTTTCGCCCACGAATAAACGCCAAGGGACATTTCAATATTCCGAAAGAAACAGGACTTGCAGACATTCTCGTACTGGAAGCCTGCCGCTCTTACCAATCCAACTACGAAATCAAACAATCCGGAAAATATTACGGTCCGTTGTCATATTACACCAGCCAGGTCCTTTCCCGGCAACCGCTCGCCAAAAGCACAGACTGGGTATTGGAAATCAAAAGACTGATGAATGCAGACAGAAGGCTGGCGAGACAGAACATGGTTTACGAAACGAGTTTGAATGTTCCGGTCCAACAATAGAGACCCTAAAAAAACAACAGACAGGCATGGCTATTTATCCGATATCACACACCCAGAAAGAAATGGATGAGTTTGCTGCCGCACAATGGGACAAGACCCTTGCCTACCTGCAAGGGGCATTTTCATTGTCACGCCCCGACTGCGAAGATATCTTTCAAGAGGCTTTCTTCATATTGTACACAAAGATTATAGGCGGTGAACTGACGCTGTCGTCATCATTGTCAACTTTCTTCTTGGGAATATGCAAGAACAAAGCGTATGAAAGGCTGCGCGCCAATGGCAGGAAGGAGCTGAACATCATCGATGAGTTCCCTCAAACCACCAAGGACGAGTTTGAGGACGAGCGCATAGACCGTATACTTGCTTTGGAGAACGACACAGAACAGACAGCGGCAAGAAAAAACGCGGTTGTCCGTCAAATTGTCTCTGACCTTCCGTCGCCATGCGACCATATTCTGTGGGGACACTACCGTGACGGTTTCTCCATGAAGACGCTTGCCCTGATGCACAATTACAAAAGCGAAGGTTCTGTAAGGGTAACCAAGCACAGGTGTACAGAGAAATTCAAGGCCCGCTTTTTGGAAATGTCAAAACGTATCTTTGACTAAGCGACGATAAAAAAATAACGGATTGGACGACGAGAGCCCATCTGCCGGAGTTGCCATCCGGCTTGTCTTCTCGATTGTTTTCGCCTCACTAAAGCCCCATACTTATGATAAAGGATATCAACATCAAAGACCAAATACCTTACGGAGAATACGACCGCATCGTCGTCTACCTCAAGGGGAAAATGTCCCAAGAAGAGGAAGAAAAGTTTCTGAAGGATTTGGAAGAGAATGCCAAACTGAAAGAGAATGCCATCATAATAGCCCGGCTCGTGAAGGGTCTGAAAGAGGTCGGACAGGAGAAAGACCGCAAGATTATGGACGTTTTCCTTGCTTCCAATGCGGAAGATGTAGAGAACGTCTCGAGGGTAACTCTCGGATACGGGCCATTGGAATATGCAAACTACGAATTGTCCGGAGCGCGTCCGTCCCAAACGGAAGATGAGGAAGAAGCAATAAAAGAAGATGATGTAGCGACACCCAAGAGTGCCAGATCTGTCAAAGGATTGCATACTGCAGCATCAAGGAACTCAACAGTAAAAGAAACAAGGGGAAAGTCCGTCAAGAAATGGCTGGCTGTCGCAGCATCTCTTGTGCTCGTCGTTTGGCTTGGAGTGGAATACGGTATGTACAGGACTACAACCGGACTTGGCGAACAGTACGATGACATATTCACATCGGGCACGGTAGTCCGTGGAGCAGAAACTCAGCCGGAAACGTCAAAGAAGTTGGAAAAACTGTTCACCGACGTCAAAGGCGACAAGAACATCGATGCCGCCATCCACGACCTGACCCTCTGCTGGGAACTTTCCACTATGGAGACCTACAACGACTACACCGACTACTCCGCAGAAATCGGATGGTACCTCGCCATCGCCCATTTGAAGGACAACGACAGAAAGGAGGCCAGAAAGGTGCTCGAAAAACTGGTGAAGACATCTGAGAACGGGTCGGCAATCAACCGGAAAGCAAAAGAGGTGTTGGAAAAATTGTAAATCTTGATATGGAGCGGATTCTTATTCTATCTCTATTGACACTTTTGTGCACACAAATGCATGCACAAGACAAGTGGGACAATATTGTAGACAGAATCGTATTTGAGCAATACAAAACTTGTGGTATTGTCTGCCTGTGAAACGGCAAAGGGGGAAATTGACCCTGTAGAAGGAGTCTATGGACTGCAACGCGCCTTCAAAATGGCAGGTGTACAAACATGTCGCTATGGAAAGTACAGGATGATGCCACCTCTATGCTGATGGGCCAATTCTACACTTACCTTACCGATGGTATTGAAAAGCACAAAGCATTGTGGAAAGCCATGATGGATGTCAGGGATAAATACAAAGACCCGTACTTCTGGGCAGGATTTGTCATGCTCGACTGAACACATTCATCGTTCAGCAATAGCAAATTGTTGTTGGAACTTACAGGATTCTACAAGTGCGGAAAATTTTTCCGCACTTTTTTTGTTTCCGTTGTTAACCTTTCTTCCATCATAGTCATAAAGGGTAAAAGAGAAAAACAATATTCTAAAAAACAATATTATGAGAAAAGTGTTTGGATTTCTGTTTGTCCTGTTTGCCGTGATTTCCCTGCCGAGTGTTTTGGATTTCTATCCCAGTACAGCGGTACTTATCGGGAGAGTATTGGCATGGTCACTAATGTCTGTCATCCCTGCTTTCTTACTGCTCCGCAGTTCCGGAAAGAAGAAAGACTGCCAGGTCATCGAGAAAACGGAACAAAAGAAGTCACCCGTGAAAAAGATTTTCAAGATCTTGCTTTCTGCAATCGGCATCTTGCTCCTCTGCGCAGCTATACTCAGTCAGGTTGTGAAGACGGTATTCATGCCATTCATAGAACACGACAGACAAAGAGCCGAATTTGCGCAGTCGATAGAACGCGCAGACAGAAACTGCCCCATTCCTGTCGCATTGGGCAAAGGTGCAGTTACCGGCATCAAGTTGGAAGACGACTATGTCACTTGCTATATCGCTTACGACTCGGACGTCACCAATATCCTGAGCAAAATAGACGATGAGCAGAAAATAAGAGAAGGCATTCTGATGAGCATGCTTTGCCTCAATGCCCAGAATGGCAATATGGGTGACATCGTGATGGATTCACTTGAAAAGTTCGGATACGGTATAAGAATCATCATTACGCAGTCCGGCACAGGTAAATTTGACTTTAAGGCCTCGACCGAGGAAATAAGGGCATTAAGGCAAAAATACCAGTACAATCCCCATGAGGCGCTTTTCAATCTCCTGTCTTTAAGTATAGAAGCGGAACGTGCCTCTCTGCCTCTGCAAATCGACGAGGGAATGCTGCTGACTGATTATAGCCTGGACGATGAAAACATCGTCATCAGCGTAAAGTGCGATGAAAAAATCTACTCCATTGATGCCATATCCTCAAACAGAGAATTGGTCAAAGAGAGCATATTTAAGGAATTGGACGATCCGTCAAGCAAATCGCTGCTTGATATGTGCAAGATCAGCCATACCGGCATCAAATACATTTTTACAGGCAACCGCTCACACAAAACCGCCGAAATCTTGTTCTCAAGCGACGAAATACGGCAGAACGTGGAGACACCATCCCAAGTAAACATTCAATAACAAAGAAAATAGCACGGAAAAATCACATTAAACGAATAAAAAAATGGGAATAAAGAAAATTTTCAACAGAATGTTTGGACACTCGGACAATCAGATGCCACCGTCATTGGAACGTGACACGGAGGAAATGCAGGACACGCTGAATTTGGGCGCAAATATCCAGTGCTCCAAAGACAGCGGCGAGCCTTCAATAAAAGATGAAGAGGAACAGAAAGCAAAAGAAAATGGAACACAGGACAAGCAAGAGGACCAGTCCGCTCCCGTATCAGAGACCTACAATCTCATCATATTGGATGAGAGCGGCTCTATGACGAACGTAAGAGACCAGACGGTCTCCGGATGCAATGAGACATTGAACAGTATCCGAATCATGGCAAAGAAGCAGCCCGACATCAAACAATATGTATCCATCTTCTGCTTCGACACCACCAACTCCCGTTATATCTTCCGGAATGCACCGGTGGAAGAGACCCGCGACCTGACAACCGACGACTACGCCCCATGCAGCTGCACGCCTCTCTACGATGCCGTGGGCTATACGGTCACTCAGTTGCGAAGTCTGATTGCAGACAGCGGTGCCGTGGCGGTTGTGACCATCATCACAGACGGTTACGAGAATGCCTCCCGCAGATGGAACCACAGTTCTGTGGTAGAACTGATTGCAGGTCTGAAGAAGAAAGGCTGGGTGTTCACATTTATCGGAGCCAACATTGATGTGGAACAGACGGCAAGCGGACTTGGAATTGACAGTTATTTCAAGTTTGAGCAATCAGACGAGGGCATGAGCGATATGTTTGAAAGGGAAAGACGCAGCCGCAGTGCCTACAACAGGAAACGCCACTTCATGGAAGGAATGACTGGTTTCAAGGAAATGCCAAACGAAGATCGGGAAGAATTGCTGGGCAACATGAACTACAATTTCTTTGTCGACGAAGAAAGAGTCGCGCCATACCTCATCAAGTCTCTTGCCGACAACGAGATTTTTGTCTTCGGCAGCAACACGTTCGGCCGTCATTCCGGCGGCGCCGCTCTATATGCAAAAGAGCATTTCGGCGCGGAAGAGGGAAAACCGGAAGGCATGCAGGGACAGAGCTACGCTATACCGACGGATGGCAATACGCTGGAAGAGCTGGAAGCAGCCATCAAGCGTTTCACGACGTATGCGGTCATGCACCCGCAGAACAAGTTCATGCTTACTGCCGTCGGATGCGGGGCAGCGGGCTACAGCGTCAAGCAAATCGCTCCTCTGTTCCGAAAAGCATACTCATTTGGCAATGTCTATGTACCGGCTGACTTCCTGCCGTTTATGCCAAAGGATTTTGATTATTAGAATTTGAACAACTGCCACCCATGCGGTAAAAGTTAGCAGGCGGTTTTTCCATACTCGAAGCATCACCTTCCGCCTGCTTTTGGTATATTTGCATCATACATCAATAAAGGCAACGAAAACGAATATGAAGAAAGTCTTTCTATATACAATAGCTCTGGTCTTGTTGGGATGCACGGGACTTCCAATGGTATAGACGAAAAGGGGCTAACCCGACAAACCTATTTGAATTCCTTGGATTCAGCAGAGTCGACAAATAGTCTTATCTTCTGGACTTCTGACACTGCCTTCGCTACCAACGCCAAACTGATGCATCTGTTGGACACCCTGTACCAGCATGTAAGGGAAGACGATTTTCCTGCGCAAGCAAAAGAGGAAGAGATGTGGATGTCTGGAAAGAAAGAACGGCCGAAGGCGATGAACAACTGACATGAAAACAAAAAAAATAATATCAATTATGGCTATAGCCATTGCCGCTGCCGGCTGCACATTTACAGGAAAAAGCAGCACAGCCCAAAACTCGGAGAAAGACGCAGCTGCCACGGCTACCGAGGCGGATGTGTCAAGAGAAGATTTCTCTACAACTGAAAATTTAAAATGGGATGAGATTTCAAAGATGAACAACACAAAGAAAAGACGTTTCTATTTGTCCCTGACTGATTCCGTATCCGATCTATGGAAACGGAAGGACGTAGACGCCTTGTCCTATGCTACCCCGGAATCTATTCCCGCCTTACCGTCAGACAAGATTACACATCTGCATTACAGACAGAAAGTCAGAGGATACCGGGTATCCGTAGATTATGTCCAATGCGGTTTAGAGTTCAACTACGGCAGGTGTATAATAAGATTCACCAAGCCAAGCCATTCGTTCCGAGTATACTGCGACGCCTTTTCTGACGAGCAGCTGATAGCTGACGATTCTCCCTATACGAAAAGCCAGAAAGCCATCGACCTGACAAAACTAAGCCCCGGAGCAGACATTTACTTGAATTACGTCCGTCCGAAACGGAACGAATACCTTTCGATGAGTTCTCCATTCTACTTCAAGGACATGGACTTCGACGGTGAAGACGAATTGGTAGTCAACAATCTGCGGATGGGTGCAAGAGGATACAATACATATGACATATTCAAGGTCTTTGGCGTGAAAAAACCTCTTAGACTCAAAGGACTTCCATTTAACGAGGGGAAATACAAAATCACAAATTATAATGTCGATTATGAACCTAAGACAAAGACAGTCCTCGACAAACGGTATGACGGTGCCACGGGCTACGGCCATTACCGCTACAAAAGCATACCGGCAAACAAAAAAAGCGGTCTAACAAGGGTTTTCCGGTTGGACGACGCTGAAGACATGGAATATTATAGTCTCACAGACGGACAAGCGTCAGATACAATCAACACGATACAACCTTATAAAAAGTACAAAAGGGTCAACGGCAAACTGAAATTGGTAGAACGCGGCATCTATGAACGTGGCCACTACGGGTCTATCCACAATGTGATTGTCTTGGAGAAAAACAACCCGTAGCATAGTAGTCGGGTTCTATAAATTGCCTTGGATGGACTTTTTAGTCTAACATGTACCTCAGCAATTGAAACAAGTTTCATTGCATTCGGTTTGCACTATCTTTCTTTCGGATTTCTGTTTTGAGCTCGTTGTAGAGGTCTACAGGACCAAGATGCCAATACTTGGTGCTCTCGGTCGACAGTTTCTTATAGAGTTTGGAATGATAGATGAGGTTCAGACATTCTTGTAGTGAGTAACCGTATTCATCGTGCATGTATTCTACCATCCAACTTACCTTGCCGGGCAAGAGCAGGTGAAGGTTGCTTTGATTGATTTCAAACATATTACTTTCCTATTTTTATCGCTTTCGTAAAGTGCAAGGTAGACAAACTCTTTTCTGTGTGAAACAGGTATTGATCAACCAGTTTGTACGTTTTCAATTCTCGTAGGAGTGTGTCAACGCCGATTACTCCGCTTTCATATAGCCAAAATTGCAAATATACCCGGTCGTTTGCCACCGGACCGTAAACGATATCGTAGTCGTGCGTAAACCCTTTTTGTGTTCTATTGGCCATGACAAACTCTGCCCAATCCTTGCTCGGTTTTGGAAATAGAAGGCATTTCAACTCCTGCAACAGCCTGTCGTCAAATTCGTAGATATTGATATATCCGCCTAGGGCATCGTGTTCGCGCATACGCCTTTCCACCCACTCTTTTGACTGCTGCCGAGGTGGTGGTATAGAACCCATTTCCGTAATCAAGCAATCTGTTGGACTTGAGTATCTTGGGCTGCTCCACAATGTCTAAACTTCCGTGATTGATCTTCATACTTATTTCAAACTCGTCTATCTCCTCGTTCAGCCACTGGCGTCCCTGCGTGCGAAGCGTTTCAAAAAAGTCGCTGAGGTAATCTACAACACCATACTGTGCGAACAACTCAAGCACTTTGTCGCTCGTCATTCCTTTGGCCACTCCGTATTCCTCTATGCAGAAGGCAACAAACAAAGCTATATCTTTTTCATTCTTGCTCATCGTAGATAAATTATTTATATCCGATATGTACCCCAATAATTTAGCAAACCCACACTCTTTGAAAAAAAAAAACAAGCCATTGGATATTAACAATTTACCCTACACTGCACAAGTCAGGAAATTCATTTACCTTGGTAGTAGTAAAATCAAGCAAACGAACATCCGACATATGGCAAAGGTAAACATAAAATCAGAAAATCGCACTCCGCCCGGCAGAATTTATTTGCCAGCAAGAAATTCAAAGTCCGCTCTCTTGGCAAGAAAATCAACGAAACCGTTTTAGGTTAGTAGTAGCGGTGTCTCACCGCACAGCAAAAAAATAGGAAGAAGCCGACTGGGCTTCTTCCTATCTCTTTTATGATTGTCTCTGTTGTGTTCAGAACTTGGCCATCTTGATGGCGTCTATGGCACACTCGTCACCTTTGTTGCCATACTTTCCACCGCTGCGGTCTATGGCCTGTTGCATATCATTGGTGGTGAGAAGGCCATAGATGATGGGTATCTCGCTGATAGTGTTGAGGTGGGCGATGCCGTAGGTCACACCCTGACAGATATAGTCGAAGTGCGGGGTCTCGCCGCGGATGACGCTACCGAGGATGATGACAGCATCGTAACCGCCGTGGAGTACCATCTGATGAGCGCCGTAGACGAGCTCGAAACTTCCCGGAACGGTCTTCACATGGATATTCTCTGTCATCGCTCCGTGCTTTTCAAGTGTCTTGACGGCACCGTCAAGCAGAGCGCCTGTGATTTCGGGATTCCACTCGGCCACTACTATGCCGAAGCACATATTGCTGGCATCGGGCACATGCTGGGAATCGTACTCAGAAAGATGATGAAGTGCTGCTGCCATACCGACTACTCAGATACTCTTTCGATGTACTTGTCTATCTCGGACGACTGCACGATGGAAGCGTTGACATACTTCTTCTTGATGTCCTGGTAGATCTTCAGCGCCTCGTCTTTCTTGCCCTGGCTTTCGAGCAACTGGGCGGCCTGCAGGAGGAAGGAGGGAGAGATGCTCACGTTGACATCGTCGGCTGCCTTGCTGTCGGCCATAGAAGCGGCCTTCTTCAGTGTGCTGATGGCCTTGTCGATATTTCCGGTCTGCGCATAGGCATTGCCCAGGGCTGCAACGGCAGCGGGGCTGACCATAGCGTCACTGGAAGGAGAATATTTCTCGAGGTAGGTCACAGCCTCTGCCCACTTGTTCAGATTGGCATAGCAAAGACCTGCGTAGAGGTCGGCCAGATTGGCAGCGTCGGTACCGCTATAGTCATCGGCAATCTTTACAAAGCCGGCATAGCCAGCACCGTCACCGTTGAGGGCCTTGTCGAACTGATCGGCATTGAAATACTCCTGACCTTTGGCCAAGGCGGTGCTGGCCTTTTCAGCACGGGGAGCGGCTACATAAGCATGGAAAAGCAGAAGACCGGCAATCACTACCACGACTACTGCAACGACGATGATGATGGCCTTCTTGTATTTCAAGAAGAAAGCCTCCTTTGTGTTCAGCGTCTCCTGACTGTTGAGAGCGCTTGCTACATTTTTGTTTGTCATTATTTTTTTATTGTTTTTATTTCCGTATACGGCTGCTCCGGACGGTGTTTACAATATGTATAGGTCCGAAAAAAGTGCAGCGCAAAATTACGTATTTTATCTCACATATTGAAATATATCGTGTTTTTTTTCTTGTTTCAGTGGTAAATGGAGTAACTTTGCATAAGGTGAGTTCTAAAAAATCGCCTATAACTTTGCGCAAAGAGATGATACTCAAAAACATTTCCATTCTCAATTTCAAGAACATACGCGAAGCGACGCTGCAGTTGTCGCCGAAAATGAACTGCCTTATCGGGCGCAACGGCGAAGGCAAGACCAACTTTCTGGATGCCATCTATTTTCTCTCTTTTTGCCGCAGTGCATTCAATCCCATTGACTCCCAATGCATACTCCATGACCAAGAGTTCTTTGTCATCGACGGTCTGTACGAAAAAGAAGACGCCGATACACTCAGCATCTATTGCGGCATGAAGCGGGGAACAAAAAAGCACGTCAAGCGCGACAAGAAGGAATACAAACGTCTGTCGCAGCACATCGGACTCATACCACTGGTGTTTGTTTCACCAGCCGACACAATGCTCATCAGCGGAGGAAGCGAAGAGCGCCGCCGACTGATGGATGTGGTCATCTCGCAGTACGACCATACCTACATCGAGGCCCTCACATCCTACAACAAGGCGCTGCAACAGCGCAACTCCCTGCTGAAGATGGATACCGAGCCCGACCCTGCCCTACTCGACATCTGGGAAGAGCAGATGGCCAGCCACGGCGAGACGGTATACAAGGCGCGGCAACAATTTGTGGAGGAGTTTGTCCCCGTATTCCAACACATACACCGCACCTTGTCGGAAGAGCGCGAAGAGGTGTCGCTCACCTACACTTCGCACGCCCAGCGCGGCCCGCTGCTGGACGTCATCCGGCGCGACCGTCATCGCGACCGGGCTGTGGGCTACTCTCTGCATGGCATACACCGCGACGATCTCGACATGAAACTGGGTGACTACCAGATGAAGCGGGAGGGCAGCCAAGGGCAGAACAAAACGTTTGTCCTGGCACTGAAACTGGCGCAGTTTGACTTTCTCAAGCGCACGGCCTCGCACACCACACCGCTGCTGCTGCTCGACGATATCTTCGACAAGCTCGACGCCCACCGCGTGGAACAGATTGTCAAACTGGTATCGGGCGACGGTTTCGGACAGATCTTCATCACCGACACCAACCGCGAGCATCTCGACAAGATACTGCACAACTACTCGGAAGGATACAAACTTTTCGATGTGACGGGCGGAGAAATAACTGAGAAAACGGAAATATAAAAAAGAGAAAAAGATGTTCAAGCGTCACCCCAAATCCATAGGCGACCTTCTGAACGCATACTTGCGCAACGAGGGTCTGGAAACGCCACTTCTACAGAAGCGGCTCATAGACGCATGGAGTACGGTGACCGGCAACACAATAGCGCAGTACACGGGAGAAAAATTTATCAAGAACCAGACGCTGTATGTCAAGATCACCAATCCGGCACTGCGGCAAGACCTTTCGATGATGCGCACGCAACTGGTCAGAAGACTGAATACAGCCGTCGGATCGGCCGTCATCACCGATGTGCGCATCTATTGATGCACATCATTGACTACAACACCTCGTCCATCACAACATCATACGGACCGGCCGGCACCTTGTCAACCTTCTGAAAATCAAAGCACACACCTATCTTATAGGCATGCGGGAACTGCGGAAGCAGTCTGTCGTAGTAGCCACGCCCCCGTCCCAACCGGTGTCCAGACGCATCGAAAGCCATGCCCGGTACGACGGCCACATCCACCTCGTCATACGCTGTGAACACGGGGCCTTGTGGTTCTGAGATATGGAAAGCCCCTTCACGCAGGTCATCCCGACCGCGATAGACACGCAGACACATCGTCTCGCGCCCCGTCACCTGTGGCAAGAGTACCCGTTTGCCCATCTCCACAAGACGGTCGAGCGCATCATGGGTGTCAACCTCGTCGGGAAGAGAGCTATACATCAGTACGGTACGCGCAGCAATGATACGCGGATTCGACAAGAGACGCGAGACGCAAAGAAGCGACAGTTTGCCGGATATCCCGGCAAACTGTCGCTTCTGCATTCTTATACGCTCACGCAGTTCGGCTTTCAGCATACGGATACAGTATTCTTTCTCCGCCGTCCGTCACTTGGTGCTGCGCTTGGCCTTTCGAATCCAGACAGGGTTGCACGCTTGCCATTTGCGTTGGCCGGAGCAACCGGTTTCTTGGGAAAGGCCGCATGTTCGCGGAACACCTTCAAGGCGGCCTTGATGACGGGATCATCACTGTTGATATACTCTGTCCACGCTTCCTCGTCGAGCATATTGTAGATGATACGGCTATTGATATAGCGCTCGAGGAGGGTGTGCGACTTGCGTATCAGAAGATTGCGGCGGCGCAGTCCGTTCTTGTCTGCATAGGCGGCAAACTTTTCCACCATATCTTGGCTGACAAGATATTTGGACAGTTCTGCCATATCCTTGTAGGTACGCAGTTTGGGACGGTTGTCATCGGTATAGGCAAAGGCAAACTGCAAGATCAGTCCGCTCATGCTGGCCGCCTTGTAATAGGAAGTCATGCCCAACGTATCCTCGGGTATGAAGATATCGGGGGTGATACCGCCACCGCCATATACCACACGTCCAAGGGTGGTATGGTAGGCCGGTCCGACATGCTTGATGCTGTCTTGCGAGAAGAACTCGCCGTGCTGGTAGCGGGTGAGCAGATCCTGCTCATAGTCTTTGTCGTCACCGGCCACATAGGGTTTTTGTATGCAGCGGCCAGAGGGGGTGTAGTAGCGGGCTACCGTCAGACGTATCATACTGCCGTCGGGGAAACCGATAGGCTGTTGCACAAGGCCCTTGCCGAACGACCGACGGCCGATAATGGTGGCACGGTCATTGTCCTGCAGGGCACCGGCCAATATTTCGGAAGCCGAAGCGGATCCCTCGTTGATCAGTACGACCAGCGGTATGCTCTGATAACTGCCGTGACCGTCGGTGCGGTATTCCTGACGGGCAGAGCGACGGCCCTGCGTATAGACGATAAGTTTGTTCTTGGGCAGAAATTCGTTGGCTATCTGGGTAGCAGAACTGAGCAACCCACCCGTATTGTCGCGGAGGTCGATGACGAGATTGGAAAATCCCTCTTGCGACAGTTTAGCCAATGCGATAAGCATCTCGGGATATGTCGTCTCCCCGAAATTCTTAAGACGGATGTAGCCCGTATTGGGATCGAGCATATAAGTGGCGGTGACACTCTTCTGCGGTATCTCGGCACGGGTGACCGTGACATATTTCACCTTCTTCTGTCCGTACTGCAGCAGACCGATTTTCACCTTGGTGTCTTTCGGTCCTTTCAGACGGCGCATGGCTTCCTGGTTGGTGACAATTTTGCCGACAAACGGTTTGCCGTCTACGCTGACAATCTTGTCACCGGCAATGATGCCGGCCCGCTCTGCCGGTCCGTTGCTGATGACGTTCTGCACATGTATGGTGTCATTGCGGATGGTAAACTCAATGCCGACACCCGAGAACGATCCCTTCAAATCGTCATTGGCAGCCTGCACATCCTTGGCACTGATGTAGACGGAGTGCGGGTCGAGCTCGGCCAGTATCTGGGGTATGGCGTTGTCGACAAGCGAGTCGATATTGACCTTGTCTACATACTGGTCGTCAATGATATGCAGCAGATTGCTCAAGCGATTGCTGCCCGAGTTGATGATATTCAGGCGGTTGCCCGAAAAATGGTTGGCGTAGAAGGTTCCGATGACAATGCCCAGCACCACACACAGGGCCAAAAGCAAGGGCAAGTACCGATTTGACGTTTTCATATTCATTTTCTCGTCAGTATTATTTCTCGTCAGTATTAAGATACAACACTTCAATATTGGCACGTTGCAACAGTCTCAGACCATCGTCCAGACGATAAGGCTCACCGTAGACTACGCGGCGGATACCGGCTTGTATGATGAGTTTGGCACACTCTATACAAGGGGTGGCCGTGACATAGAGCGTAGAACCGTCGCTATTGTTGCTACTTCGCGCAAGTTTGGTGATGGCATTGGCCTCCGCATGAAGCACATACGACTTGGTCAGTCCGTCCTCATCCTCACATACGTTTTCAAATCCGCTGGGCGTACCATTGTAGCCGTCGCTGATGATCATCTTGTCCTTGACGACAAGTGCACCCACCTTGCGGCGTACACAATAACTGTTTTCCGCCCAGATCTGGGCCATGCGCAGGTAGCGCAGGTCAAGCTTGCGCTGTTTCTCGTTTGATTCCATTGCGTTTCAATAATGCGTCGATTGTGGGCTCCTGTCCGCGGAACCGTTTGTAAAGTGTCATAGGATGTTCCGTGCCGCCCTTTGAGAGAATGCAGTCACGGAAACGCTGGGCCGTCTCCCGATTGAAGATGCCCTCCTTCTTGAACACGCTGAAGGCATCGGCATCGAGCACCTCGGCCCACTTGTAACTGTAGTATCCGGCAGCGTAACCGCCGGCCATGATATGCGAGAACTGCACGGTCATACAGGTGTCGGTCAACTGCGGGGTAACGATGGCACGCTCCCACGCTTTCTTCTCGAAGGCGATGATATCCTCGTCGAAAGCATCGCGGCGGGTATAGTAGGCCATATCAAGGAGTCCGAAACTCACTTGCCGCATACAGGCGTAGGCGGCCATAAAATTGCGGCTGGCCACGATGCGGGCGATCAGTTCGTCGGGCATCGGTTCACCCGTCTTGTAGTGGAAGGCGAAGGTACGGAGGAAGTCTTTCTCAACAGCGAAATTCTCCATAAACTGCGAGGGAAGTTCCACAAAGTCCCACCACACATTGGTACCGCTGAGACTCTCAAACCGCGAGTTGGCGAACATACCGTGCAACGAATGGCCGAACTCATGGAGGAAGGTTTCCACCTCGCCCAAGGTGAGGAGGGCCGGCTTTTCTTCGGTAGGCTTGGTGAAGTTCATCACCAGACTGACATGGGGACGCACATTGTTGCCCTTGCGGTCGATCCACTGCCCCTGGAACTCAGTCATCCATGCTCCGCCTTGCTTTCCCTTGCGGGGGAAGAAGTCGGCATAGAGCACGGCAAGATAGGAACCGTCCTTGTCGTACACCTCATAAGCCTTGACATCAGGATGGTATACGGGAATATCCTTGGCCTCCTTGAAGGTGATGCCGTACAGACGGGTAGCCAGTCCGAACACGCCGTCAATGACCTTCGACAACTCGAAGTAGGGACGCAGCATCTCGGCATCGAGATTGTACTTTTCCATCTTGAGTTTGTGGGAATAGAAACTGAAGTCCCATGGTTCCACCTCGGTAGCCTCACCGTCGACACGACGGGCCGCATCTGTGATGGCATCCACTTCCTGCAAGGCTGACGGACGATAGGCATCGACGAGGTCATTGAGCAAATGATAGACGTTGTCTACATTGCTGGCCATACGATGCTTGAGTACATAGTCGGCGTAGGTGTCGAAGCCGAGCAGTTGTGCAATCTCACGGCGAAGGTTGACAATACGCTTGCAGACCTCAAGATTGTTCTCGGCATTGTCGTGCGTACACACGGTATTGCGAGCCATATACATCTGACGACGGAGGTCACGCTGCGTGGAATAGGTCATAAAGGGGGAATAGCTCGGGAAGTCGAGCGTGAACACCCATCCTTCCTTGCCCTCATCCTTGGCTGTCTGGGCAGCGGCTTCGCGGGCAGTCTCGGGCAGACCGTCGAGCTGTTGCTCGTCGGTGATGTGCAGGGTGAAGGCTTTGTTTTCTTTCAGCAGGTTCTGCGAGAACTGCAGCGAAAGCATGCTGGCTTCCTCGCTCAGTTTGCGGAGTTTTTCTTTGCCTTCCTCATCGAGCAGCGCACCACTGCGTACAAAGCCATCATAGCATTTGTCCAGCAGCATCTGCTCCTCGGAAGTCAACTCACGATGATGGTCATAGACATATTTGATGCGGTCGAAAAGGCGACGGTTGAGCCGCACGTCATTGGAATGTTTGGTCAAGATGGGGCTCATCTTCTGCGCCAAAGCATCGAGCTCGTCGCACGTCTCGGCACTAAGCATACAGGAGAACACGTTCGACACCCGATCGAGAAGATCGTAGTAGTGTTCGCCATTCTCATTGTCCACCCGAACGATGGTATTCTCGAAAGTGGGTTCTGAAGGGTCGTTGACGATTTTTTCGATTTCCTCGTCATCACGGCGTATGCCCTCCATGAAAGCCTCCTCGTAATCGGATATCCGGATCCGGTCGAAAGGAACGGTGTCGTGGGGGGTATTATAGGGTAGGAAGAATGGATTGATACGTTTTTTGTTCTCTATGTTGTTTTCGCACATACTAATACATTATTTCTTGCAAAATTAGCAAAAATCTTACACAGATGCACACGACCTATCCATTTTAACTTATATTATTCACTACCCTGCTGACTCCTGCACACAAGCAATGAAACGGTCGGAGAAGGCGCACAAAATAAGTTAAAATGCGTGAATATACACACTCACGCTTGTCGATTTCGGAATTCTTTCTTACCTTTGCAACCGCTTTCGAGCAAGACGGGCAAGTCTTGTACGGCCAGCTCCCTTCGAATCCTCCAGGACGGGAACGTAGCAAAGGTAGTTGGTTGTAGCGGCGCGATACAAGTAGCTTGCCCACCCGCCTCTTTAGCTCAGTTGGCCAGAGCACGTGATTTGTAATCTCGGGGTCGTTGGTTCGAATCCGACAAGAGGCTCAAAAACACACAACAATTATTTATTTTGATTGAAAAAAGGTTTCACAAATGTGAAACCTTTTTTTCGTATATCCGGCACCGATGGACTTGCCGACCGGCCACGAAAAAACCGCTTTCCTGATTTTTGTACAGGAAAGCGGTTTATTCGTATACAAGTCATGCGAGTCTCAACAGCGCATGAGAATGGACGTCTTTACATTCCGACTGCGCCAGCCAACCAGTCGAAGATACAGCTGCAAACGCCGAAGGCGAGGATGCCGAAAGTACAGATGGCAAGGGCCAACTTGGTGTTGCAGTCACTCTTGAAGGTCGGGAGCGGAGTCTCGGTCTTGTTGATGTACATAGCCTTGACGATAAGCAGATAGTAGTACAAGCTGATGACGGTGTTGATCAAAGCGATGAACACAATGCCGTAAGCCAGCGGTGTACCGGTCTTGGCGGCAGCAAGGAACACGAAGAACTTGCTGAACATACCTGCGAACGGAGGGATACCTGCCAGTGAGAACAGGGCGAGGGTCATCAGGAACGACAACTTGGGATTGGTCTGATAGAAACCGTCGTAACTGCTCATCTCGGTCGTGCCGCCGTTTCTCTGCTCTACGATGCTGATGATGGTGAAGACGCTCATATTGGCGACTACATAAACCAGCACATAGAAGGAGAGCGAGGCTACGCCAAGCGCACTGTCACCACAGGCGGCCAGCATGATGTATCCGGCCTGGGAGATAGAACTGAAGGCCATGAAGCGCTTCAGGTCGCTCTGACGGATAGCGAAGAGGTTGGCTATGGTGATGCTCAGCACGATGACGATATACAACAGGTACTGCCAGTATTCCACCATCGGTGCAAAAGCCTTCATCAAGATGGCCATCAGCGTAAAGGCTGCGGCACCCTTCGAAATAACGCTCAAGTATCCAGTGACTGTAGTAGGTGCACCCTGATAGGTGTCGGCTGTCCAGAAGTGGAAGGGCACAAGACTGATCTTGAACCCAAGACCGCTGAAGAAGAACACCAGGCCAAGGATATTCATGGCCAGCTTGTCAGAAACAGTCAAAGCGGCGGCCACGTCGTCGAAGTAGAGTGTACCGATGCTGCCGTACAGGATGGAGATGCCGTAGAGCATCACACCGCTTGAGAAGGTGGCGGTCAAGATAAACTTGGCGGCTCCCTCGGCAGCATTGTTACGGAACTTGTCGAGGGCCACGAGGCAGGCCATCGGCACAGATGCCATTTCCAGTCCGAGGAAGAACATCAGGAAATGGCCGGCGCTCATCATCATGTTCATGCCCAAGAGGGTGGAAACAATCAGAATGTAGAATTCGCCCTCACGGCGCGCGGTATCCTCGCGGCTGATCCACTCACGGCTCTGTATCAGAACAATGAGCGTACCGAAAGCGAGAATGGCTTTCATCGCATTGATTGCCGGCGATGTGACGTACATGCCGCCGAAGAGCGATACGGCCTCCTGCGGTACGAGGCTCACTGCCAACTGTACCAACATCAGCACTGAGACCAGCGGGTTGAACCATCGACGGGCCTGCTTGCCGTTGGAGGCAAAGTCTGCCACGAAGACGATGACGAGGATGGCCATCAACATGGCCTCCGGTATCATATTGAGAAATTGACTATAACCCATTTTTCTTTATATTATAAGGATGCTACAATGTTGATGGTGTCGAGTATGGGGCTCACTGCATCGGTGATGGCATTGCTTGCCCAGAAGGGGAAGGAACCAAGGCCGGCAACACAGAAGATGAGGCAGCACACGGCGAAGCGCTCATCCCAAGTAGCATCGGTCAGCGTGAGGTAGTGAGGATCCTTGACTTTCTCGAAGAGGATGAAACCGACTGTACGCAGGATGTACACTGCCGTCACAACAATCGAGGTAATGGCGATGATGGTGCAGCAGCGGTGGAACATGTCGGCATTTTCAAACGATCCGTTGAAGATGGTCATCTCTGCGATAAAGCCGGAGAAACCGGGAAGCCCCAAGTTGGCCAAACCAGCAATGACATAACCTACGGAGAGGAAAGGCATGATCTTCATCAGACCGCCCAGTTTGCGGATGTCACGCGTATGTGTACGGCCGTAGATCATACCGATAAGGGCAAAGAAGAGGGCCGTCATCAGACCGTGGGAAAGCATCTGCAGAATAGCACCGGTGCAGGACACCTTGGTCATCATCAGAAGGGCGAAGAGCACAAGTCCGCAGTGAGAAACCGAAGAATAGGCATTGATAAACTTCAAGTCGGTCTGCACACAGGCAGAGAAGGCACCGTAGACCACAGAGATGGTCGTCAGGATGAGGAAAATCCAGGCCAAGTCATGGGCTGCATTGGGCAACAGGAACATGGCGATACGGAAACAGCCATAACCTCCAAGTTTCATCAGCACACCGGCGTGAAGCATGGATACTGATGTCGGAGCACATCCGTGACCGATAGGTGACCATGTGTGGAAGGGGAACAAGGCGCCCAGCACACCGAAGCCAATGAAGACAAACGGGAAGAGCACGTTCTGCACGGCAGGTGCGATATGGTTGTTGTGCGCAATCTCAAGGATGTTCATCGTGGTGGCTCCATTGAAGAAGTAGATGCCGACCAGACCGAGGATGATCAGGGCGGAACCGCCCATCAGCATCAGCGTCAGTTTCATGGCTGCATACTCCTTGCGACCCGAACCCCAGTATCCGATGAGAAGGTACATAGGGATAAGTGCCACCTCATAGAACATGAACATGGCGAAAAGGTCGATGCAGATGAAGAAGCCGTAAACACCCGTAGAAAGCAGGGTGAACCACATGAAGAACTCTTTGGTCAACGGTTTGAGTTTCCAAGAGGCAAACGTACCGGTAAACACGATAATGCTCGAGAGCAACAGCATGACCACCGATATACCGTCGACACCGACGGCATAGTTGATATGCAGCGGAGCAAACCAGACGGTAGATGCCGACAAAAGCATCTCGTCGGTGTTGCCGGCAGCACGCTCACTGACAAAATAGAACGTGAGCCAGACGGACATAGCCAAAAGGCAGGAAGCACCCGTCACCATCACACCCCGCACCTGATTGACATTGCGTGCGGCCCAAAGACCGAGCAACATCAGCACGGGGATTACAACGAATAAACTTAATATACTCATCTTCTTATTATATGCAAAGTAATACTAATGTTAATGCCACGGCACCGGTAAGGAACCAAACAGCATACTGGCGCACATCGCCACTCTGCCACGGGCGGATGGTCTCGCCAGCCTCGTTGGTACCCCAAGCGGTGAAGTCAATCAAGCCATTGATGATGTGCTCGTCGATCCACTGTACAGGACGCGAAACAAAGCGGAACAGTATCTTGTGGGTGACGAACATATAGACCTCGTCCATATAGAAACGCTTGTAGGCCCAGCGGTGAAGACGGGGCAGAGCTGCCTGCATCTTGTCGGCGATAGGTTGCTTCTCGCCTTTGTAGATATAAGTGGCAAGGGCTATCGAAAGGATGGCGATCACCGTAGAGGTGGTGGCCACCTGCGGGTCGAAATGTACGGTATAGGCGGTACCGGCTGCGCTGACGAGCGAACCGAAACTTGCCCACTCCCAGCCAAGGAAACCGCCGAGTGTGGTGATGACACCGACACCTACAGTCACTACGCTGAGGAATATCAGCGGGAAGGTCATCGTGGCAGGAGCCTCGTGAGGAGTATGCTCTGCATGAAGTTCCTTGTTCTCCGTACCCCAGAAGATACCGTAGTAAAGACGGAACATATAGAAAGCTGTCATGGCAGCAACACCTGTCATCCACCAACCGCATACGGGAGAATACTCGAAGCAGGCGGTGATAATCTCATCCTTCGAACTGAAACCGGAGAAGAAAGGTATACCGGCAATCGCCAAGCAGGAGATAAGGAAGGTAGCGTGAGTGATGGGCATATACTTGCGAAGACCACCCATGGTAGACATCTCGTTGCTGTGTACAGCGTGGATGATACATCCGGCGCAAAGGAAGAGGCAAGCCTTGAACATGGCGTGAGTGAACAGGTGGAACATGGAAGCCATGTAGCCCAACTGTGCATGATTGTCAAGCGCAGCACCGTGATGACCAGGCAGACAAACACCCAGGGCAACCATCATGAAGGCAATCTGCGAGATAGTGGAGAAAGCCAGCACACGCTTGATGTCGCTTTGGGCGCAAGCCACTGCAGCGGCATAGAACGCGGTGAACGCACCGACGATGACCACAATCTCCATGGCCTGCGGAGCATACTCGATCCAGATGGGGAACAGACGCGCAATCTGCACAACACCGGCAACCACCATCGTGGCAGCGTGGATGAGGGCGGAGACAGGCGTCGGGCCTTCCATAGCATCGGGAAGCCAGATGTGCAAGGGGAACATGGCCGACTTACCGGCACCACCGATGAACATCAGTACAAGAGCAGTAGGCAGGATGAAGCCGCCAGCGGCCAAAGCACGCGCAGTGTCAACAGTAGTGAAGTGCTGGGCGGCAGCACCGTAGGCTATGTCCGTACCCGTGAACGAGAAGTTGTAACTGCCCGTGTAGTATCCGAAGATAAGGATACCGATAAGGAAGAACATATCGGCGAAGCGGGTCACGATAAACGCCTTCTTCGAAGCGTGCACGGCTGCATGCAGCGTGTAGTAGAAACCGATGAGCAGATACGAGCTTACACCTACAAGTTCCCAGAACATGTACATCTGGAAGATGTTGGTGGCCAGCACAAGACCGAGCATCGACATGGTGAAGAGCGACAAGAAAGCGTAGTAACGCTGGAAGCCCTTCTCGCCGTGCATATAGCCAAACGAATAGATGTGCACCATCAGGCTGACCGTAGAGATGACAACAAGCATCATCACCGAGATGGGATCAAGCAGGATACCCATATCGAAGTGCAGATGTCCGAGCGGCAACCAAGTGAAGTTGTAGGGCACGAACGTCTGGAAAGTACCGTCGGCCAGGCGGGGCGACGTGAAATACTGGAACGCCGTGATATAACTGAGGATGGTCACCAGTCCCAGCGAACAGGTACCGATCAGACCCGCAGTCTTGTGCGACCAGGCATACTTGTTGCCTGCGAAGTCAGGCAAACCGATGACCAGGAAACTGATCAGCGGCAACAGAAGTATCCATAATGAATATGTAAAATCCATAACTTATTAATATTTCATGTTTTCAATACTGTTCACCTGATCGTTGTGGAACCTGCGGTAAACGTTGATGATAATAGCGATGGCAACGGCCGACTCTGCTGCCGACACACCGATGGAGAAGAGCGTGAAGAACATACCCTCCATCTGTCCGGGATAGAGCAGACGGTTGAACGCTGCGAAATTGATATCGACGGAGTTGAGCACCAACTCGATGGAGATGAGCATGGCAATCAGGTTGCGGCGTGTCACAAATCCGAAGACACCGATGAAAAACAACAGTGCGCTAAGCACGAAATAACATTCTACTGGTACCATAATCATTTGTTCTCCTTTTCTTTACGTGCGATAACTATACCGCCGATGATACAAGCCAAGAGGAATACCGAGATGAACTCGAAGGGGAGCACATACTGGTATTTGTCGGCACCGAGCAGTGCCTGGCCAATCTGTGCCATCGGCATCTCAGGAGCCTCTTCCATCATACCGCAGAGCGCAGTATTCTTGAGGAAGATGGCCACGACCGTAGCCAGACCTACCAAAGAAAGCAGGGCGGCGTAAGCCACACGGCCGCCTTTGAGGCGCTCCACAAGTCCCTGAAGCGTGCGCTTGCTGACGAGGTGGATGGCAAAGACGTAAATCATCGTCACTGCACCGGCATAGACACTGATCTGTGCTGCACCAAGGTAGGTGTAGTCGAGCAGGAAGTAGAGACCTGCCACTCCGAAGAGTACGAACAGGAGGAAGGTGGCGGCACGCATGATGCGCTTGGTAGCCACACACATGACAGCCGATCCGAGAATGACGACCGCCAGGATGCAAAACATAACTATATTAGCCATTTCTTTCTACTCCCTTATTTTGTTTTGGTGTTAAACTTTCCGATCTCCATCGGTGCTCCGCCGTCGATGATGTTGGGCAGAGAACCGCCCTCGTAGACCTCCTTGTCGAGGTGCAGGACGAGTTTCTCGCGATCGAACACACTGTTCTCGAAATCGTTCACAAACTTGATGGCGCCGAAGTTGCAGGCGTTGACACAGAGTTCGCAGAACATGCAGTCGCCGAGATCGTACTGGTAGTCGGTCAACTGACGCTTTTTCTTGCCGGTCTCAGGGTTTTCCACCATCTGCGAAACGATCTTGATGGTGCCGTTGGGACAGGACTTTTCGCAAAGCGTACAGGCGGTACACTTCACGGCTCCGTTCTCGTCACGGTTCATGACCAGACGGCCACGGTGGCGTGCAGAGATATGGAGCGTCGTCTTGCGGTTTTCGGGATACTGCTCAGTGCTCTTGGGGGTGAAGTACTCCTTCATGGTCGTCTTCATACCCACGGCGAGTGTCTTGACGGCAGCACCTATTTCACCGAAATATGATTTTTTGTTTTGTTCCATTGTTTCAAAAATCTGATTGTTTTAGAAGTGCAAACCGAACGCCACGACGATGGTCATGAGGATCAGGTTGATGAGTCCGAGCGGCATGAGATACTTCCACTCGAGCTTCAGTATCTGGTCGATACGGAGACGGGGGAAGGTCCAGCGCACCCACATCAGCAGCCATACTACGGCAAAGGTCTTTCCGAGGAACCACACGATGCCGGGAATGTAGTTGAGGATTGTGTCAACTGCGCCGACGCCGATATTGAAGGGAGCCCATCCGCCAAGGAAGACGGTGGTGGCCAGGGCTGACACTACAAAGAGGTTGAGGTACTCGGCCAGATAGTAGAAACCGAAGCCCATACCCGAATATTCGGTATGATAGCCGGCGGTCAGCTCCGACTCCGCCTCAGCGAGGTCGAACGGACCACGGTTGGCCTCAGCATTGCCGGCAACGAGGAATACGAGGAAGGCGATGATGGCGGGGATATGTCCCTTGAAGATCAGCCAGCCCCATGCTCCGGTCTGGAAGTTGACAATTTCGCTCACCTGCATGGTACCGGTCAGTATGACGGCGGTGATGAGGCAGAGGGCGAGAGACATTTCGTAGGAGATGAGCTGCACGGCGCCACGCATGGCCGACACGACAGAGTACTTGTTGTTGGAACCCCATCCAGCCATGAAGATACCCACGATACCGATGCTTGAGATGGCAGACATCAGGAAGACGCCCACATTGAAGTCAAGCACGTTGGCACCCTTGTTCCAGGGCAGGAAGGAGAAAGTACCTACAGAGGCGACGATCACGAGGAACGGAGCAACGTAGTAGAGCAGTTTGTCGGCCTTGTCGACACAGAAGATTTCCTTGATGAGCATCTTCAATACGTCGGCAAACACCTGGAACACGCCCCAAGGACCGACACGCATCGGGCCGAGACGGCACTGGAAGTAGGCACAGACCTTACGTTCCATGAAAATGAGAATGATGGCAAGGGTGGCATATCCTGCGAGAAGGCAGACACCAACCAAGATGCATTCTATCAGTATGGTCCAGAAGTCACCCAGTCCGAGGGTTACGGAGAGGAGGCTGTGGATCCAGTTGGATACGATACTAAAATCAAACATTCTTGTATATCATTAATGTTAATGCTTGCCCGACTATCTGTCAATGTCAGGGATAACGAAGTCTATGGCAGCGCCGGTAGTGATAAGGTCGGCGATCTTCTGGCCGCTACACATCTTGTCGAGAGCACCGGTGAGCGAGAGACCCATCGGACGCATCTTCATACGGTACGGCATCTTGTCGCCCTTGGAGTCAAGATAAACACCGAACTCGCCGCTTGCACCCTCGACGGAGAAGTACCACTGTCCTTCGGGTACCTTGATGATGGGCTTCTGCTTGATATAGAACTCGCCGGCGGGGATATTGTCGATGAGCTGTTCGATGATATTGAGACTCTGGTACAATTCCTGGATGTGTACATAGTAGCGGTCCATGGAGTCGCAACCGGTGAGGGTGATTTCCTTCCAGTCTACCTTGTCGTACATATCATAGGGATGGCGCTTGCGGGTATCGTTCTTCCAGCCTGCGGCGCGTCCGGCAGGACCGGTCACGGCGTAATTGATACAGTCGGCGAGACCCATCGGGCCGACGCCCTCAAGACGGTTGTGTGTGATGACGTTGTCACCGAACACGTCGAGGTATTCCTGTATCATCGGGCGGAGATACTTGCAGAGTTTCTTGGTATTCTCCACAAAGTTAGGATCGATATCGTCCTGACAGCCACCGATACGGTAGTAGTTCATGATCAGACGGCCGCCGGTGGTCTCCTCCATGACGTTGAGCACGTGCTCGCGGTCGCGCATGCAGTAGAGGAAGGCGGTGAGGGCACCGAGGTCCTGTGCGGTACATCCGAGGTAGAGCAAGTGCGAGTTGATACGCTGCAGCTCGTCCATGATGGTACGGATGTAGTGTATGCGATCGCTGAGTTCCACGCCAAGACCTTCCTCGATGACACCCACGAGAGCGTGACGGTGCATCATGGCCGAGAGGTAGTTCAGACGGTCGGTCAGTGCGAGGGTCTGCGGATAGGTCATGTCTTCCCACATCTTCTCGATACCGCGGTGGATATAGCCGAGGTGGGGATAGATGCGCTTCACGGTCTCGCCGTCGAGTACGGTCTGCAGACGGAGCACACCGTGGGTAGACGGGTGGTTGGGGCCGATGTTCACCACATAGTCGTCCTCGCCGAAGAGGCGGTGCCTGGTGGCTACGAGGTGGCCGTCGCCGTCGAGACTGTACTCTACAGTGTAGTCAGACTCGGGCTCGTCGGTCAGGGGGAAGCGGTTGGCCTCGGGACTCATGTCGAAGTCCTTGCGCAGGGGATAGCCGTTGAAGTCGGTACGGAGGAAGAGGCGGCGCATGTCGGGATGGCCGAGGAACTTGATGCCTACGAAGTCGAAGACCTCGCGTTCGAGCAGGTCGGCAGCCTTCCACAGGCCGAGTACCGAGGGTATGACGTCGCTGCCGTCGACCTTCTTGGCGATGGTCTTCACCGAGCAGCGTTCGTTGTTGTCAGTGTTCTCAAGAATGTAGATACATCCGAGTCCTTCTTCGCCGAAGTCTTCGCCGATAATGGTAACAAGGTAGTCGAAATGTTTCTCGTTCTTCAGTTTCGACATTTCGCTTGCGAAGTTGTCGAATGAGAGTTCTATATTATTCAGTTTCATTTTTCTTACACCTTATTATATTAGTCGCCAAGACCTTTCTTGGCATCGAAATCTTCGGGAACGTCGCTCACGATGATGGGTTCCTTGTGGTGGAGCAGGTTGACATCGGCGAGACACTCGTTGCTCAGGCCGCGCAGACCGCCTTTCGACATGGAGAGTTCCTTTTCTTCCTTAGTCATCTTGTGGTTGGCACCGCCGAAGAATTTCTCTACCTTCACCTTGCGCTGC
>CAVFEZ010000032.1:0-29343 GCA_963621665.1 Akkermansia muciniphila | reverse complement strand
ACCGCCGAAGAATTTCTCTACCTTCACCTTGCGCTGCAACTGCATCATACCGTAGAGGATGGCCTCCGGACGCGGAGGACAGCCGGGCACGTACACGTCGACAGGCACCAGTTCGCTGATACCGCGCACCACGTTGTACGACTTCTTGAACGGACCGCCCGAGATGGTGCATCCGCCGACGGCCACAACGTATTTCGGTTCGGCCATTTCGTCGTAGAGGCGCTTGAATACAGGCGCCATCTTGTTGGTGATGGTACCGGCACACATGATAAGGTCGGCCTGACGGGGTGAGTTTCGGGTTACCTCGAAGCCGAAGCGGGAGAAGTCGTAGCGTGCGCAACCTACTGCCATAAACTCGATACCGCAGCAGGATGTACCGAAGGTAAGTGACCAAAGTGAGTTGGAACGGCCCCAGTTGATGGCCTGGTCAAGTGTTCCGAGCACGACGTTGACGCCGCCCTCGTGGAGTTCTTCGACGATCTTCTCGAGTGTGTCGTTGTCTTTGAACTCGTCGTAGGGGATGCTCTTGATGACAGGTTTTCTTACTTCCATTCCAACGCTCCTTTCCGCCATGCATAAGCAAGGCCAAATACCAATACCAGCATAAAGAGACCGATGCTTGCGAGGGCCATCGGACCAAACTGCTTGACTACCACTGCCCAAGGATAGAGGAAGAGGGTCTCGATGTCGAACATCAGGAAGAGGATGGCGAAGAGGTAGTAGCCCACGTTGGCCGGCAGCCATGAGGTGCCGCGCGTCGGAATACCACACTCAAACGGCTGCCCTTTCACCGGATTGTACGAACGCGGGCCCACGAGTTTTGCAACTACGTATGCTCCCACAACCAATACAATGGCCGTCAAGATAACGGTAATTAAGAAAATAAAATTCATAAAAAGATATAATAATAATATTTAATACGTATTTGAAAACCACAGGCTTAAGGCTTCAACGAAACGACCACGGTCGCGAAACGGGTCGTTTTACCCCAAAATTGCTATTTTCAGTTTGCAAAGTTACTGAATAAATCTTAATACAGAACTTTATCCCGCAAGAAATGTTACAATATTTTTCAAACCGCGGTTCTATCCTTTGACAAAGCATTTCGAATAAGGCAAAAAGGCTTGTCCCTCCCGACAGCAGTCAGGCAGGACAAGCCTTTTCGCATGAATAAAAACGTATGAATAGCGGCGAACGCACTACTTCAATTCCGTCATGAAGAAGTTGGCGATCTGACGCAACAAGTGGTTGCGTGTGTTGCCGCCATAGATACTGTGGTTGCGGTTGGTGTAGTAGAGTTCGCGGAAGTCCTTGTCTGCCTGCACCAGCGCCTCGGCATACTCGAAGGTATTCTGCGGATGCACATTGTCGTCGGCCATACCGTGACAGATGAGCAGTGCGCCGTGCAGACGCGCGGCCCGCTGTATGGGGTTGATGTCATAGCCGTCGGGATTTTCCTTCGGCGTGCGCATATAGCGTTCGGTGTAGACCGTGTCGTAGTATTTCCAGTTGGTGGGAGGGGCCACGGCCACGCCAGCCTTGAACACGCCCCGGCCCTCGCTCATACTCATCAGCGTATTGAATCCGCCGTAGCTCCAGCCCCAGATGCCGATGCGGTCTTTGTCTACATAGGGCAGTGTGGCGAGATATTGCGCAGCCTCGACCTGGTCTTTCGACTCTTTGTCGCCCAGGGTGAGGTAGGTACACTTCTCAAAGTCGGAACCGCGCCCGCCCGTGCCGCGCCCGTCCACGCATACCACGACAAATCCCTGCTGGGCAAGGTATTGGTCGAAGGCGCCGCCCTGCCCCATCGAACCCGCATTCCACGAGTTGATGACCTGCTGGCTGCCGGGGCCGCTGTACTGGTACATGATGACGGGATATTTCTTTGCGGCATCGAAGTTGGCCGGACGTACCATCCATCCGTCAAGCTGCACCCCTTCTGAGGTAGTGAACGAGAAGGTCTCTTTCTTGGTAAAACCATATTCGGCCACCGTCTTTTTCAGTTCGTCATTGTCTTCAAGGGTAGAGAGGGTGCGGCCGGCATTGTTGCGTACGGTATAGACGTAGGGCGTATTGTAGTCGCTCCAGGTGTTGACAAAATACTGGTAGTCGCCGGAGAAGACAGCCGAGTTCCAGCCCTCGCGGTCGGTGAGCCGCTCGGTCTTGCCGTTCTTGTGCGACACGTACACCTGACGGTCGTGGGCATTGAGCGCAGCAGCCTGATAGTAGATGTCGCCCGTGGCCTCGTTGTAGCCATAGACGGTGGTGATGTCATGGCCGTCATGTCCGACGGTGCGGGTGAGCTGGCCGTTCATGTTGTAGAGATAGAGCTTGGTATATCCGTCACGGTCGCTGGGCAGAAGGATGGAGTTGCGGCCAAGCTTGAGATTTTCTACGGTCTCCTCCTTGACATACTTGGGCACACTCTCCTTGACCAGCAGTTGCGACACGGTGCTGCGGGGGTTGGCGGCATACAGGCAGAGCACATCCTGATGGCGGTTCATCGTATAGACCACGACCTTGTCGGCATCGGCCGTAGCCTTGATGCGGGGCATGTAGCCGTCGGCATCGAGGGGTATCTGCAGTTGGCGCACCTTGTGGGTCTGTATCTCGTAGCTCCAAGCCGTCACCGAAGAGTTGTCCTGTCCGGCCTTCGGATATTTGTAGGCGTACGTTCCGGGATAGTCGGCATACTCGTTGTGCTCGGGCTTTGCTCCGCGGAAGAGCTGCAGCGAGTAGGTCTTCACCTTCGACTCGTCGTAGCGTATCCAGCAGAGCATAGTGCCGTCGGCATTGAAGGTGAGCGCGCGGGAAAAGCCGAACTCCTCCTCATTGACCCAGTCGGGTACGCCGTTGATGATTTCATTGAACTTGCCGTCGGTCGTCACCGTACACTCGGCATTGTCGTAGAGCAACTTTATCAGATAGATATTGTTGTCGCGCACGAAGGCCACCTGCCGTCCGTCGGGCGACCAAGTAGGCACCTGTTGCGGGCCGCCGTCAGAGAGGCGTTCCAGTTTGCGGCTGGAGATGGTATAGATGTAGTACACGGCCCGGAAGGAACGGCGGTAGATGCGCTCCGTCTTGGTCTGTATGAGCATATGCGTACCGTCGGGAGACATCTCGTAGCCGTCGAAGGCATCGATCTTCTCGCCCATGGTACGGTCGACGTCGAACAACACTTCGACGGCCTTTCCGGTCTTGAAGGAATATTTTACAATCTGTTTCCCGTCTGCCGAGATGCTGGCATAGGTATCTGTACCTGCAATGGGATTGATGCCCTGCACGGTCTTGGCCGCAAACCGGCCGTCGGTGATGGTCTTGACGGTCAGCCGCTCCGTCGCCGTCATATTCGTTGTCGCCATAAAAAATGCTGCGCAAATCAAGAATAGAGTTTTCATTTCTTTATTTCGTAAGGATAAACTTGTGCAAAGATAGGTTTTTTCCGTAACTTTGCGCCACAATTTAAGTTATATTTAGGCGGTTTTCAAAAATTACCGTAGTATTTCATTCCACTCCTTCCTATATTCCACCCGTACCGTGTCAAGACCATTATACCGCGACTTTGGCAGTTGGCTGCGCCAACAGTTTCCTTTCAAAGTACAGAAGATTGCCGTCGACGCAGGCTTTTCCTGCCCCAACCGCGACGGCCGCATATCCTTCGGCGGATGTACCTATTGCGACAACCGCACGTTCAATCCTTCTTATTGCGACACCAGCCGGTCGGTCACCGAGCAGTTGGAGGAGGGCAAGCGTTTTTTTGCCCGCAAATATCCCGACATGAAGTTTCTCGCCTACTTCCAGGCTTTCACCAACACCTATGCCGCCACCGACCGTCTGCGCGCCCTCTATGAGGAAGCGCTTGCCGTCGAAGATGTGGTGGGGCTCGTCATCGGCACCCGTCCCGACTGCGTCGACGACAGTCTGCTCGACTACCTCCAGACGTTGTCCGCACGCTGTTTTGTGCTGGTGGAGTACGGCATCGAGACCGCCAACGACGCCACCCTGCTCCGTATCAACCGCGGCCACGACTTCGCCTGCTGCCGCAATGCGGTGGAGCGTACCCACCGCCGCGGCCTGTTCACCGGCGGACACATCATCATCGGTCTGCCGGGCGAGGATGCCGCCGAGAGCATACGCCAGGCCGGGGTGATATCGTCACTGCCGCTCGACATCCTCAAGATACACCAACTGCAGATCATCCGGGGCACACGCATGGCCGCCGAGCATGCCCAGTCGCCCTTCCATCTCTACACGGCAGAAGAATACATGGAGGTCATCGCCCGGTATATCGAGCATCTCCGCAGCGACCTCATACTCGAAAGGTTTGTCAGCCAGTCACCCGCCGACCTGCTCGTGGCACCGCGCTGGGGACTGAAAAACTACGAGTTCACCCACCGCCTCATCCAATATATGGAGTGCAACGGAATGTACCAGGGCCGGTTGGCCGGCGAATGAGATTGACGGAAGAGAGAAGAGGCGGCGAAAAACAAGGTCTGCACATATCAAACGATTGCCCAAATACCCGTTTCAAATACCAATAGCTAAGTCACGCCGCTATTTTTCGCAAAATATGACACGGATATTGATAAATAATATTAATTTTGCAGGTAGACAACATTATTTTTCTTCATTCAATAGGAATACAGGATTAAAAAACACATAATTATGAAGAAACATCTACTCTTTCTTTCTATCGCCTGCATGATGGCATCTGCAGCAGTGGCTCAGAACACATTCGACACTGCCATCGAAGCCCAAAGCGGTACAAACAAGTACACCGTCACAGGCGACCAGTCACAGACGGTCTATTGGAAATATACTGCCGACAAGAATTGTCTTGCCACGGTAGCCCCGCTGACCGGTTCTGCACCAAGCGTAGGCATCTTGAAGTCAAACGACGGCACCGACGAGATGGTCACCATGAAGGGGGCCACGGTCAGTTATCCCACCTATGCCTATCCGATGCAAAAGGGCACAACCTACTACTTCTCGTGTACCACACTGGGCGAAACCGGATTTACGCTCAATGTAGAAGAGGATGACAACATCAGTGGCGGCATCACCTCTGACGCACCTGCAGAAATCGTCGAAGGCAAGCAGACCTTCCTCGGTGACCCCTTCAGTACATCCTATAGCGGTTACAGTGCCTATGCCACATACACGGCAACGGAAACCGGTCAACTTGTGCTCTCGTCCTCCGGCTATATGAATGTGACGGTCAACGGCAGTACCTATACCGGCGAATATGCCGGAAGCAGCTACACGGTGAAGGTCGGAGTAGAACAGGGTACCTACTCCATCACGTTCAACAACATCTATTCGCCCCTGCTCGTCACCGCAAGCATCGCACATCCTACTGCAGGATCTGTAGACATGCCTTTCGAGGGCAAGGACGGCGAGAACACCGTACCTGCCGCCTACGGCAAATACTACTACACCTACACACCGCAGTCTACCGGTTTTCTCACGGTGAAGAGCGACAACGCCCTTCCCGGCGGCACAGTGGCCATCTACAACGGCAAGACAGCCTATTCGCCGCTTGCCACATCCGAACAGGGATCATACAATGTGAGAACTGAGGTGGCCTACACCGGCTACACTTATTATATTGTAGTAGACAAAATCGACGATACCGACACGCCCGAGACCTTCACCATCGCCATGGAAGACTACAAGGCCGGAGAGAAGGAGAGCAATCCTATCGTCATCAGCGAGTTCCCCTCCACCTACACCCTTGAGAGTGCCACGGGCACCTACTACTACGCTGTCAGCGTACCGGCCAACACCAACAAGATGCTGACCGTAAAAGCGGCTTCCTCCGTTGCCACCTACACCAACGTATCCGTCTATCCTTCCGGCGATTCCTGGAACGGCGTGACGGGCACCGACTATGTAGAGTGCAGCGTGAACAACACCTACGACCGCACCTACATCATCCGATGGACAGCCAACGAGACCTCCACTCCCATCACCTTCACGGTAGACTACAAGGATCTCAAGGCCGGTGATGTCATCACCAACCCCATCACCGCAGTTTTGGGCAAGAACACCCTCGAGGAGGATGGCACCAAATACTACACCTACACCGCTACCCGCAATGGAAAACTCTCCATCGAGCTCAGCGATCCTACGATGTCCGTAGAGTTCCCGCGCGGCACCGACTCCTGGAGCGGCACGTACGAGGCACTGGTCAGCGGCATCACCTATTCGCTTGAGGCAACAGAAGGCACCAGTTACCTCATTACCGTAAAGAATGCCAAAGCCGACGAATACTTCAACCTGTCTGAGACTGACTTCAGCGAGGGCGAGGTGAAGACCAATCCCATCAGCGTCGAGGGCAAAGAATATGTGCTGGGCAAAGACCAGAGCAACCTATGGCTGAAATACACGGCCACAAAGGACTGCCAGCTCGTCATCGACTGTGATGCCGAATACAACGGCACCAACCAAGTGGAGTACGGCAAGGAAAACGAATACATGACCGGCATGGTAGCCACAAAGACCGACGGTTCCAACTATGAAACCTACTTCCACGGCACCAAAGTGCTCAAGGCAGACGAGGCCGTTCTTGTACATCTCAAACTTACCGGCAACGCCGAGGGTGTCAAGGTGACATTTGCAGAAGAAGAAGTACCCCAAGGCCTGTCTGTAGGCAATCCGCTGACCATCAACGTCGGCGAAACAATCACGATACCTGCAGCCTCTGAAGTATGGGTGAAGGCCAATCTGACCAAGGGCGACAACACCTTCACGTCAAACGCCTCCAGCCGCACCTTCCTGTACTATAGTCTGGAAGACGCCCAGAGCGGAAGCAACAGCGAGTACGTATCATACGACACCTACTACGATCCCAACGACAACTACAAGCTCACCGCCACTTACAAGAAGACCGTCAATGAGGACCAGACCGTCTACTTCCAGTTCCCGTATGTAAGTTATGCGTTCACCTTCACCTTTGCAAGCGACGGCACAGCGTCCGGCATCAACGACATCCATGTCAATGGCGGCACTGTAGAAGTGTACAACATCAATGGTGCGAAGGTAGCCGACACGACCAACGGACTGAAGAGCGGCATCTATGTAGTGCGCCAGAACGGTAAAGCAAAGAAAGTGGTCATCAAATAGACCGACACACCAAAAGAAATGCAAGGATGAGGCATTCCGCCTGACCCTTGCATTTTTTTGTATTTACAAAGGAAACGACAACAAGAGTAAAAAACAAACGACAAACATACTAAACAAGAACACATGAAAGGTCTTAAACGAATGTTGCTGACTTCCGCCGTCACCTTGGCCTGCGCACAAGGCATATGGGCGATAAGCGCCTATCCGCGCCCGATAGTCATGCGACAGCCTGACGGCACCACCCTGCTGATAAGGATACAAGGCGACGAGAACTACCATTACGTCACCACGGCTGACGGTTTTCTTCTCCAAAAGGACAAGAGCGGATATTTCTGCTATGTGGATTACGATCTGAAGTCGGGCAAGCGCACCCTTACCACGCAGCGGGCGCACAACGCCAACGAACGCACGGCGGCCGAAAAGCAGATGGTGACAAAACTGACGGCGGCACAAACGATGAACGCTGACTTTCTCAGCCGCAATCCGATCGTCCGCAGGATGCCGGCAAAGACGCTTGCCCCCAGTATTGTAGCACCGCGCCGCGTCTTCGGCAAGGATGCATCGGTGAGAGAGTCACAGTATCTGGTGATACTGGTCAACTTCACCGACAGTGTCATGCGCCACACCAACAGTGATTTCGACCGCTGGCTCAACGAAGAAGGATACAGCGTCAATGGCGGAACGGGCAGCGTGAAAGACTACTACCGCGACAACTCCATGGGGCAGTTCATCCCCAACTTCAAGGTCGTCGGCCCCTACACCCTCTCCCAGCCTACTGCCTACTATGGACAAAACTCGGGCGACGCCGGCACCGACACCAATCCCCGCGACATGGTGCGCGAGGCCCTGGAACTGGCACGCAAAGACCATCCCGACTTGGACTTCGCCCAGTTTGACAATGACGGCGACGGCGAGATGGACAACTGCTACATCATCTACGCCGGCTACAGCGAGGCCAGCACCGCCAACACCGATGACATCTGGCCGCACAGCTGGAACATGGGCGTCAACAAACCCGTATACGACGGCATAAAAGTCAACAACTACTCCTGCTCGGCCGAACTGGTCGGTATGCCGGGCAGCCCCGCCACCCCGTCGATGGACGGCATCGGAACGTTCACGCACGAGTTCGGCCATGTGCTCGGTCTCAAAGACATGTACGACACCGACAGCTATACCAACGGCGTGGGTGTCGATCCCGGCGACTACAGCCTTTACGCGTCGGGCAGCTACAACAACGACAGCCACACGCCACCCTGCCTCATGGCCTTCGAGCGTATGCAGATGGGCTGGATGCGCGAGGGCGAAGACATCATTGAGGCCAAAGACCCTGAAGACGTGACGCTGCCGGGCATTGCCGACAACAAGGCCCGCTTCATCAATGCCCAGCCCGACCGCGCAGAAGGGACGGGCATGGAGTGGTTTATCCTTGAAAACCGCCAGCAGACGGGGTGGGACAAGTATATCCCGGCCAGCGGACTGCTCATCACCCACTACGACTACACACAGGAGATGGTGGAAAAATGGTGGAGCGTCAACGGTCCCAACAACTCGGCCCAACACCGCTGCATGTACATCGTACCTGCCGACGGCATAGATGACAGCAACTCGCGCAGCGGCGACACCTATCCGGGCACGTCGGCCAACACCTCGTTTACCGACACCTCCACACCTGCCGCCATCGGATGGAACAACAACAAGCTCGGCGTTCCCATCACCAACATCACAGACGACGGCACGGTACGTTTCCAGGTCAGCGGCGGCACCAGCGTGTGGCACACCGTCAAGACCCTCGTCCCGGAGAATGTGAGAGACGTGGAGGCGACCTTCCGCGCCGAAGTGGGCAGCGCTGCAGCAGATATCCGCGAGGTAGGGTTCTGCTACAACCTTGCAAGCGCCACCGCCCTGCCCCAGATCGGTGCCGACGACGGCACCACGAAAGTGGCTGCAAGCGACACCGGCAATCCCGTATGCACGGTGAGCGACCTGTTGCCCGGTGCCAATTACAAGGTGCGCTCCTACATGATACTGGCCGACAGTACGGTGGTCTACGGTTCGCCCGTGCCGTTCACGACCGAGTGCCAGACGGCCAACGTCGATCTCGACCATCCCTTCTATAGCGACTTCACCTCCTGGACCAACGGACAGCCCGACTGCTGGAAGATTGTCGACAACAACAGTGACGGTACGACATGGGTGATCGACGAGTCGTCAAACTCTATCGTCTACTCGTTCAACTACTGGAACAATGCCGACGACTACCTCATCTGCCGCCGCCGCATCCATGTGCCGGAGCACGGAACACTGTTCTTCACCCGCGGCGTGTCCGAAACGACATCCGTAGAGGATCTTGACGTGCTGGTATCTACCAAGTCGAGCGATCTGAACGACTTCAACCTTTACGAGCATCTTTCCTTTGCCGACTACTTCTCGCAGCAGCACATGGAGGAGGTAGACCTCAGCCAGTTTGCCGGACAGGATATCTACATCGCCTTCCGGTGCTGCTCGGAAAAGATGCAGGGCAACCTGTGGCTTTGGAACGTCATGGTGACCGACAAACTCCTGACACCGTCCATCACCAAGTTTGAGCGCAACGGCAACAACCTCCATGCCGAATGGACACCCGTAGACGGTGCCACGGCCTACTATCTGTACTTCGGCAAGGAGACCGACGAGGTCAATCAGGAAGTGGTCTTTGCCCCGACATCCTTCTTCCAGGAGGTGACGGGCGACGTGACGCTCTCTACAGGCAAGATTCTGTTCAAGAGTTCTGGCTGCGTGACGCTCAAAGCGTTTCCCGAAGGCCTCGAGGACTGCAAGTTTATGGTGACCACCAGCGGTCCGCTCGGCACTTCTGAACTGACCGTCGAAGGCACCAAGGACGGGGAGACATGGCAGATTGTCGGTACAAAGACCACCTGCAAGGAGTACGACTCAGAGGGGCAGGAGGTAGACCTGTCGTCCTATCTCACAGGAAAGGGCTACAAGAGACTCCGCTTCAAGTTCAAGCACGGAGGCCGCAACGCATGTATCAAGTACCTCACGCTCATCTACAACGACGGCAAAGTCTACGAGCAGTTGGCCGCCGGCGGTGTCTACCAGAACTACATCGACATCAAGCCGACCACCGACAAGGAGTTTGACACAGGCAAGTACAAGATTTGGGTGGCCGCCGGATGGCAGAACCTCTTCTACGACGAGTCGGCACCAGCGTACTACGAAGCAGATGCGACGGCAATCGACGGAGTCATCACCGACCCTGACGGCATAAGCCTGTCACATAGCCGAAACGTCTTGCGTCTGCAAGGCATCAAGCCCGGTTGCACGGTAACGTGCACATCCGCATCGGGCGCATTGTTCTATCGCACAACGGCCTCCGCCGGGAGCCTGACCATCCCCACATCCGGCATGCACGGTTTTGTGGTCGTCAGCGTCAGCGGAGAAGGAAAGACCTGGCACACCAAAACCATCATCAGATAACAAAGATTCATCAACACATATGAAACCAAATAAGATTACTTCATTATTGCTGGCGGCAATGACATGCGGCATCGTGGGGGCTTCGGTCGGGAGTTTCACCCACAACCTGCGCAAGATCCAGGGCAATAATGAGAAAGTGAAGCCCGCGCAAGGTCTGACCGAACGTGGGCGCATCAGCCGGGCCGCATACACTCCGCTCAGGACCGACGGCAACGACGGCGTGCCTTACGGTCTGCGGCTCACCGGGGTCGACGACCGCACGGTGAACCTGTCATGGATATCACCGGAACCGGTCGACGGCTACTTCGAAGATTTTGAAAGCCACGACGATTTCGAGATCAATTCGTCGGGAAGCATCGGATGGTCGTATATCGATGCCGACAACCAGAGCACCTATACCTGGCAGGCCTGCACCTTCACCAATCAGGGACAGAAGATGGCATACATCATCATGAACCCATGGAAGACCTCGCCTGCAGTGAACGAGAACCCCGACTACGTGCCCCACTCCGGCAAGAAGATGCTCGTAGACTTCTGTGCCGTCGATGCGCAGAACAATGACTACATCATCTCGCCGGAACTCAACTTCGACCGCGACTTCCAGATCAGTTTCTGGGCCCGCTCCTACAAGACCGGCAGCAACTACAACCCGGAGCGTGTGCGCGTGGGCTATTCCACGACGGGGAAACGCCCGTCCGACTTCACCTATGTCAGCACCTCGCCCTATGTGGAACTGCCCGCCAAATGGACCAATCTGAAATATTCGATTCCCAAGGAGGCCAAGTATGTCACAATCAACTGTGTGTCCGACGATGCCTTCATGCTGCTCATCGACGACATCTTCATCGGAACCAACAAGGTAGCCCCGTCCGCCCAGGTAGCACCACGCTCAGCAGAAGAAAATCCCGTGGTGGGATTCTATGTCTACCGCGACGGGACAAAGATCACAGCCACCCCAATCGGGGAAGTCTCCTTCACCGACAGCGTGCCCGACTACGGCGACTACTCCTACAGTGTGACGGCCATCTTCGAAGACGGCACGGAGTCGGCCAAGAGCGAAGCGCTGGCGGTGAATGTGCCCGATATCAGAATGTTGCCCTTCGAGGACGCTTTCGACGACTGGACACTGCACGAAGACAAGTGGACCACCGTGCAGCACGACGGGCAGACGGAATCGAAATGGTCGATAGACTACTACGAATACGGTCTCGTCGACCCCTCAGCCACCTACAGTTGGTCCACGCACACCAACTACGACGAGTCGCTCATGACACGCGAACTGCACACCGTCGACCGGGGCAACACCTTCCTGCGCTTCCAACTGCGCCTGCGCAACAGCGAGCAGACCAATGTAGACTATCTCTCCGTAGAGGTATCGTCTGACGGCGGCAACACATGGCAGGAGATACACACGTTCAGCAACAAGGACGGCGGCTTCGAGTGGACGACCTTCCAGTATGCCCTCTCCGGCTATCTTTCCAGCGACCTCTTCAAGGTGCGTTTCCGTGCCCACGGTGCAGATGCCAAGTGGATCAACTACTGGTATGTCGACGACGTGAAAATCTGGACACCCACATGGGCAAAAGGCAAGCTCACAGTATCGTCTGATGCCGACGGCAACATCGCCAACTGCGATGTGACCCTCACCGCCGACCATGGTGCAGTGGTGAAAGCCACGACCGACGATGCAGGCTGCATCGCTCTCGACAGTATCGAAACAGGCAAATATACGGTGAGCGTAGTCAAGGAAGGCTACAACATATACAAAGGCGAGTGGGACGTGACAGACGGTTCTTCTGTTTTCAACGTGCGGCTCACCCGTCCGTCATCCGTGCTCTCCGCCACAAGCATCGTGGCCGACATGGCGGCAGAGGACCATGTATCCAAGACCTTCACGCTCACCAACACCGGTGACGGCAATCTGGTATGGTATCTGAACAACCGGCCGGCCAAGGGTACAGGCGACATTACCCACCGCTGGGAGATACAGCCCTCGTTCTCGGCATCGAGCGACCTGCAGCAGTCGGTGGCTTTCGACGGCGAGTTCTACTACACCACCTCGTCGGTGGAGCTGGGCAAATTCTGGAAGTACGACCGCAACGGCAAGTTCGTCGAGCAGTTTTCTCTCCCAGAGATGTACTACGCCCTCTACGACCTCACCTACGACGGACGCTACTTCTACGGCAGCGACCACTCCAACCGCCTGTTCAAGCTCGACTTCGACAACCGCCGCGTGGCCGGCATCATCACCGTCGCCGCGGAGCCTGACCTGGAGATTACCCACTGCAGTTACGACCCCGACCGCAACGGCTTCTGGGTGGGCGGTTTCACGACAATCGGTTTCATCGACAGAAACGGCAATGTGAAGTCACGCTTCACCAATATCAGCAATTCCGAGAGCGTGTCCATTTACGGTTCCGCCTACGACAACATATCGGCTGGCGGCCCCTATCTCTGGCTTTCTGACATGACGGCTGAGTCTGACGACCAGATCGACAAACTGCAGATACGCCAGTTCAGCACCACCAAGCGCGCCCTCACCGACGTGAAGCACTCCCTGACCGATGCTCCGGGCTATGTGCTCGGCAGCCAGAATACGGGTGTCAATTATGTATGCGGCATCTTCGCTTCGACGGATATCGTGCCCGGCAAACTGACCCTTGTCGGTGCGCTCAACCAGATGCCCAACCTCTTCTTCCGCTACACCCTGTGCGAGACGGACAAGTGGCTGAGCCTGTCGCCCAAACACGGCACGCTTCTGCCCGGCACCACACAGGAGTTTACAGTTGGATTTGATGCCCTTGAGGTACAAAAGGGCGACTCGCTCACCACCAGCGCCCTGCTGATGACCAATCCCGAGACAGAGGCCCAGACCATCCTGTTCAGCCTCAACGCCACAAGCGAATCTGCCGTACCACGCCCCTTGTCACTCAAGGGTGAAGCCGGCACGGCGTGCGCTACGCTCACCTGGCAGAAAGGCAACGGGACAGCCACGGCCGACGGCTACAACGTATACCGCGACGGCAAGAAGGTGAACGCCTCGCCGCTGAAGGAGACGGCATACACCGACCGCCAACTGGCATACGGCGAATATACCTATAAGGTGACGGCCCTGTACGGCGACAAAGAGTCGGCCAAGAGCGACTCGGTAAAGGTGTTCGTCAGCGACGGCGCCCAATACTATGCCCCGGTACACCTATCCTCGGCTATCGACGGCAACAAGAACGTGCATCTGCAATGGGCGTCCCCTCTCGCCGATGCAGCGAAGCCCGACACGATGACGTGGGCCAACGGCACGCACGCCGACGATATCGGCCTGACTGACGGCGGTGTGTTCTACGCCGGAGCGATGTGGACGGCCGAGGACATTGTGCCTTACCGCAACAAGCGTGTCGGCTCGGTGTCGGTACAGATCGTCAATCCCGTCAACTACATCGCACTGATCATACAGAAAGACGGCAAGAACATCTACAAGAAGCAGTACAAGGGCGAACTGATGTACGACGGCACACTGACAGACATCGCCGTGGATGAGGACATCGTACTCGATCCCGGCCACAAGTACACCTTCGGTTTCCAGCTCATGAGCGATGCGGGCGTGCAGCCTCTTGGCATCGACGACGGCAAGGCCGTCTACGGCAAGGGCAACATGCTCTCTACCGATGGCGAAAACTGGTACTCGGCTTCGATATCGGGCATTGAGGGCAACTTCAATATCCGTGTGAACGTCGCAGCGGCCGGCAGCCAGGAAGAAGAACCAACGGGATACAATGTGTACCGCGACGGACAGAAGGTGAACAGCGCTGTCGTTTCCGGCACCTCGTTTGACGATGTTCTCTCCGAAACGGGAACCTATATGTATACCGTTTCATCCATTTATGCCGATGGCGGCGAGTCGGCCATGAGCGATGCCGCGAAGGTGGTGTCGTATGAGGTAAGCGGCAAGTCTGCCCCACACCATGTCGATGCCGCAGTGGTACGCAACCGCAACATCTCCGTACGGTGGGACAACCCGACGGCCGACACTCCGCAGGTGTTCCGGTCTGACCTTACACGCCGCCCCGTCACGACAGACAGTGCGTGTCCGGAATTTGTACGCTCGTTCCGCGGGCCTAAGTCGGGCATGGCCGTTGCCTCCGACGGCAGTTACATCTACACTTCCGTCTACAACGAGGACGGACGCATAGAGAAGTATGACCTCGACGGCCACCTCATCGGTTCATACAAGGTGGCCGACCTTGACGGCATCCGCAACCTGGCCTTCGACGGCACATGGCTCTATGCTGCCGACAACACCACAAACATCCACCGCATCGACCCGTCGACGATGGAGAACGTAGAGGACATCGCCATCTCCGAATACTCCCGCCATATGGCCTACGTTCCCTCGCTGGACAACGGCAACGGCGGATTTGAGGTAGGCGACTGGGAGTCGTCCATCTATGTGGCCAAGAACGGCGGAAAACTCGGCACGGGCCCTACGCTGAAAGGGGCTGCAGGCACGGCCTACCATGACGGCAAGATCTATGCCTTCGAGCAGGGCAACGATGCCAACAAGTACACCATCGGCATCTACAACATGGCGAGCGGCGACCGCGTGGGGTCGCTCGACATGGGCCGATACGGCGAGATCGACGACATTGCGTCGGTGACGGCCGGCGGCATGTCCTCGTTCGAAGCCAAGGACGGCATCACCTATCTGCTTCTGGCACTGCAGCGCCGCAACGAGCAGACGGAGTTTGTGGTACTCGACATGGGCGGACTGAACACCGTGGCCGGATACAATGTCTTCCGCAACGGCGAGAAGCGCAACGGTACGCTCCTGACCCGCCGCTATTTTGAAGAAACGGAGGCACAGCCCGGCACTTACCAGTATGCCGTGCAGACGGTCTATATCAACGGCGACACTTCCGAACTGTCGGATACCGCCACCGCTATTATCTTTGAGACGGGCGAGGCTAAACAACCTGTCAACGTCAAGGCGGAGCAGTCGTCATACGGTTACAACGTACTCCTGACCTTCGCCGACCCCGACATGCACATGGGTGCGGCAAGTGTTGAGGATTTCGATGCGATGGCTGTGGGCGACGAGGCATATGCCGTCAGCGGCGCGTCCTACCGGTCGGGATGGCAGGTATCTGATGTCCATGCATTCAGCGGCGACCGGTCGATGGTGGCTGCCGAAACGGACGCGACCTTTGCCGTCATCCCTGCCGAGGGCATGAAGTATCTGCGTTTTGCCGTGCGCAATGCCGACGACCACGACGGCAACGGTACGGTGACACTGTACTATTCTACTGGAGGCAGCGACCGGGAGAACTTCATCAGTCTGCAGAGTTACACTACATCGGAGTCTTGGCAGGACATTCTCTGCGCACTGCCTGACAATACCGAATATGTGGCAATCGCCAAGGGCGCATCCCTGCCCACGCAGTATGTAGACGACATAGCACTGTATGCCTCTGCACCGCAGAGCAATCTCTACGGATTCGACATCTACCGCAACGGCGACAAGATCAGCACCGATCCCGTCGGCGGCATCTCCTATGTAGACCACAACCTGCTGCCCGGCAAGTATGACTATCAGTTCGTGCTCGTGACACAGACTGCGGCCGAAAGCGATAAGACCGACCCTGTCACACTGGATCTCAGTTACGACAACGGTTCGCTTGCCCCGACCAATCTCAAGGCGGAGCAGACCGCCGAAGGCAACCGGCTGTCATGGCAGTTCCCGGCTCTCGGCGAACCGGTCTATCTGCGCTGGCACGACGGCTACAACTACAAGGCGGGCGGCCTGTCAAACGGCGGTGCCTTCTTTGCCGGCGCCAACTGGTTTGCCGCCGACCTCAAGGGCTACGGCAGTTTGGCGCTCAGCGATGTGGAGGTGTACATCAACCAGATTCCCGACGCACTGTTCCTGCTTGTATACCAGAACAACACACTGGTAAGACAACAGTACGTGCCCACACTGAAGCAGTATGCGTTCAACACCATCCATCTCAACGAACCGCTGCAGATCGACGAGAGCAAGGATCTGCGCGTGGCGGTATACATCGAGCACAACGAGATCACCGCTCCGCTGGGATACGACCAAGGACCTGCCCGCAGCGGACGAGGCGACCTCTACTCTTCTGACGGCGTGACCTGGAGCACGATGGAAGATTCGGGTTCTGAGATTGACGCCAACTGGAACATTTCCATTGGCCTAAGCCCCTACTCCAACACCCTGCCCGGCACACAGCAGAACACCACGCTCAAGTCACTTGCCTTCACGCCGAAGGTATCCTGCGGTGCCGTCATGTCCAGGAGCGCAAGCGGCAGCAAGGGCGAGGGGTCTGAGAAAAACGTATTCGGCGGTTACAACGTCTACCGCAACGGCATCCGTCTGAACGGCGAGACCATGACCGACACCGTCTACACGGATACGGAAAAGACCGCCGACAAATACCTCACCTACCAAGTGTCTGCCGTCTACTCTGTCACGGGCGAGAAATTCTCCAACAAGGTCACCGTCGTTGCCACCGGCATTGATGGCGTGACCAGCGAGAACGGCGTCAGCATCAAGACCGAAGGCAGCCGCCTCATAGTGCTCGGTGCCCGCCAAGGCGAGCAGATCACCGTCTGCGGCACTGACGGCAAACTGTACGCCAGCACCGTGGCAACCGACAACTACACCGACACGATAGACCTTTCGGCCATAGTAGCGGGCGTATATGTAGTCAAGGTAGGACAAGCCACCTTCAAACTGAACGTCACGTTCAAGTGACGCTCATCAGACAAATTCCACAAAAAAGCCAGCCACACCGAGTGACTGGCTTTTTTGATTCTGCATTTGTCCGGTTTTCAACCGTCCCCCATACGACAAGCCCTACCGACCTGTGGTCTGCAGATATTCCCTTTTCTTCACCTCGTAGTCAGCAAGCGACTCTACATACTTGTCACGGCTCTGCTGAAAGAGCGTCTGCGCATCGAGCAAATCACTGATAGAAGCAGTCCCGGCCTCATAATAGTCGGTATTGAGACGTAAGTTTTCTTCACTTTGCACGATACTTTCGCGGGCAATAAAGATTTGCCGATAGGCATCGTTCATATCATGCCAAGCCTTGCGCATACGGATGACGAGCATCTCGCTTTGGTTGCGTTTGTCATTCTCAGCATTGGCCACCTGTATTTTTTGGCGCTTCATATTGTGCGAACCGCCCCACCAACTGCTGACAGGTACAGAGACGGTGAGCATACCGACAAACCGGTTTTGCGACTTGTCCATCACATTGTTGTACATATAACCGCCGCCCACGGCTACCGAAGGAAGATTTTTGCCTACGGCCATCCGGTATTGCAACCGCTCGGCATCAATCTGCCGGTTGAGAAGTTGATACTCACAGGTCAGCGCGAGACAGGTTTCCTCCGACTGGTAATACTGCTGTGGAGACTCCGGCATCGGATATTCCTCAATCCTACTACCCGCATCGCTTCCCATAGCAAACCGGCCGGCTACATCTACCGTACCGGGCGGAAGTCCCATCATCTGGGCCAACAGGTCTCCTGTTACCGTCAAGGCATTTGCCACTTGTATCTTTGAAGTGCAGACTTCATTCCGACGGAGCTGCACCTGCAGCAGATCGTTGCGATTGCGCACACCCGCTTCTACCGCGTTTTGGGCATCCTGCTGCATACGGTCGAGTTGCCGCTCCAGTTGGTCGAGCGTATGGAGTTTTTCCTTGAGCGAGACCATTTGCCAGTAATACTGTTCGGTCCGAAGAACAATCTCATTTTGAGAGAGTCGGCGCTGCAATTTTGCAACGTCCACCCCCACTTTGGCCAGTTTGTTGCCATTGACGATTTGTCCACCGGCAAAGAGCGGTTGCATCGCCGTGACACCCGCCACGAGACCGTCCTTGGCCATTGACATTTCCATTCCTGCCATACTCATCTCTATCAGGCCCTTGTTGGCAACAAATCCGCCGCCTGTAGCCGAGACGGTAGGAAAATACTTGGTGTACACCTCCTTGCTCTGTTGCTCTGACATGGCGATTTGGTTGTCGGCATTGCGCAGCGTAAGGTTATTGTCCAACACTCCACTGATACATTCCTCAAGCGTGTACACCCTATTGTTTTGCGAGAAGACGGGCGAACACATAGCCCAACCTCCAATGGTCATCATCAATACGAATATTCTTTTCATCAGTTCTTTTCTTAATTTTGGTGATTTTTTTAGGACTCGCCTTTATTCGTTCTCCATCTCAAGTACGGCCTGTCGGCGTGCTTCCGTGCCTTCAAACACGAGGAGGTAGGTCACGGGTATCACGGTGAGTATTCCAAGCATGGAAATAAGCGTTCCATAGCAGATGACCGTACCCATCGGCATCCATAGTCCGCTTCCGCCGAGTATCATCGGTATGACACCCATCGAAGCCGCGGCCGACGTGAGGAAGATCGGGCGCATACGCCGACTGGCCGAATGCCAGATAGCGTCGCGAACAGTCATGCGTTCTTTTTCACGCAGTTCCTCGGCATAGTCGTACATGATAATGCCGTTGCGCACGATGATGCCCATAAGGGCGACCAGTCCCATCACGCAGGTGACCCCAAACGGTAGCCCCTGTATCTCAAGTCCGACACAAGCGCCGAAGATACTCAATGCCATACTGCCGAACACGATACCGGCCAGATTGATTTTCCTGAAATGGGCCATCAGAATGAAGAATATCATCACGGCTGCAATACCAAGGGCCGCCATCGTCGGGCCCATCGTTTCTTCGCTGTTTTCAAGGTCTCCGCCATATGCCAAATGGGTATCGGGCGCGAGATGTACTGCCTTGAGTTGCTCCTGTACCTTTGCTGTCACAGCCATTGCGTTTTCTCCTCTTCTCACCTCAGCCATCACCGTGACGGTAGGCACACCATTACGGCGCACCCGCTGTCCGTACTGCGTAGAAGGCACGAGATCGGCCACCTGACGTAGAGGCACGGTCTTTTTACCGCCGGCTATAGGTATCTGCTCATCGCCGAGATGGTCTGTCGTAGCCAGATTGCTATGGTCGCTCATCAGTACCACCGGCACTTGCTTGTCACCCTCCCATACGTTGGCGATACCCATACCGCTACCATAACGCATGGCAAGAATGGCCTCCAACTGTATGTTGGTGATGCCCAACCGGGATGCCTCGTCTTCTTTCAACCGGACTGTAACTGCGGTTTGCGGTTCATTGAAATTGGTGCGTACCAGTTGCAACTCCGGTATCCCCTGCAATGTTTTGGATACCTTGTCGGCATCGGCCATCATCTGTTGCCGGTCCCAATTGCTCAACCGCACCTCTATCGGGCAAGTGGCCTCGTTGTAACTCAACTGCTTGAACTTGATATTGGCCTCCGGAAAATAGTCGGCATACTTGTCGGCATTCTCATCGAGCAGGGCCACAGTAGCCTTGTCATCAGTGGTATTGACAATGAATTGTGCATAGTTGGTACCGGCTATCTGAGGAGCGTATGCCGTATGGAAACGCGGAGACGCACAGCCCTTGAACGAAGTGACCGACACCACCCGGTTGTCACAGCGCAGCAGATGTTCCAGGCTGTCTGCCACCGCCGATGTTTTGGCGAGCGAGGTACCTGTCGGAAGACTTATCTCCACAGCAAACTGGTTGCGCTCGGCATAAGGCATGGTCTGCTGGGGGAGCCGCCCCATCATCACGACACCCGATACTACAGTAAGCAGTCCTACAGCCAATGTGGTCTTGGGGTAGGAAAAACAAAGACTGAGCAACTTGTCATAATACTTCTGCAGTACATCGAGAAAAGAGAAGGCTTTTTTCCCTGTCAAGGGGTTCATTTTCTCCTTCAGCGGCTTGCGGATAAAGAAGAACTGCATGAAGGGAACCAAGAGTGTTGCAACCAGAAGCGACACACCCAAGACGATGGTTACCGCCCACGGAAACGCCTCAAGAAAATCGTGCGTCTGTCCCACACAAGTGAGAAGGAATGGGAAAAACGTGATACTGATGGCACAAGTAGCCGAGAAAATGCTCTTGAAGAAATGGGTGGTAGAGGCAATCGAAGCGTGCCAGCGACTCTTGCCCTCACCGATCTGCTCCAAATAATTGTCGATGATAACGATGGAGTTGTCTACAATCATACCAAGCGTCACGATGAGCGCCGCCAAGGTCACGGTGTTGAGCTCAAGCCCGAAGGCGTTGTACAGGCCCAACGAGATGAAGATACTGACAGGAATGGTAGACGCGGCCACCAAAGCCACCCGCACGGGCAAAAGGAGCATCACCACGACCACCACGGCCACGATGGCGACGACCAGTTCGCGGAGGAAGTTGACCACACTGTCATTCACCACCTTGCTTTGGTCTGTGATACGATAGATAGACACATCCTTGGGCAAGGTTTCTTGAAATGCCGTCATTTCCTTGTCGACGGCCTCTCCCATTTTGACAATATTCTGTCCTTTCTTCATCTCCACACTCAGCAGGATACATTTCTTGCCGTTATTGGTGATGCGACTTTCGGCATCAGGATACTCGCGCTTCACCGTGGCGATATCCTTCAACCGGACATTCACGCCCGTAGGAGAGGAATAGACGATCTGCTGTCCGATATCATACACCGAGTTGAGCGAACCGGCCACATGCACCGGCATCGTATAGACAGGCGTTTTTATGCGGCCGCTGGTGGTGACAAAACCTTTTTGGAAAAGGGTGGACGCCACCGACTGGTCGGAGAGCCCGTACTTTGCCAACCGGTCGTTGTCAAGCACGACTGAAATTTGCTCCTGCTGCATACCGCTCACAGTGAGCCGTCCCACACTCTTGACCGTACGCAGACGGTCTTGCAGACGGTCCATGTATTCATCCAGTTCGCGATAGGTCTTTTCCGTACTCTCCATAGTGATGAGAAGCGAGGAGGTGTCGCCGAAATCGTCCTGCACGACTACGGCTGCCACATTTTGAGGCAACTGGCTCTTGAAGTCCTGTACGCCGTGCTTGAATTTAGACCAAAATTCGTCCTTGTTGCTCAGATTGTCATTGAGTTGTACCTGTATGTAGACAATGCCGTCGCGGCTCATAGAGTATGTTTTTTCCTTCTTCACCTCTTTGTAGGTAAAGATATAGTTCTCCAGCGGTTTGGTCACCCGCTGCTCCATTTCCTCTGCAGTATTGCCGGGAGCCACAGCCACCACTATTCCCTGTCGGATAGTGAAATCGGGAAACTCGTTTTTGCGCATATTCGGCAAACTGTAGATACCGAAGGCCACAAGACAACACACCACCACGATGACAATCTGGCGGTAGTGCATCGCCCACTCTACAATGTTACGTTTCTTGTTCATCGTCATTTCGTTTTAAGTCGGGTACCCGTACATACTTTCTGTTGTCCTTCCACGATCAGCCGGTCGCCTTCATGCAATCCGCTCAAAATGCTTACGCCATTGCTTCTGTACTCACCGCAGACCACAGTGCGGCGTGCAGCCACGCCGTTCTCGTCGACCCATACAAAGTGGGAATTGTCATCTGCAATCTGTACAAGCGAGGCGGGAATCGTGACAACATCTTTTGAGCCCTTCGACAGACGGGTGCCAGCCTTGTCCAAAACCACCTGCGAGACCATACCGGGTAACAATTCTCCGTCAGCCTTCTCTATCCGCACCTTCACATTGTACGAGCGCGATACCGGATCGGCAATGACACCTTTTTCCACAACCCGTCCATCATAGTGTCTGCCGCCAAGGGCCTGTACCTGTATATTTGCACGCTGATTGAGAGCAATGGCCGCCATCTCACCTTCGGGTACTGCCAACGTCACGTTCAGTACGCTGGTCGTGACAAGTTTCACGACCGGCATTCCCGGCGCGGCATTCTGACCCACCTCGGAATATTTTTCGGAGATTACTCCGTCAAAAGGAGCATGGATACTGCAGTCACCTAAACTTTTCCTGGCAATACTCTCCGACGAAACGGCCTGCTGCAACTGGCTTTGCACCTCTACCCACTTGATTTCGGGCAGACTGCCTTTGTCATGGAGTTGTTTCATACGTCTGTAGGCATCCTCTGCCTGCACCCTCGCTGTGTGTGCCATCTCGTAATTGTTGCGAACGGAAGTGGGATCGACCTTGGCGACCAACTGTCCCTTGCGCACCCGGTCGCCCACTTTCACCTTCAGCATGGTGATGGTTCCCCCGGCCGTAAAACTCAAGGCGGTACCATTCTCTTCCTCCACTGTTCCCGAGTAGTGTGAACAGCCATTGGAGACCGTAGATATAGTCCCCACCGTCATTTCCTTCACCTTCACCGCAGCAGTACGCTCATGTCCGTCACTACCGCTCTGTCCGCACCCTACAAGCGTCAAGGTCAACAAGGCGACAGCGCCAAAGCCATACAAGGGGGATGTCGCACGACAGACTACCCCACCCCTTCTTTTCTTTTCTGATTTTTGCATATTGTTTGTTTTGTCCGACTATGTGACAGGAAAAAGAACAAACCACGTAACACATTGACTTGTTTTCTCCCATCGCTCAATTCGGCTGCAAAATAAGTACGTTTTTGTGGTACTTTTGAAAGAATCGAAGCGTCAAAAGTGTCCTTTTACACCACACATAAAGCACATTTCAACCAAAAGAACACTTGTATCTCACCAAAGAACACTTACGGCTATATTTTTTGTAGTACATTTGCACCACCAATCCAACAGAGGTACAAGATGAAAACAGTCAAAAACCCCATACAGATGTTCGAGAGTATCAATGACAAGGATGTTTCGATATTCGAGAATATCACAGAAGTACCTGACGGCAACATACAGGTCGACAGTTACGTTGCCATCATCTGCACTTCGGGCAAGGCGTTCTGCAAACAGAACGGCATTGAAATCAACATCGGAAAGAATGATTTTCTACTCTGTCATCCCAATGCATTTGTTGACGACATCATGGTCAATCTCGACTTCAAATGTAAGGGTATGGTCATGTCGCCGACCTATTTTGAAGCCATCTTCTTTGTAGACGGCAATTACTGGGACCTTGATGTTGCCATCAAGCGCACACCTGTCATCCATTTGGGAGATGAGGAGGCGGAAAATCTACTGTTCGACCTGTCTGTACTCAAGAAAAAACTCCAACAGACGGAGTTGCCTCACCACGCACAACTCATCAAGCATCTGCTTCAATCACTACTCTTCGAGTTTTACGACTATCTGGCCCCTCACCTTCATTTGTCCGATGCGCAATACAAATTTTCATCGGCCGAGGCCATCTTCAAGCGTTTTGCCCAAATGCTCTCGCGCGAATGTCCCGCCAAACGAAACCTGCAATACTACGCCGACCAACTGTGCATCACCCCAAAATACCTGTCGACCGTTTGCAAAAAACAATGTGGAAAGACGGCCGCCGAACTCATCAACGGCATCACAGTCAACTACATCAGCAATATGCTTACCTCGTCAGACAAGAGCGTCAAGGAGATTGCGACAGAAGCCGGATTTGACAATCTGTCGTTCTTCGGGAAATATGTAAGAAGGGAATTGGGCATGTCGCCCAGACAATTCAGGGCACAGAAATAAGCGACAAACAAAGAGAATAAGGCGGGGTGAAAAAGAAAAAAAACGTCCGCCAAAGTATCGGTCACGCTGCCCCGTTTCCTCAAATCATGGAAACGGTCTGCCGCGTCAGCAGTTCCTGAACGGTGGTTTTCGGATGGCGCTTCATGTATTTTTCCACATTGGCAACGTAGGCCGTGCGGAAGAAGGGCTTGCACATCACCTTGTTGACGGTCCACATCACCTTGCCCATGTGCTGGTCACGCTCCTCTTGGGTCTTGGTGTCATGGTTCTGCAAAGGGAACTGCGCCAGGATATAGAAGCAGAGGCAGTCGGGCACGATATATTCGCGCGACATCGCCTTGCGCTGGTTGGCATTGTAGTAGCGGGCATACAGGGGATAGTCCTTGCCCAGATACTTGTCGAGCGAGATGCCGATGGAGTTGTCGCCGACAATGATGCTTTGGTCCAGCGATCCGATCTGGGCGTATATCGTAGGCTTGGGCAGACCGGGCACGAGGGCGTTGAGGGCGGCAAAGGCCCGGCTGAGCGACTTGTTGATGTCGCTCATGTTGGCGTACTGCAGTTCGGCATCGGTGATGATGCACTGCAGGGTGGTATCCTGATAGAAACGGAGAAACTTGCCGTTGATCTCCGGGTCGTTGACCTCGCCCAACTGCAAGACATCTTCTATCAGCGTGCGCGTCTCCATGGGGTACTCTATGTTCATCTGCTGCAAGGCGGAAAAGTCGCCCGTGGTGAGATAGCGGCTCTGCAGACGGTCATAGCGCTGCACCTCCACCCCTGGTTTTGATTCGTCATCACCATTGGGCCGAAGCCGTAGCTCGCAGGAAGAAAGTACCAGCAAGACCAGAAACGATATGTAATAGAATTTCTTCAAATAAAAACAGTCTTCAATACTTTTACAAAAATACTAAAAAATGTTTTTTTAACCAAATTTTACACCGATAATTTTAAGAATGCACGCATTTTACCGCATAAACGGACACTAATTACAAAAAAAGGCTAAGTTTTGGTAAGTGACGATAAAATATTTGGCAATTCCCCACCCCACATTACTCCCGCACGGGCAACTGCGCATACCGACGACGCCGACACACATAATACTGCCACAAAAGCGAGAAATTGCCACGCTCCGTACTGTCATCACCGCATCTCGACTGCTGTATGCGCTCGCGGTCGGCACGGAACTGCGGCAGCCACGCATGGAAATCGCGGCGGGCACGGAGTATGGCCTTGAAGTCGCCCACATTGCGGTTGACGACCAGTGTCTGCACCGCCGCCACATAGTCGAGCCACCGGCGCACGCGCATGACATGGCGCAGGTCGCGCTCAGGAAGGTTCTTGTAGAGCATCGTCAGATTGTTGCGGAAGTTGAGGTAGGTCTTTCTCGGATTGCCCTTGGGCAGCGTACCGCCGCCCACATGATAGACATGACTTGCGGGCAGACAAAAGATACTGCGTCCCATGATACGGAGCCGCCAGCACAGGTCGATCTCCTCATTGTGGGCAAAAAAGCGTTCATCGAGCGCACCGGCCTCCCAGTAATCCCGGCTTCTGACCATCAGACAGGCACCCGTTGCCCAAAGTACTGGCAACGGCGTGTCATACTGTCCGCCATCACGTTCCACCACATCGAAGATACGGCCTCTACAAAACGGATAGCCATAGCGGTCGAGAAAACCGCCGCTTGCTCCGGCATACTCGAAACACTCCCGCTGGCTTTCAGACAGGAGTTTGGGCTGACAGGCCGCACAATCGGGATGTGCATCCATATAGTCCTGCAATACATTCAGCCACTGCGGAGTCACCTCCACATCACTGTTGAGCAGCACGTAGTATTCGGCCTCCACCTGACGGAGGGCCATATTGTAGCCTCCGGCAAACCCGTAGTTCTTGTCGAGCGTGATGATACGCACTGAGGGAAAGTCCGCCTTCAGCATCTCTACCGACCCGTCGGTAGAGGCATTGTCGGCCACGATGATGTCGGCCACCCGTGCCGTATGCTGAAAGACCGACGGAAGGAAACGGCGCAGCATGGCTGTCCCGTTCCAGTTGAGTATTACGACGGCTGTCTTCATAGCAGTGTTCCTTTCAATGCCGAGCGGTCGTGATTGAAGTCACCAAGACGCACCCGGATAATCTCGTTGTCGTATTCCTCACGCGCCAGTGATGCCGGCAGTTCCACACGGATATAGTTCTTCGTAAAACCGTGCATGGCCTTTCCGCGCGTGGCCTTTTCAAAGAGCACATCCATCTCCTGCCCCACATGGGCGGCGTAGAAGGCCTGGCGCTTCTCCTCACTGAGGTCGAGCAGCCGCTTGCTGCGTACCCGCTTTTCTGCATCGCCTACCACATAGGGTATGCGCAGGGCCGCAGTGCCCGGACGCTCGCTATAGGGAAAGACGTGGAGTTGGGTCACGTCCATTTCGTTCAGGAAACCGTAGCACTCCTCAAACCGCTCGGGCGTCTCCCCGCGGCATCCCACCATGACATCGACACCGATAAAGGCATCGGGCATGGCCTCCTTCACGGCCGCCACCTTATGGGCAAACAGTGCCTTGTCGTAACGGCGGTGCATCAGTCGGAGCACCTCGTCAGAACCGCTTTGCAGAGGGATATGGAAATGGGGCATGAACGCCCGGCTTTCCGCGCAGTAAGCGATCAGTTCGTCGCTGAGCAAGTCCGGTTCCATACTGCTGATACGATAGCGCTTCACGCCCTCTATCTGGTCGAGTGCTTTCACAAGGTCAATAAACCGCTCATGGGTGGTCTTGCCGAAATCGCCGATATTGACACCCGTCAGTACCACCTCCTTGCCGCCTTCAGCCACGGCCTCCTCCACCTGCGCTACCAGTGAGGCGACAGTGGGGTTGCGGGAGTTGCCACGGGCAAAGGGTATGGTGCAGTAGGTGCAGTAATAGTCGCAACCGTCCTGTACCTTGAGGAAATACCGGGTACGGTTGCCGCGCGAGCACGACGGGGCGAAGGTCTTGATATCCTTGGTGCGGACTGCGAAATGGCGATGCAACGCAGTATCTTCGCCCGAGGCCTTGCCCTCGGCACGCTCCGTCCAGGCATCGCTGAGAAACTGTATGAGGTTGGCCTTCTCGTTGCTGCCCAACACGAGGTCTACGCCCTCTATCCGACTGACGGCTTCGGAGGCCAACTGGGCGTAGCAACCGGTCACCACGACCAATGCCCCGGGGTTCTGCCGCACCATGCGGTGTATCGCCTGACGGCACTTATGGTCGGCCACATCGGTCACCGAACAGGTATTGATCAGACAAATGTCGGCTTTCTCGCCCTCGCCGGCGGTATGCACGCCCATATCCGAGAGCATTCGGCCGAAGGTGGAGGTTTCCGAGAAATTGAGTTTGCAACCCAACGTATAGTAGGCTGCAGTCTTATCTTGAAAGGCTGATGTATCTATCATATATATAATGTACGCGCGAGAGTATATAAAGGGTATATAAGCGGACGTTTCTGCAAAGGTACGAAAAAGATTACGAAAACCGACCTGCGCCGCATCCGAACAAGCCTTTTTCAACACGGAGAGAGAATTAACATCGGTTAACTATCCACATCTTATTGATTTTCAGACACTTGAAAAAAGGTTACAAAACAAGTCAAAAAAAAGTTCTAAAAATAGATTGGCGTATTGAAAAAATACTTACCTTTGCAACGTTTTAATAAACAAATGATTGTTTTACAGATTTTAAAAAGCAAAGAAAATGAAGAAATTAGTTCTTATGTTCGTAGCTATCGCAGCTATCTCTTTCGCATCTTGTGGTAACAAAACTGCTGCTCCCGCTGCTAACGCTGATAGCGATACCGTACAGTTGAGCGACACCGCTGACACCACCGTTGTTGCTGACTCTGACTCTATCCACTAATTCGGTAGCCGAACTGAAAAATGAGAGATTGGCCATTGGACAAAGTCCGATGGCTTTTTTCGTATATATACGCAAAACACACAAACAAAAAACCGTCGCCACGCTCTTTGCGAGAGTTTTGACGACGGTTTTTCTATTGCAATCAACGTTTTCTCTGAATCATTCGCCCATATAGGCATGTTCTATCTCCACGACATACACGTCGTGATAACCGCCATTGGCACCGCCGTACCACTTTGCGATACCGGCATCGAGGAAGCCTTCGGGCTTGATGGTATCTTTGTAGAGTTTGCGGCACTCCAGCGTGAGGCGCGACTGCGCAAAAGCCACATTACCCTCGGCGGTCAGCACAGGCTGCAGACCCGTAGCGGCCACCTTGTCAAGATCGCGTCCCGACTTGGAACCGCAGACCGTATAGATCTTTCTAGCCTCCTCGCCATGACCGAGGAACGAGAGGACGAGGGTGTCGTTTGCCTCGATAAACTCGTGCGTATAGCGTTCGGGACGGATAAACACGACAGCCACGGGCTTGTTCCACAACCATCCGAGACAACCCCAAGAGGCAGTCATCATATTGCACTTCTCCTTTGTGCCTGCCGAAACAAGCATCCACTCCTTGCCGATGGTCTCAAAGACATTGTCGCGCAAGTCTGCCACATTGATTTCTTTCATACCTTATCTTGTTGTTATGGCGTGTTCTATAAATTCCACACACCGTTAAATTTGAATTTCATTTTCTCACACGCTTGCATTTTCCGCTGAACGACCCGATATGCAAGCGAATGATTTTCACCCGGTGAAAACTCTTCTCCGAATATTTCAGTCCTGTCGCCACATCGTCGGGCGAGAGTTTTTCAAGCAACAGGCGCAAGGCCTTCCAGCGTTCCTCATCATCCTCCACAAGAGTGGCCGTCGCCTGCAGAACGATGCTTTCATATTCGGTAGTAAACTGGCCGGGCAACAGATGCACCTGCCCTACCACACAAAAGGACACGCTTGGGTTGGCGGCCAACACATCCAACTTGCGGCCCTCGGGGGCACAATGCACATAGACACATTCGCCACCATCCCACACATAGTTGACAGGTATGCCATAGGGCACACCGTCATGGTCTGCCATCGAGAGTACACCATACTCGGCCTCTCTCAACAGACGGAGGGCATCCGACTCCGCAAGACGCCGGTCCCGCCGTCTCACAGAAGAATTGTCATAGTTCATACTATAGGCGTGTTCTATAAATTCCACGCATTTTTAAATTTATATTTAGACAGGTTG
>CAVFEZ010000031.1:0-29653 GCA_963621665.1 Akkermansia muciniphila | reverse complement strand
GCTCGGCTAAAATCCAAAAATCCATCAAAGGCAATTTATAGAACCCGCCTATATTCAATGTTCCGCAAAATTACGTCAATTTATCCGCCACCGGGCTTATGAAGGAAGGAATTTTGTAATTGTTGTTTCTTAATAATTATTAATATAGTTAATTATTCACAACGAAGGTTATCCATCATCTATCCCCATTCGTAAAACCATATAAAAATATGTAACTTTGCAATCCGATTATTTGGGGATACACTTAGAGTCCCCCGCCCAGGAGTGTTAATAGTGTGTGTCTTTGGCCGGACAGCACGGTTAGTGAATCGCCTGCGCAAAATAAAAAGGTTTTTTAGTAGTAAAATTTTCAAGTCAAACAATGAACACTTTAAGTTACAAGACTATTTCCGCCAACAAGGAGACAGTGAACAAAGAGTGGGTAGTCATCGACGCCACCGACCAGATTGTAGGTCGCCTCTGCTCCAAAGTAGCAAAACTTATCCGCGGAAAGTACAAGCCCAACTTCACTCCTCACGTAGACTGCGGAGACAATGTCATTATCATCAACGCCTCCAAGGTGGTGTTCTCCGGCAAGAAGGAGACAGACAAGGTCTACACCCGCTACACTGGTTATCCCGGCGGTCAGCGCTTCAATACTCCCGAGGAACTGCGCAAGCGTCCCGGCGGTATCGACAAAATCATCCGTCACGCTGTGAAGGGCATGCTGCCCAAGGGTCGTCTCGGCCGTCAGTTGATCGACAACCTCTATGTATTCGAAGGCACTGAGCACGACAAGGCAGCCCAGCAGCCCAAGGCAATCGACATTAACCAGTACAAATAAGACTCACAAAGATGGAAATGATAAACGCAATTGGTCGCCGCAAGTGCTCCGTAGCCCGTGTATACCTGACCGAGGGCACCGGTAAGATCACTATCAACAAGAAAGAACTCAACGAGTATTTCCCCTCTGCCATCCTGCAGTACGTGGTAAAGCAGCCCCTGATGCACCTTGAGGCAGAAGGCAAGTACGACATCAAGGCCAACCTCGACGGCGGTGGTTACACCGGCCAGAGCCAGGCTCTCCGTCTCGCCATCGCTCGCGCACTGGTTAAGGTCAACGCAGAAGACAAGAAGACCCTCAAGGACCTCGGCTTCCTCACCCGCGACTCTCGCGCCGTTGAGCGTAAGAAGCCCGGACAGCCCAAGGCACGTCGTCGCTTCCAGTTCAGCAAGCGTTAATACCCCGCTACTTTCAGACTACGGCGTGGTCGCAGCCTGAAGAGCAACTGTTTAGCATCCAAACCCGTGAGACCCGGGACAAGGCGCCCGAAAGCATACTGCGGCACACGACATTCCGCATACGCCGACGGCCAGGCACCTCCGGTTACCCACAGGCTGGTTGAAAAACTCAAAGGAAAGTAAACAACAAAAGAAACAACAAGAAAATGTCAAGAACTACATTTGATCAACTTTTGGAGGCTGGATGTCACTTTGGCCACCTCCGTCGTAAATGGAATCCCGCAATGGCTCCCTACATCTTCATGGAGCGCAACGGTATCCACATCATTGACCTGCACAAGACCGTAGCCAAGGTAGACGAGGCTGCAGAGGCACTCAAGCAGATTGCCAAGTCCGGCAGAAAAATCCTGTTCGTCGCTACTAAAAAACAAGCTAAGGAAATCGTTGCCGAGAAGGCTGCGAGCGTAAACATGCCTTACGTGATCGAGCGTTGGCCGGGCGGTATGCTCACCAACTTCCCCACCATCCGCAAGGCTGTCAAGAAAATGGCGAACATCGACCGACTGATGAACGACGGTACATTCTCCAAGCTCTCCAAGCGTGAGTTGCTTCAGATCACACGCCAGCGTGCCAAACTCGAGAAGAACCTCGGTTCTATCGTAGACCTTACCCGTCTGCCGAGCGCACTGTTCGTAGTCGACGTAGTCAAGGAAGCCATCGCCATCAAGGAGGCAAAGCGTCTGGGTATCCCCGTATTCGCTATCGTCGACACCAACTCCAACCCCCGCGACATCGACTATATCATCCCCGCCAACGACGACGCCAAGGACTCTGTTGACGTGATCCTCACCGCTTGCTGCGGCGCTATCGCCGAAGGCATCGAGGAGCGCAAGGTGGAGAAGGCTGACGAGAAGGCCGCTGCCGAGCAGCAGGAAGAGGTAGCCGACGCCAAGGGTCGCCGCACCCGCAAGGCCCGCAAGGAAGAGGCTCCCGCAGAAGAGGCTCCCGTACAGGAAGCACCCGCTGCTGAGGAAGAGGCTCCCGCCGCTGAGTAAGACATAACGCATATACAAACCATTACATTTTAATAAAACAAAACAATGGCTGTTTCAATTGAAGACATCAAGAAACTCCGCGCCATGACAGGTGCCGGCTTGGCAGACGTCAAGAAGGCTCTGACTGAGGCCGAAGGTGATTTCGATAAGGCAAAAGACCTGCTCCGCGAGCGTGGACTCGCCATCGCTGCAAAGCGTTCTGACCGCGAGACCTCCAACGGTTGCGTACTCGTCAAGAACGTTGACGGCTTCGCTGCCATGATCGCACTCAAGTGCGAGACTGACTTCGTAGCCAACGGTGCCGACTTCATCAAGCTCACCAGCGACATCCTCGACGCTGCCATCGCTGCCAAGGCTCACACGCTCGACGAGGTGAAGACCCTCACACTGGCCGACGGTCAGGAGGTGCAGGCTGCTGTGACCCAGCGTTCCGGTATCACCGGCGAAAAGATGGAGCTCGACGGTTACAACACCCTCGAAGGCGAAAACATCGAGGTGTACGACCACATGGGCAAGCACACCCTCGCCACTATGGTACAGCTCAACAAGAGCTTCCCCGAGGCTGGTCACAAGATCGCCATGCAGGTAGCCGCCATGAAGCCCATCGCTCTCGACGAGGCTTCCGTACCTGAGGAAGTAAAGCAGAACGAGTACAACGTAGCCGTAGAGAAGACCAAGGAAGAGCAGATCGAAAAGGCCGTTGAGGTAGCCGTCAAGAAGGCTGGTCTCAACCCCAACCACTTCGACAGCGAAGACCACATCGAGTCTAACATCGGCAAGGGATGGATCACCAAGGAAGATGCTGACAAGTTCCACGAGATCAAGGCAACTGTTTCTGCTGAAAAGGCTGCCAACCTCAACGAGAACATGATTCAGAACATCGCCAAGGGCCGCGTAGGCAAGTTCCTCAAGGAGAACTGCCTCGTATGCCAGGAGTTCCAGTTCGGCGACGGCGATAAGCAGAGCGTTGCCGACTACCTGAAGAAAGAAGACAAGGAACTGAAGATCACCGCCTACAAGCGCTTCACCCTCGTTGCCGAGTAATCAGGCTGTTCATCTCAGAACAAGACTATGACAGATATGGAGTTGTAGGGAGTAAAGACTCCTTGCAACTCCTTTTTTCGTTTTCCCGACACCCCACACACTTCAACGCACATAAAGGCCCGCCCGTCGCGCCAAAGAAAAAACGACACGATGAAGATATTCGCAGTAGGAATGAACTACCTCCAGCACAATAAAGAGTTGGACGGCACGTTATATCAACCAAAGACCCCTGTGGTCTTCACCAAGGCAGACTCGGCCCTGCTCAAGGACCGCAAGCCCTTCTTCATACCCGACCATCTCGGACAGATAGACTACGAGACCGAAATCGTCGTGCGCATCTGCAGGTTGGGCAAGAGCATCCCCGAGCGGTTTGCCCACCGCTACTACGATGCCCTCACTGTCGGCATCGACTTCACCGCCCGCGACCTGCAGCGCCGCCTGCGTGCCGAAGGACAGCCGTGGGATCTCTGCAAGGGGTTCGACGGAGCCGCCGCCATCGGACAGTGGGTCGACAAGGAGAAATTTCTCGATGTGCAGCGCCTGCACTTCCACCTCGACATCAACGGCAAGACCGTACAGGAAGGCTGCACGGCCGACATGATTTTCCGCATCGACAGCCTCGTGTCCTACATCAGTCAGTATTTTACGCTCAAGACAGGCGATCTGCTCTATACCGGTACCCCCGTCGGAGTAGGGCCCGTACATGAGAACGACCATCTCGAAGGATGGATAGAAGACCGCAAACTCTTGGAATTTAACTGCAAATAAGGCGTGAAAAAATACCAGCGATACATCTTGGCCATTATCCTTTTGGTCATCTGTGCGGGCGTCAAAGCCGCCCCGCAATTCTACAATCTCACCGCCAGCGAGGTGAGCGTGACCGATGCGCCCCCCTCCTTCACACGGTATTTTCCGCTGACCGGAAACTACCAGGACTCCGTCTACACAGCCACGATAGCCTACCCCGAGTATATCGACATGCCCGCCGCAGAGCGCGAGAAGTACGAGAAACTCAGTGACGCACTTCCGCCCGAAAATCCGGAAGTACACCAGTCTGTTGTCTTCGACCGCAAGCAACCCTCGCTTGCCGTTGATTTTTGTCCCGTAGTATACCGCGAAGGCCGCTATCGGTTGCTCGTGAGTTTCATGCTCCGCATAGAGTCGGCCCCCAAGACGGTATCGGCCAAGGACGTGCAGCCGCGTGAGACCGCGACACCCGCCGACCGGTACGCCGCCCATTCCGTCCTGGCCAGCGGCCGTTGGGTCAAGATACGCGTCTCCACTACGGGCGTACACCAACTTTCCTCGTCGCTTATCCGGCAGGCCGGTTTTTCCAATCCCGACAAGGTGCGCATCTACGGATACGGAGGCAACCTGCGCAAGGAAGTGCTTTCCGCCGCCGACATCACCGCACATGACGATCTCAAGGAAGTGCCCACCTGCACCGTAGGCGGACGCCGGCTCTTCTACGCCCGCGGATCCGTGTCGTGGGACAACGGCATACGCTCGGAGCGTGTGCGCAACAACTATTCCGACTACGGCTACTATTTCCTCACCGAGGGCGACGATGCACCGCTTGCGGTAGACAGTGCCGCCTTCCTGAAGTCCTTCTATCCCGCCAACGAAGACTATGTGTCGCTCCATGAGGTCGACGGTTACGCATGGTTTGAGGGCGGCCGCAAACTCTTTGATACCGAGGCCGTCAACGTAGGCGCAACGAAAAGCGTCGTCTTCAAGAACCCTACCGGAGCCAGCGCAGCCCAACTGCGCGTCAATGTCACGGCCGGCATTACCAGTAAGGTGCGCGTCAGCGCCAACGGCAAGGACCTCGGCACGCTCACGATCAGTGTCGCCACGGGCAGCAACGCCTTCGACGAGGGCGGAGAGCGCGGCGGAACATATACGCTGCGCAATCTTCCCGAGAACGACACCATCACTTTCACCGTTCTCTCCGGCGGTCCCATGCATCTCGACTATGTGCAGATGAGTTACGATGTGCCGCGGCCTGCACCCAATCTCGAGACTGCCGAATTCCCCGTACCCGAATACGTGTACGCCATCACCAACCAGGACCACCATGCCGATCCGCAAGCCGACATGGTCATCATCATCCCCACCTCACAAAAGACAATCAAGCAAGCCCAGCGGCTCAAGGCGTTCCATGAGTCGCACGACGGGTTGCGTGTGAATATCGTGCCTGCCGACGAACTCTACAACGAGTTCTCCAGCGGCACCCCCGACGCCAGTGCCTACCGTCTCTACATGAAGATGCTCTACGACAGAGCCACCACCGCAGCCGACGCGCCCAAGTATCTCCTGCTCTTCGGCAACTGCGTGTGGGACAACCGCATGCTCACCACCACCTGCAGCAACCTCAGCGCCGACGACTATCTGCTCTGCTACGAGAGCACCAACTCCTTCAACAAGGTGAAGTGTTACATCGATGACGGCTTCTTCTGTTATCTTGACGACGGCGAGGGATCCAGTCCGCTGGTCAAAGACAAACTCGATGTGGGCGTAGGGCGCTTCCCCGTCTGCACCGAAGACGATGCCAAGACGATGGTCGACAAGACCATCAGTTATGCCGAGAACCAAAACGCCGGTCCGTGGCAGAACACCCTCATGTTTATGGGCGACGACGGCAACGAGAACATGCACATGCAGGATGCCAACGAGGTTGCCACGATGGTCACCACCACCTATCCCAACTATCTGGTCAAGAAGGTGATGTGGGACTCCTACGCCCGCGAGACCTCCTCTACGGGCAATACCTATCCCGAGGCTACACGGGTCATCAAGCAGCAGCAGGCCGCCGGAGCGCTCATCATGGACTACGCCGGACACGGCAAGGAAAACCAGATGTCGCATGAGCGTGTGCTGCGTCTCAATGATTTCGCCAACTTCACCAATGCCAACCTTCCCCTTTGGATTTCCGCCTCCTGCGACATCATGCCCTTTGACAGTCCTACCGAGAACATCGGTGTGACCGCCGTGCTCAACAGCAAGGGTGGTGCCGTAGCCTTCTACGGCACCACACGTACCGTATATGCCAACTACAACACGCTGATGAACAAGCGTTTTGTCCGTGCCGTGCTCAGCCGGTCTGACAACAAACCGCTCACCCTCGGCGAGGCACAGCGTATCGCCAAGAACGCGCTCGAGCGCAATAGCGAGGAGGAGGCTGTCAACAATCTGCAGTATTCTCTGCTCGGCGATCCCGCCCTCGCCCTCTGTCTGCCTACGCCTGCCATCGTGGTAGACTCCATCAACGGCACTCCCGCCACCGACACCAAGATGGGTACCATGCGTGCCGGAGAGACAGTGCGTCTGCAAGGCCATGTGGAAAACGGTGCCGCCTTCTCCGGCATCGTCACCGCCACCGTCCGCGATACCGAGGAGACCATCACCTGTCGTATGAACGACACGTCGGAGACCTCCACCGCGTTTGTCTACAAGGACCGCACCAAGACCCTCTATCAAGGCAGCGACAGCGTGCGGGCCGGTAAGTTCGACATCATCTTCGCCATTCCCCGCGACATCAACTACAATGACGGTAGCGGCCTTGTCAACCTCTTTGCCTACGCCAACGTCAGAGACACGATGACCACCGTCAACGGCCACAACGACCGTTTCTATGTCACCGGAGGCGACCTTGCCCCCAACGATTCCATCGGACCTTCCATCTACTGCTATCTCAACTCTCCATCGTTTGTCGATGGCGGTGAGGTGAACTCCACACCCTACTTCGTGGCTGAGGTCACCGACAAGGACGGCATCAACGCTGCGGGAAGCGGTATCGGCCACGACCTGCAACTCATCATCGACGGCAAGATGGCGCTGACCTACAACCTCAACGACAATTTTGCCTACGACTTCGGTACCTACACCCGCGGCACCACCTACTACAACATCCCCGAACTGGCGGCGGGCGAGCATAGCCTCGTCTTCCGGGCATGGGACATCCTCAACAATATGTCGCAGGCCGAACTCTCCTTCCGGGTTGTGCGCGGCATAGAACCGTCCTTCTCCATCAGTTGCACCGACAATCCGGCCAAGACCTCCACCACGTTTGTCGTCGCCCACGACCGTGCCGGAAGCGAGATCGGAGTGGAAATCGAAGTGTTCGACACCCGCGGACGCATCCTCTGGCGCCATGAGGACAGCAATACATCCGGCGACAGCAACTACACCTATACCTGGGATCTCACCGCCTCCAGCGGACAGCATCTCGAGACGGGTGTCTACCTATACCGCGTCAAACTCACTGCCGACGGTGCCACAAAGCGGTCGAAGGCGAAGAAACTCATCGTCATCAACAATAAATAGCCGACCGCAGCGTTATTCATAAAGCGTTGTGGCCGCCACGAGTAAAAGCGGCCCGACAAACCATCCAACAAGTCAACTCACACACAACAACAGAAAGCGAATGAAACAGTTCACCAGAATATTGTCCCTCTGCCTCATGCTCGTACTTGCCACGGCAGTCTCGGCACAAGACAAGAAGAACATGTTCAACCCCGAGCGCAACAGCGTCACCTCGCAGACCATTGCGCCCGATGCCCGCGGTGCCGGTTTCGGTGATGCCGGTGTTGCCACCGACCCCGATGTCAACTCCCAGTACTGGAACCCGGCCAAGTATCCTTTCGCCATCTCCCGTGCGGGCGTGGCCCTCAATTACACACCGTGGCTCCGCCAACTGGTCAACGACATGGACCTGGCCTATCTCGCCGGTTACTACCGCATCGGTGAACACTCGGCGGTATCGGCCTCACTGCGCTATTTCTCCCTCGGCGAGGTGTTCCTCGGCAGCACGGACAATGCTATGACCATCAATCCCTACGAGATGTCGTTTGACGTGGCCTACTCGCTGATGCTCAGCGAGAAGTTCAGTATCGCCGCTGCAGTACGCTGGATCTACTCCGACCTCACCTACGACTACACGTCGGATACGTCTCCCGGAAGTGCCTTTGCCGCAGACATCGCCTGCTACTACCAGAACTACTTCAATATCGGACAGCGCGAGTGCCAACTCGGACTGGGTCTCAACATCTCCAACATCGGTAGCAAGATAACCTTCGGCGGCAGCAACTACAGCGAGTTCATCCCCACCGACCTGCGTCTCGGTGCCGCACTCAAAGTGCCTCTCGACGAGTACAACGTCTTCACCGTCACCGCCGACGCCAACAAACTCCTCATCCCCACCGTACCGCAGCGCGAGGACAACGAGGACGATGCCACCTACGAGAAGCGTCTTGAGGACGACTACTACAATGTGAGCAGCATCTCGGGTATCTTCAAGAGTTTCGGTGATGCTCCCGGAGGTTTCAAGGAGGAACTGCAGGAGATACAGTACAGTGTCGGTGCAGAATACTGTTACAACGACCAGTTCTCCGTGCGTGCCGGTTACCACCACCAGTCGGAAAACAAGGGCAACCTGAAATATTTCACGGTCGGTGCCGGATTCCGTATGAGCGTGTTCTCGCTCGATGCCGCCTACGTCATCGCCACGGCCAAGAGCAACCCGCTCGACCAGACCCTGCGTTTCACGCTGGCCTTCGACATGGACGGTATCAAGGACCTCTTCCGCCGCAAGTGACCATCACTCCCCATACGCCCCTCCCCTCCGCCAGGCGGGGAGGGTTTTTCTTTTCAGAACCGGTCGGCACGTCCGCCGGACATCTGCCACTCAAAACCTCTCCACTATGAACATCCGTGTAGGAATGGGATACGACGTACACCAGCTCGTTCCCGACCGCGACCTTTGGCTCTGCGGCATCAAGATAGACCATACCCTCGGACTTCTCGGCCATAGCGATGCCGATGTTGCCATCCATGCGCTCTGCGACGCTCTGCTCGGTGCAGCCAATATGCGGGACATCGGCTACCATTTCCCCGACACCTCGGCCGATACGCTCAATGTCGACAGCAAGATATTGCTCCGCAAGACCGTGGACCTTATTGCCACCAAAGGATATCATGTCGGCAATGTCGACATCACCATCTGCGCCCAGCGTCCCAAACTGAGCCCCCATATCACCGACATGCAGCGTTGCTTGGCCGAAGTCATGCAGACCGATCCCGACAACGTGTCCGTCAAGGCCACCACCACCGAGCGTCTCGGGTTCACCGGCCGTGAGGAAGGTATCTCGGCCTACGCCGTTGCCCTCATCAGCAAATGACCTGCAACTACAACCTTATCCACCCTTTCAAACCGCACACCATGGCAGACCCCAAGCAGCAAAACGTCATCCCCGTCTTCTTCACCTTCGACCGCTACTATGTGCTCGCGGCCGGCGTAGCCATCTACTCCCTGCTCGAACACGCCTCCACACGCTATCACTATGAACTCTATGTGGTGCATGCCGGTCTGAAGGAGCGCCACATGCGCTGTCTGCGTCGTATCGTGAACCGTTTTCCCCATGCCAACATTTCTTTCGTCACCGCCCCCGACTACGATACGGCATGGCAAAAACTGGAAAAGAAGTCGCACTTCTCCAAGGAGATTTTCTACAAGATGACGGCCGCCAACCTCTTTCCCGAGTACGACCGCATACTCTTCTCCGATGTCGATGTCATCTTCACGACCGACATCTCTTCGTCCTTCTTTCTCTTCCCCGACGAGAAATTCTACTTCGCAGGTACCCGGCCCATACTCGAAAATCCCAACTTGCCGGGCTACCGCTCCACGTTCAGCGAGGAGGAGATGCGTCTCATCAACGACTATGAGGTGAGTGCCGGATATATGCTCATCAATCTGGCGCAGATGCGTGCCGATGATATGGAGCATACGCTGGTCGACTTCTTCCAACGCAATGCCTGGCGCTTGCGTCTGCCCGAGCAAGACTGTATCGCCCTTTGCTGCCAGCCGCACATCAAGTTTATGGACTACAAGTACGGCGTGGGCAACAATCTCTACCGCGTCGATCCCGATACGGCCACTTACAATACCAACAATCCTGTGCTGGCCGACCGCACCAAGGCCGCAGACATCTACCGCACCATGCTCCGCGATGCCGTACAACTGCATTACCTTGGCATCAACAAACCGTGGAATGACTGCCGTGTGCCGCGCTTCGCCGACTGGTTGGCCGTGTGCCGCCGTGCCGGGCTCTGCGGTTACTGGCTGTCCCGACAGCCGCTCTTCCTGTGGCAGCGCATACAGCGGAAAAGTATCCGCCGGTTTCTTCGCAAACTCAAGGCGCGTTTTTTCCCCGTCGCCAAGAAAGGATAGTTTCCCCTTCCAATCCGATCGCCCATGCCTATCATTGACAAGATACCTCTCCTTCGTACATTGGCCCGCAGCCTCCGTCTGCGCCGTCTGCAAAAACAGTGGCGCCGTCGCAACGGCCACAATGCTACCGTGCTCTGCGAACCCTTTCCGCTTGATGTGGTGACCGTTGGCCGGGGTACTTACGGAGAACTCCACATATTGAGCCATTATCCAGAGTCAGAACGGCTCACCATCGGCGACTATGTGTCTATCGCTCCCGATGTGCACATCCTGCTTGGGGGCAACCACCAGACGCACACCCTCTTCACCTATCCCATACGGTCGCGCATCGTCGGCGGACACAGCGCTGAGGATGCCCGGTCGCGCGGTCCTGTCACCATTGCAGACGAAGTGTGGATAGGCTATGGTGCCACCATACTCTCGGGTGTCACCATCGGGCGTGGGGCCATCGTTGCGGCGGGGGCTGTTGTCACCCACGACGTGCCGCCCTTTGCTGTTGTCGGGGGCAATCCCGCCCGTCTCATCCGTTACCGTTTGCCCCAAGAAACCATAGCACTGCTTGACGGGCTGCGACTGTCCGACATCCCCGAATCGTTGTGGGCAGAACTGGAAGAGACGCTTTATACGCCTGCCGACAACCCGGAGACGGCCGCCGCACTCGTTGCCCGTCTACGGAAGAAGATAGGCAACAACTCCCCTACAAAAAAATGAAATAGACAATGGAAATACACAACAATAAGAAAATACGCGTCATCGCCTTCTACCTGCCCCAGTTTCATCCCACGCCGGAGAACGACCTGTGGTGGGGAAAGGGATTTACCGAGTGGACCAATGTGGGCAAGGCCCGTCCGCTCTTCCGCGGACACTATCAGCCGCGTGTCCCCGCCGACCTCGGCTATTATGACCTGCGTCTGCCCGAGTCGCGCATCGCACAGGCCGACATGGCCCGTGAATATGGCGTAGAGGGTTTTTGCTATTGGCACTACTGGTTCGGCAATGGCCGACAGTTGCTCCAGCGTCCCTTTGAGGAGGTGCTTTCTTCGGGCCGTCCCGACTTTCCTTTTTGTCTGGCATGGGCCAATCACAGTTGGGAGGACAAACAGTTCAGTCGCGACGGTACCCACCGTATGCTCATGGAGCAGCTCTATCCCGGCGACGACGACTATGTGGCCCACTTCCGTCATTTGTTGCCCGCCTTTCAGGATCCCCGCTACATCCGCGTAGACGGCAAACCGCTGTTTGTCGTCTACAATCCGGGTGAACTGCCCGATGCCCGCCACTTCATCGAGGTGTGGCAGCGCGAGGCCGCCCGCCATGGCTTTCAAATGCACTTTGTGGGTCATACCTACCACGCCGCCGATGCCGAGGCGTACAGGGCCGCAGGTTTTGATGCCACCATACTCGTGCATCTCTTCGATGTGTTCAAGAAAGACTTTTCGCTTGTCTCACGGGCCAATGCCAAATTGCAGCGCATCCTTCTCCACCGTGGCCGGCATATCGACTATGCCCGTGCCGCCCGGTACTTTGTCACCGACGACGACCGGCGCGACGACTGCTATCCCACCGTCATCCCCAACTGGGACCACTCTCCTCGGTCGGGACGACGCGGCCATATCCTCGTCAACTCTACGCCGGAGCGGTTTGAGCGCCATGTTGTCGACGCTTTCCGTCATGTGCAGGACAAGGAGGAGCAGCACCGCATCGTCTTCCTGAAGTCGTGGAACGAGTGGGGCGAGGGCAACTATATCGAGCCCGACCTCCGCTTCGGACGCGGATATCTCGAGGCCCTGGCACGGGCTTTCGACGAGGTCTGAGGGTGCAAGGCTGCACCCACGGCATAGTGTAGTGTAGGGACAGGCCCCAACGTTTCCAAGGGTTGCATACAATTTGCCCCTGTAAGGGGCGCATAATCACATTGAATACGGATGAATTATGCGCCCCCTACAGGGGCAGATTGTTGGTGTATACGAAAAAGCGTAGGGGTGTCCCCCTACGCTATACTATGCCGCCCCTACGGGGCTGGTTGGGATGGCAACCACCCACGGTGCTTATTCGTGGTGGTCGCTGATGGCCTGCTTGATGAGGCCTTCGAGTTCTTCGCAGAGTTCGGGATTGTCGCGGAGCAGGGCCTTGGTGGCATCGCGTCCCTGGGCCAGTTTCGACCCGTTGTAGGAGTACCACGATCCGCTCTTCTGTATGATATTGTACTCTACGCCGAGGTCTACCATCTCGCCGACCTTGGAGATGCCTTCGCCGAAGGCTATCTCAAACTCGGCCTTGCGGAAGGGAGGAGCCACCTTGTTCTTGACCACCTTTACGCGGGTGAGTTTGCCGATGACCTGGTCGCCGTCCTTGATGGGAGAGGTGCCGCGGATGTCGAGACGCACGCTGGCGTAGAATTTCAGGGCGTTGCCGCCCGTGGTGGTTTCGGGATTGCCGAACATGACACCGATCTTCTCGCGCAACTGGTTGATGAAGATGCATGTCGTGTTGGTCTTGCTGATGGTGGCAGTGAGTTTGCGCAGAGCCTGTGACATCAGTCGGGCCTGGAGACCGACGTTGTTGTCACCCATGTCGCCCTCGATCTCCTTCTTGGGAGTGAGTGCGGCCACGGAGTCGACGACGATGATGTCGATGGCGGCCGAGCGGATGAGCTGGTCGGCGATTTCAAGTGCCTGTTCGCCGTTGTCGGGCTGTGATATCCAGAGGTTGTCGACGTCTACGCCAAGTTTGGCGGCGTAGAAGCGGTCGAAGGCATGCTCTGCATCGATGAAGGCCGCGATGCCGCCCGCCTTTTGTGCTTCGGCGATGGCGTGTATGGCCAGTGTGGTCTTACCGGAACTTTCCGGTCCGTAGATTTCGATGATGCGTCCGCGCGGATAGCCGCCCACGCCGAGTGCGGCATCGAGTGCGATGCTGCCTGTGGGGATGACTTCCACGTTTTCGATGTGCTCGTCGCCGAGTTTCATGATCGACCCCTTGCCGAAGTCTTTCTCTATCTTGCTCATGGCGGCTTGGAGAGCCTTGAGTTTGCCCTCCTGCGCCAGTGTCAGTTCTTCGCCTTCTTTTTTAGCCATTGTTGTTCTTTTTCGTGGGTAGGTGTGTTGTTGGTGTTGCGGTGTACGGCCTACAGTTCGAGGTCACCGTTGAATATCTCGTGCCAGGGCAGTCCCTGCTTGTTGAGTTGCTCCATGAAGGGATCGGGATCGAACTCCTCTACGTTCCATACGCCGGGCTTGCGCCACAGTCCCTTGAAGAACATCATGGCTCCGATCATGGCCGGAACGCCGGTGGTGTAACTTACGCCCTGCATGCCGGTCTCTTTGTAGGCAGCCTCGTGTGAGCAGTTGTTGTAGACGTAGTAGGTCTGTTCCTTGCCGTCCTTGAGTCCGCGTATGCGGCAGCCGATGGAGGTCTGTCCGTCGTAGTTCTGTCCGAGGTCCTGCGGGTTGGGCAGTACGGCCTTGAGGAACTGCAGGGGCACGATCTTCACCTTGACCTTTTCCGAGGGATTGTCGGCGAGCGGTGCCTCGTAGGTGATCTCGTCGATGCGTGACATGCCGAGGTTCTGTATGCAGTCGAGGTAGGTGAGGTATTGCTGGCCGAAGGTCATCCAGAAGCGGGCGCGCTTGATGGTGGGGTAGTTCTTCACCAGCGATTCTATTTCCTCGTGGTGCAGGAGGTAACTCTCCTTGGGACCGATCTCGGGGTAGTTGAGGGGCTGGTGTATTTCGAGCGGAGCGGTCTCCACCCATTTGCCGTCTTCCCAGTAGAGACCTTTCTGGGTGATCTCGCGGATGTTGATCTCGGGGTTGAAGTTGGTGGCGAATGCCTTGTGGTGGTTGCCGGCGTTGCAGTCTACGATGTCGAGGTACTGTATCTCGTCGAAGTGATGCTTGGCGGCGTATGCGGTGAAGATGCTGGTCACGCCGGGGTCGAAGCCGCAACCGAGGATGGCGCAGAGTCCGGCCTGCTCGAAGCGCTCCTTGTAGGCCCACTGCCAGGAGTATTCGAAGTGGGCCTCGTCTTTGGGCTCATAGTTGGCGGTGTCGAGGTAGTTGCATCCGCAGGCCAGACAGGCCTCCATGATGGTGAGGTCCTGGTAGGGCAGGGCGAGGTTGATGACGAGCTCGGGCTTGTAGTCGTTGAAGAGGGCCTTGAGCTGCTCCACGTCGTCGGCGTCTACCTGTGCGGTCTTGATGTTGGGGTTGCCGATGGCGGCAACGATTTTGTCGCACTTCGACTTGGTGCGGCTGGCAATCATGAATTCGGTGAACACGTCAGCGTTTTGGGCTATCTTGAACGCTGCTACCGTAGCGACGCCACCGGCGCCGATCATAAGTACTTTTCCCATAATTATCTTGTTTTTTTGTTTTTCTGTGTGTGTGGTATTGGGGTAGGGGGATACTCGCCTTATTTGATTTCGTCGGCGTGTATGCCGAGTGCGTTCATGAGTGAGTATCCGAGTATTTCCTGTCGGAAGTTGCCACCGATGGTGGGTTGCATGGCAAAGAGGGTGACGTGCTTGTTCTCGTCTATGCGGTGCAGGGCATGGCGGATGTCTTCCATGAGGGCATTGTCTTCGGCGTTGGGGATGACCATGACGCGGCGCACGTCTTTGTGGTTGCAGGCGTGCTCGAGGATGTCGACGAGGAAGTCGCCTGCACCGACCATCTCCTCTACGGGGTAGGCGCTGAGCAGAAATTCGCCGAGCGTGTCGCTGAAGGCTTTTCCGTCGAGGTCGCCGGTGTAGTTGCCGGGGGTGAAATATTCGAGTCCGGTCTTGTTCTTGCCGTGGATGAGTATCACCTGTGTATGGTTGTCGCCCTCGCGCAGTCCTCCGTCGAGTGCGACGCAGTCTATCCAGCGTGCCGTGTCGGCCTTGGGTATGCGCCGTCCGATCATGCGCTCGAAATTGACGGTGAGGTCGAAGGCGACGTGGTCGATGTAGTCGCCGTCGGCTATGATGATGTTCTCGCACCAGTTTCCGGTGCCGGGGATTTCGGTTTTCATGTATGCAAATTTAAATAAAAAATCCCGAATACCGTTTCCCGTCTGTCAAAAAAAGAAGGACCTTTATACCCGCTTTCTTAGCCGCTCCTGCGGTGCACGTCAAAAAAGATGAAAATATATGTTGCTCTCCAAAAACTCCCTAATAATCCGTAAACGTGGCGGGGCGTTTTTGCGCATTTCGCGGGGGATGTGTACATTTGTACCGGACTGTTGCAAGTACAGTGCCGTTTTTCAGAAAAACAACGGATGACGATATGATACGCTTACTGATATTTCTGGTCTTGCTGACGATGGCTGCAGGCGGTCGGGCGCAGGTGCGCGGGCTGATAGTCGGTACCGATACCCGTCTGCCGCTGCGTGATGCGCTGGTTATCACCGACAACGGGCAGCGTACCAAGACCGACTATTTGGGGCGTTTCGCGGTGGAACATCCGTTTCGTAGCGCAAGTATCGGCTGTGCGGGCTATGTGGCCGTGAACCGGTCGGTGGAGGAAATGCGCCGCGACACCATCTTTCTGCTTCCTACGCTGGTCAGACTTGAAGGCGTGGTCATCTATGCCCCTAAGCGGCAGGCCGACCCGAAGAAGTGGGCGCGTGACGCTTGTGCCGGATTGGAATTGATGCAGAAAGGGCCGACGGGACTCAACCTCTTGGGCTTTCTCTCCCTTTTCGGCGGCGGACAGCGACATGTGTCTGAAGAGAAACGGGAAAAGCAACGGCGTATTCTCGAAAAGTATTGAGACAAGATAATTGCGGCGGATAATAAAAAGCGGGGACACCCGGAGTCTTATATGGCTCCGTGTGTCCCCGCTTGTTGCAGGTATCGGGACGGTGTGTCCGGATTTTTATTTCTTGGTGACCAAGTTCATCGTGTCTTGTGCGATGACAATCTCCTCGTCGGTAGGTATGACACATACCGTGACCTTGGAGTCGGGTGCGGAGATGACGGCTTCCTCGCCGCGTACCTCATTGGCCTGGGCGTCCATCTTGACTCCGAGGAATTCGAGGTCGGAGCAGGAGGCCATACGGATATCGGTCTGGTTCTCACCTACGCCGGCTGTCCATACGATGATGTCTACTCCGCCCATGGCGGCAGCATAGGCGCCGATGTACTTCTTGATGCGGTAACTGTACATCTGCAGGGCCAGTTGGGCGCGCTTGTTGCCTTCCTGTGCGGCGTTGCTCACGTCGCGCATGTCTGAAGAGACGCCCGAGATGCCGAGCATACCGCTCTTCTTGTTGAGGAAGTCGGCCATTTCCTGCGGCTTCATGTCGAGTTTGTCCATGAGGTAGGTGACGGCAGAGGGGTCGATGTCGCCCGAGCGGCTGCCCATCATCACACCGGCGAGCGGGGTGAGTCCCATGGAGGTGTCTACGCACTGGCCGAACTTCACGGCCGATACCGAGGCACCGTTGCCGATATGGCAGGTGATGATGCGCTGGGTCTTGGGGTCGCGGCCGAGGTACTCGCATACGCGCTTGGAAACGTAGCGGTGGCTGGTGCCGTGGAATCCGTAGCGGCGCACGTGGTATTTCTCATACAGGTCGTAGGGTATGCCGTAGAGGTAGGCGTAGTCGGGCATGGTGCTGTGGAAAGCGTTGTCGAACACGCACACCTGGGGTACGTTGGGCATGAGGTGGTCGACGGCGCGGATACCCTTGAGGTGTCCGGCGTTGTGCACGGGAGCGAGGTCGCAGAGGCTTTCGATGTTCTTCTCCACTTCTTCGTCGACGATGACACTCTTCTCGTAGATGTCGCCGCCCTGCACGATGCGGTGGCCTACGGCGTCGATTTCGTTGAGGTCTTTGATGACACCGATTTCCTTGTCGGTGAGCAGGCTGAAGACGAAGTTGACGCCCTCGCGGTGGTCAGGCATGTCGTGCATGATCTTTTTCTTCTCTCCGTTGGGGAGAGTCACCTTGACGAAAGCCTCGTCGAGACCGATGCGCTCGACACCGCCGGCGGCCATGACCGAATGGTCGTCCATGTTGTAGAGTTTGTATTTGATGGACGAACTGCCGCAGTTGAGAACTAATATATTCATTTTTCTGTTATTGTTTTCTTTTGTGAAGTCTTATGCACGCTTGGCGTCCTGTGCCTGGCAAGCGGTGATGGCCACCATGTAGTAGATGTCGTCGACCGAGCAGCCGCGGCTCAGGTCGTTGACCGGACGTGCGATACCCTGCAGGATGGGGCCGATAGCGATGGCTCCGCCGAGACGCTGCACGAGTTTGTAGCCGATGTTGCCTACCTCGAGGTTGGGCACGACGAGCACGTTGGCCTTGCCGGCCACGTCAGAACCGGGAGCCTTCTTGGCACCCACTTCGGGTACGAGGGCTGCGTCGGCCTGCAGTTCGCCGTCGAGGTGTAGTTCGGGATAGTTCTCCTTGGCGATCTTCACGGCGTCGGTCACCTTGTCGATGATGTAGACGCTCTTGCCGGTAGCCTTGTCGATGGCATCCTTGGCGCTTCCCTTGGTCGAGAAACTCAGCATGGCCACGGTGGGGTCTTCTATGCCGGCTACGGCCTTGGCGGTATGTGCGGTGGTGTAGGCGATCTGTGCGAGTTGGTCGGCGGTGGGGTTGGGGGTCACGGCTACGTCGCCCATGACGACAACGCCGTCCTTGCCGTATTGTTTCTGGTTGGTGATGAGCAGCATGGCACCGCTCACGCAAGATACGCCGGGGGCGCACTTGATGATCTGGAGTGCGGGACGAAGTGTGTCGCCCGTGGTGCTCAGTGCGCCGGAGATCTGTCCGTCGGCGTCACCTGTCTTGATGATCATGCAGCCCAGATAGAGGTTGTTGCCGGTGACGAGGGCGCGGGCCTGGTCTACGGTCATACCTTTCTTCTTTCGTAGTTCGGCGAGTTTCTCGGCATACTCCTCGCTGTGCGGGTTGTTTTGCGGGTCAACGATGGTGGCCTTGTCGATGTTCTGCAGTCCCCATTCTGCGGCGAGGTGACGGATGTTGTCGGGGTTGCCGATAAGGATGAGGTCAGCGAGGTCGTCTGCCAATACTTTGTCGGCAGCCTTGAGCGTGCGCTCCTCTTCTGCTTCGGGGAGTACGATACGCTGCTTGTCCGCTTTCGCGCGGGCTACGATTTGTTGTAATAAGTCCATATTGTAAAGGTCTGTTCTAATTTCAACGGAGGAAACGGTATTGTCATTTCCACTTTGCAAAAGTAAGAAAAAATCTCCGAACCTTACTTCTTTCCTACCTCTTTTTTTGTATACACCTGGCGGCTGGTATCTGACTATGTGTCAGTGTGCATCGATATGGACTTTCTCTATGGGTCGCGGGGTGTGACGAAAGGGAAAATAAATTGCGAATTCCTTTGTATTCTTGCAATTTTGGTGTATTTTTGCATATACATATAAAATGCGATATGCAAACAAGATGTCACCTTTCGGTGCTCATACATGAGCAAGCCAAGAAATACAAGGACCGCGCGGCCCTCACTTTCCAGATGTTTGGAAGCAAGACGTGGCGCACAGTGTCGTGGAACCAGTTCTCGCTCCGCGTCAAGCAAGTGAGCAACGCCCTGCTCAATCTCGGCGTCAAGCCACAGGAGAAGATTGCCGTGTTCTCGCAGAACTGCGTGCAGTATCTCTACACCAACTTCGGTGCGTATGGCGTAAGGGCCGTCACCATACCCTTCTACGCCACGAGCAGCGAGCAGCAGATACAGTTTATGGTCAACGATGCCGGCGTGCGTTTCCTCTTTGTCGGCGAGCAGGAGCAGTACGACAAGGCCCACCGCATCTTCCCCCTCTGCCATTCGCTCGAGCGCATCATCATCTTCGACCGCAGCGTGCGCATCAGCACCCACGACACGGCAGCCCTCTATTTCGAGGATTTCGTCGCGTTGGGCGAGAAACTCCCCCGGCAGACCGAGGTGGAGGCCCTTTGGCGCGAGGCCAAGGACGATGATCTCTGCGACATCCTCTATACCAGCGGAACGACTGGCGACAGCAAGGGTGTGATGCTCACCTACGGGCAGTACGCCGCTGCGCTCAAGGCCAACGACGAGTATGTGGATGTGAGCGACAGCGACGATGTCATCAACTTCCTGCCCTATACCCACATTTTCGAGCGCGGATGGTCTTATCTGTGTATCAGTGAGGGTGCCCGGCTCATCATCAACACCAATCCCCACAACATACAGGAGGCCATGCGCCAGACCCATCCCACCTGTATGTGCTCCGTACCCCGCTTCTGGGAGAAGGTCTACCAGGCCGTACTCGACAAGATCGACCACGCTTCACCCATGCAGCAGCGTCTCTTCCGTCATGCCCTTGAGGTAGGACGGCGTTACAATATCGACTATCTCTCGCGCGGCAAGCGTCCGCCGCTGACGCTCGCGCTGGAATACAAGATGCTCGACAAGGCCATCCTGCGGCTCGTGCGCAACCAGATCGGACTTACCCACCCCAACATTTTCCCGACGGCCGGTGCCAAGGTGTCGCCCGAGGTCGAGATCTTCGTCCACTCCATCGGCATCACCATGATTGTAGGTTATGGTCTGACCGAGAGTCTCGCTACCGTGACGTGCGACCGCAAGGGTGAAGCCTATACGGTCGGTTCGGTAGGACGTCCGCTCAACGGTATTGACATCAAGATATCCGACTCCGGCGAGGTGCTCCTCAAAGGCCCCACCATCACACGCGGCTACTTCAAGCGCGACGATGTCAATGCCACCGCCTTCGATGCCGACGGCTATTTCCATACTGGCGATGCAGGTTATCTTGAGAAGGGTGAACTTTTCCTCACCGACCGCATCAAGGATCTTTTCAAGACCTCCAACGGCAAGTATATCGCTCCGCAGATGGTAGAAGCCATGCTGCTGGTCGACAAGTATGTCGATCAGGTGGCCGTCATCGCCGACGAGCGCAAGTTTGTTTCCGCCCTCGTCGTGCCCGAGTTCCGTCTCATCGAGGAGTTTGCCAAGGATCATGGCATCGCTTTTGCCAGCCGCGATGACCTTTGCGCCAATCCGAAGATACAGGAGATGATGCTCGAGCGCATCAGGACCCTCCAGCAGAGCCTTGCCTCCTATGAGCAGGTGAAGCGCATCACGCTCCTTGCCCACCACTTCTCCATGGAGTCGGGCGAACTGACCAATACGCTCAAGATCAAGCGTCCGGTCATCTACCGCAACTACAAGGAGGTCATCGACCATATGTACGATTGTTAAGTGAATAGTAGTGTCGTGACCAAACAGAAAGAACAGAACAACAACAATGATAACAGCAGATCAACTGAAAGATGTGATGGAGCGGGCCACGGCCTTGCACCATTACCTCAACATTGACCAGAAGAAAGTAGAATTCGAGGAGGAACAACTCCGCACTCAGGCCCCCGACTTTTGGGACGACCCGCAGCGGGCCCAGGAACAGATGAAGAAGGTCAAGGGCCTTGAAAAATGGATCAAGGGCTATCAAGAAGTGCAGCAGTATGCCGACGAACTGCAGTTGGCCTTCGACTTCCACAAAGACGATATGGTGACCGAGGAGGAGGTCGACGACGACTATGCCAAGGCCATCAAAGCCATCGAAGACCTTGAACTCATGAACATGCTCCGCCAGAAGGAAGACCCGATGGACTGCGTGATGAAGATCAATTCCGGTGCCGGCGGTACCGAGAGCCAGGACTGGGCGCAGATGCTCATGCGTATGTACATGCGCTGGGCCGAGGCCCACGGACACAAGGTCACCGTGAGCAACCTGCAGGACGGCGACGAGGCCGGTATCAAGAGCGTCACGATGGAGATAGAGGGCGGAGAGTACGCCTACGGTTTCCTCAAGAGCGAGAACGGCGTGCACCGACTGGTGCGTGTCTCCCCGTTCAATGCGCAGGGCAAGCGTATGACCTCCTTCGCCTCCGTGTTTGTCTCGCCGCTGGTCGACGACACCATCGAGGTCTATGTCGACCCCGCCCGCGTGTCATGGGACCTCTTCCGAAGCGGCGGTGCCGGCGGACAGAACGTCAACAAGGTGGAGACGGGTGTCCGTCTGCGCTACCAGTATGTCGATCCCGACACGGGCGAGGAAGAAGAGATACTCATCGAGAATACCGAGAGCCGCAAGCAGCTTGAAAACCGCAACAATGCCATGCGCCTCCTCAAGTCGCAACTCTACGACCGCGCCATGAAGAAGCGTCTCGAAGCCCAGGCCAAGATCGAGGCCGGAAAGAAGAAGATAGAGTGGGGCAGCCAGATACGCTCCTACGTCTTCGACGACCGCCGTGTCAAGGACCACCGCACCAACTATCAGACCACCGATGTCGATGCGGTCATGGACGGCAAGATAGACGGGTTCATCAAGGCATACCTCATGGAGTTCCCCGTCAGCGACGACGAGCAGTAGACAAGTTTTTTTGATTTGTTACACATTATATAATATATAAAATGGGCGGACCACATTTGCGGTCCGCCCATTTTGTATATAGGTATATCCTACGGAGTTTCTTTATTTCACGGTCACCTTGCGTGTCTGGTTGCCGGCCTTCACGATGTAGGTGCCGTGTGCGGCGGGCAAGTTGAGGCTTATGCCGTGTGCGCGGGCCACGGTACGTCCGGCCGTATCTGAGACGGTGATGTCGGTTTGTGCAGAAGCGGTGACGGTGAGGCGTTCGTCGGTGGCGTTCACCTTCAGTCCTTCGGCGGCGCTGACGGTCTTGATGGCGGTCGGGTCGATCTCCTTCACCTCTACGTTCTGCAGGTAGAGATATTCGCGGTAGCGTGCTGAGGTGGCGTAGAAGCCGAAGTAGTATACGCTGTCTGTGGGTACGGTGAAGGTCACGTTGTACTCTGCCGGAGCGTCCTCTTCCTCCTCGGTAGGCAGTTCGTCGATGGTGAGCAGGTCGTCGGTCTGTCCGGCTACGGTCTTGTCGCTGCCGAAGGTCACGATCATCGACTCCTTGTAGGAGAGCGACGAAGAGAAGGCCGAGAAGGTCAGTTGGTAGGTCTTGCCGGCCTCATAGTTGATGGCGGGCGCGATGAGCCAGTCGTCGGCACTGTTCTCCTGACTGTACTGGTAGTAGGCACGCAGACTGCTGGTGTCGTAGTTCCAGGTGCAGCCGTCCTTGTTGGCATCGATGATGGTGTAGTAGTTGTACAGGTCGTAGGGAGTGGCGAAGTCGCACGAGTAGGGCAGGTCGAGCGGTGTGCCCACGATGAGGTTGTTTGACAGGGCGGTGCGTCCCTTGCGGTCGCCCTCGTAGGGAATGACGGCATAGACGTAGCGGGTCATGTCGGCCGGATGGTCTTCCTCGAAGCGGCACTCCTTGAGTCCCTCAGCCACGGTCGTCTCGCCGGGATAGCGCACGACGGTGAACGTGAGGTTGTCGGTATTGATGGGATAGCCGTTCTGTCCCTCGGTCGGTGCGGTCCAGGTGAGGGTGGTGTGCAGGCCGTCGGCGGTGAGGGTGATGTCGGTGGCGGCTTTGGGATAGTCGTATCCGGCGAAGAAACTGCGGTGTACGGTCGGGCCGTTGCCGGCGGCGTTGGCGACGTATACGTCGAGTTTGTGCCAGCCGTTGGCGTAGTTGTCGCCGTGCAGGGTGTATACTGCGCCCGGTTCGGCATCGGTGCTGACGATGGTGTCACTGCCCTCGACGACCACCAGGTGCTGTGCGCCGCTGAGTGCTGTGCCGTCGTAGGCCGTTGTGGGGAGGGTGAAGGAGAGCGTGCCGCTCTGTGCGCCTTCGGCATCGGGTGTCCATGCGAAGTCGGTGATGATGGCGGGGGCCTTCATCTCCGGTTCGAGGAAGAAGGCGCCGGGTCCTTGCAGTGCATCCTCTATGTAGGCCACCATGACGGCCGATGCGTCGGTGGGGTTCACCTCATAGATGGCGGTGATCTCCTTGTAGAGCAGCAGACTGTAACTCTGGAACATCCAGTAGAGTTTGCCGGTGGCGTTGTTGTAGAACATCGACTGGTCGTAGGAGGAGTTGATAAACGAGTCGCCCTCCAGCAGATTGGTGGCCGAGATGCCGCGCACGATGGCCACGCGTCCGTCCTTCTTGTTCACCTTGCCGAGGTAGACGGCATCGGTCATCTTGTTGAGTATCGTACAGTAGATCTTGCCGTCGGGCGAGCAGGCCATGGCAAACATCTTCCAGTTGCGGTCGAGCATGTCGCCCAGTCGGGTCATCTCACCGGTTTCGGGGTCTACGCGCACGACATACGTCTCGGTGTAGGTCTCGTCGAATCCGTAGATGTAGTCGCTGGTCGGGTCGTAGGCCAGTGCGGTGGTGGTGCACTCGCAGTTGTCGGCCAGTTCGTGCTCGGAGAGCAGTTCGTGGGTATAGGCGTCATAGATGCGCCACATGGGTTTGACGTACTGGCTGCGTGCCGAGAACTCGTTGGCGTAGATCTTGCCTTTGTGGTAGACGGCACCTCCGAGAGCGTCGGCCTTGAATACGGGACTGGTCTTGTCGGGACAGAATTTCGAGTCGAAGGGATAGAGGTAGAAACCGGGATCCATATTGGTGAAGGCATCTACCTTGCCCCAAGTGATGGCCCCCATCAGTTCCACGCCCTCCATGCTGATGCGCTCGAAGTATTCGCGTGCAGCAGCCTGCAGGCTTGTCAGTGCGACAAGGGCGGCAAGGCACAGGGTCCTTGCCTTTTGGAGTAAATCATTCTTCATGCAAATGTGCTTTGATTGTTCTTTTGTCAATAAATCTCTACAAAGGTAAACATTTTGCCGGAAATAACGGATAGGTACGAAGGAAAAACCCCCATGTGCTATGAATATTGTGGCAGAACAGAGTGGCGGCTCTCCCCGTTTTTTCGGATAGGGCGTATGGAATTTGTACAAAGGCCTTGTAGCAATCGTACAAGGCCTTTGTAGTATTTCACTTTTGCCGCAGGCTTTTCATCCCTGTCCCCGCGGTTTTTTCTGTCTATTCCCTGCCGCCCATTTTGCCGGGATTTACCCCATATTCCTCCTTGAAGCACTTGTTGAAATAGGAGGGTGAGGTGAAACCTACCTCGTAGGCTATTTCGGCCACGGAGAGGTCGGTGGTCTCGACGAGGCGGCGGCCTTTGGCGAGCCGTGCTTTGCGGAGCAGTTCCACGGGGGTGTGTCCGGTGAGGGCCTTCACCTTGCGGTAGAGTTGCACGCGGCTCAGCCCGAGTTCGGCACCGAGGCGTTCGACGGAGAAGTCGCTGTCGCCGAGGTTTTGTCTGACGGTCTCGCGCAGTCGGCCCACGAAGGTGCGGTCGGTGGCGCTGAGACGTTGCTCGTCGGCTTCCTCGCCGTTGTCGCCGGAGAAGATGGAGCGGAGGAGTACGCGGTTGCGGAGCAGGTTGTCGACCCGGGCGAGCAGAAGTGAGGCCGGGAAAGGCTTGGCGATATACGAGTCGGCCCCCTCGTGGTAACCCTCCTCGCGCTGCTGACTGAGCGAGCGGGCGGTGAGCAGTATCACGGGTATGTGGCTGGTGGCGGTGTCGGCTTTCAGTCGGCGGGTGAATTCGAGTCCGTCCATGACGGGCATCATCACGTCGCTGATGACCAGTTTGGGCACTTCGCGCCGTGCCTTCTCGAGTCCGGTCTTGCCGTCGATGGCTTCCGACACGTTGTAGTGGGGTGAGAGGATGGAGCGGAGATAGGCGCGCATGTTGTTGTTGTCGTCGATGATGAGAATGAGAGGTTTGTCGGCATCAAACTCCTCTGCATCGGTGATCTGTGCGGTGGCCTGTTCGGCGGCGGAGTCTACGGGTATGTAACTGTCGTCGACGAGTGTGCGTCCTGTCTGCGGTGTGGCCGGATGGTCGGCCGCAGGGTCGTAGCCCGGTTGGGTGTCGGGTAGCGTGACGCTGAAGGACGATCCCTTTCCCGGTGTGCTCTCGGCATGTACGTCGCCGTGGTGCAGGTCGACGTAGGCGCGGACGAGTGCCAGGCCGATACCCGTTCCGCCGATGGCACCTTTGGCCTGATAGAAACGTTCGAAGAGCCGGGACAGGTCTTCCGGTGCGATACCCTGTCCGGTGTCGCTTACGGTGAGCGTGTAGCGGTGGTCGGCGAGGGCGAGCCCTATGGTGACGGTGCCTTGGCGCGGGGTGTACTTCAGGGCGTTGGACATCAGGTTGAAGTACACGTGCGATATTTTCTCCCTGTCGGCGATGATGAGTGCCTCCTTGTCCACGCCTGCGGTGTCGACAAGGATGGTGATGTCCTGCCGGGCGGCCACGGCACGGAAGTCGGCGGCCCAGGTCTCGAGTTCCTCCTTGAGCGAGAAGCGGTTGAGTGTGAGGCGCTCCTTGTCGTTCTGTACCTTGCGGAAGTCGAGTATCTCGCCCACCATGCGGATGAGTATGCGGGTGTTGCGGGCCACCATCTCGAGCATGGTGCGGTGCTCGCCGCGCAGGGAGGGGTCGGCGAGCAGTTGCTCGGTAGGTCCGGCAATGAGCGTGAGCGGTGTGCGCAGTTCGTGGCTGACGTTGGTGAAAAACTGCAGTTGGGTGCGTGTCATCTCCTCCATGTCGCGGGTCATGCGTTGCTGTTCGTCGATGGAGTCGCGCAGCCGGCGGTTGTAGCGTGTCTTGCTGCGGTAGGCGCTGACGGCAAGGGCGCATGCCGTGATGAGCAGGATGACGACGATGAGCAGCACGACGAGGTAGATGCGCTGGGTGTTGAAGTCGGCTGCAGCCTTGTCGACGCGGTTGCGTAGGGTAGAGAGGTGGTCTTGCTGGCGTTCGGTCTCCTCGTTTTGCATGAGCAGTACGCGGGCGTTGTCGCGTGTGACGAGAGCCGATGAGAGGTTGTTTTCGCGGTTGTAGCGCTTGCCGCGGAGGATGTTCATGGCCAGACGCATCACCTCGTCACCCCGTGTGGGGTAGATATAGGAGGCCATCAGCGTGCCGTCGGCCACCAGTTGCATGCCGCCTCCGTTGCGGGGCATGGCGTCGACACCGCAGAAGCGTATCTTGCGTACGTCGAGTCCGTGGCGTGTGGCGGCGCGCCGGGCACCCATGGCCATGCGGTCGTTGTGGGCGAATACGCAGTCGAAGTCGGGGTGGGGGTGCGAGAGCAGCGAGTCCATGACGCGGTACGCTCCCTGCTCGGTCCAGTCGGCGTGTATCTGTGCGGCGAGCGTGAGTGTCGGACTGGCGGCCACGATACTGTCAAATCCTTGTGCGCGTCCGATGGCGGGCGACGACGATGCCAGGCCGCAGATTTCGAGGATACGTCCGCCGCCTTTGAGTGATGTCGAGAGGTAGGAGGCCATCACCCGTCCTATCTCCTTGTTGTCAGCGCCGATGTAGGCGGTGTACTTGTCGGAGCGTGTGCGGCGGTCGAAGATGATGACAGGTATGCCCCGGTCGAAGGCCCGGTCGATGGCGGGTGAGATGGATACCTGACCCGGTGCGACGACGAGCAGGTCGACCTTGTTGTCGACAAACCGGTCGATCTGTTCGGTCTGCAGGCGTACATCGTCGTAGGCGGTGGAGATGCGGAGGTCCACATTATTATAATATAAGGCGGCGATGCGCAGTTCCTCGTTGAGTTTCTCGCGCCACACGTCTTCGGAGCATTGCGACACACCGATGACATACGTCTTGTGCTTGCTTTTGCAGGCGGCGAGGGTGAGCAGAAGAAGGAGGATAAGAAGCAACGGCAACCGTCGCAGCGCGAGGCATTTTCGCAGGCAGGGGAAAGTAGGGTGTCTCATAATACGGAATATGGTTCAGATTCAGGTTGTGCGGGATTGGCGTTGCGGCCAAACTATCGTTTGCAAATTTAGGAAAAATATCGTTATGCGGCGACATCTTTGCAGAATATCTCAAGTGGCGGCGGTACAGAAAGTCCCCTGTTCTCTCTTGCCGCAATAGCAATAATCGTGCATCGGAGTGTAAAAATGTTGCATGAAACATATTTGCACTCCGATGCACGATTATTTTTCTGCCTTTTCTTCGGATGCCGCCTACCTTTGCACCGACCGAAAGAAAGGCCGCGAAGGGCGGCCGCCTAAAACCGAAACTTTCATGGCGGGTACTGCCAATTCCCGCTGTAAATATCTTAAACCACTTCAAACACTATGTATTTTTTCAATCATTCCATCAAGTACTGCATGCTGACCGCAGCCTCGCTGTTGGCTATCGGTACACACGCGCAGACCAAGGACAACGGTTCGTCGAAGGAAGAGGGTGACCGCAACGTCATGCTCAATGCCTCGAGTGCCAACGGCCCGCGCGAGATACAGATTGGTTTGCCTTCAGCCGATGTCAATGTGCTGGAGAACGGTCTGCCCGTGACCTATGCCACCAATCCCCACACGGTAAACTCCACATGGCGGTCTGATGCCAGCCTCTCGCACGTGGGACTGCTGAAAATATCCGAAACGGCCATCACTACGGGCAATATCGGCTATGCCGTCAACTCGCGCACCCAACTCGGTGAGGAAGGATTCCACGGCACGCTCAACTACAAGACCAACCACTTCGGTCTGCAGGAGTTCTCGCTCAACCTCAACGGTTCGCTGGCCAAGGACCTCTTTTACAGTGCCAGCGCCTACCAGGACTTCGACCCCGGAACGTTCCGTCTGCAGTCCACGCCCCTGCAAGACCGTTCCCAGATCTACAAGGCCGCCCTCACCAAGCGCTACGGCGGCGGACGCGGCGAAATGACGGTCATGTACAAGTATTCCAACACCCATCCCGTATACAACTACGCCACCCAGTCGGCCCCCTTCGTCTATGTGGGCGACGGTTCGGTGAAGGAGTACGGCAAGTTCAAACTCGGTACCACGTCGTACCTGCCCACCGACAACACGATGACCTACCGCGACATGCGCACCGGTGAGATACGGCAGACCACGCTCTACGACGCCACCGAAAACCGGTCGAGCGAGGTCTCGCTGCTCAACCGCTACCGTTTCTCCGACAATCTGGAATGGCGCGTCAATGTGCGCTACGACCACTCCCGCGGTGCCTGCGTCTACCAGACCCCCATGCAAATCATCGATCTCCGTGCCGCCGATGCCGGGGCCTATGCCTACAAGTACACCGACGCCATGGGACAGACACAAAACTATACCGGACAATACGTGCAGACACGTATGTCGTGCCTCAATGCGGGCACCATCGACGAACTGCTTCTCACATCTGAAATAGAAAAACGCTTCAAATCTTCAACACTGCGGGTCGGCATCAACGAATGGTACTACAACATCGACTACGCTTCAAACACAACAATGTATGACCAGAGCGTGCCCGACGACGGGTCGTATGCTCTGCGTCTGTGGGACTCCGCCAAGCACAGCAGCGTGTTCTACGATTTCAACAAGAACGCATCGGAGTACTACAAGGGACACGAGAACAAACTCGCCCTCTATCTCACGCACGACTGGGACATCACACCCAAGTTCAATGTCTACTATGGCGCACGTCTCGAGTGGCAGCGTCTCAAGGGAGAGAACGCCGCTGTCATGAATGCCGAAGGCGAGTATGTCGGACGTTTCGCCGACTACTACCTCGGTGCGCGTGCTGCCGACGGTACGCTCATCACCCCGGCCACGATGGCCTACGACTGGTTGAACTACGACTTCACCGCCGCCCTGACCTACAAGATGACATCCTCCTTCGGACTCACCGGCGACTTCACCTACATCGTGCAGCATCCCACCATCTCCACCTTCGCCCCGGCTACGATGCCCAACACCGACAAGATCTCCGTACCCCTCGGTCGCGCCGGAGTGTACTACAACAACCGCTGGCTGAGCCTCACGTCGCTCTTCTCCTACATTTCGAAGACCAACAACAACTCCACGCTCAACCTGCAGCACGACGGTGAGATCAAGGCTGCGCCCCTCACCTACGACATCCAGACCTGGGGATGGACAACCGACGTTGTGGCACATCCGTTCAAGGGCTTCGACTTCCACTTCCTCTTCACCTATCAGAAGCCGACGTACAAGAAGTACGAGACCTCGGTCAAGTTCTCCAGCGGCTACGAAGGCAAGATCAATGCCACAGGAAATATCGTGGCCGAGGTGCCGCAGGTGCTCGTCGAACTCGACCCGAGTTACATGATCCTGCCCTCGCTCAAGGTATGGGCCTCCTTCCGCTACTTCTCGAAGA
>CAVFEZ010000030.1:0-32065 GCA_963621665.1 Akkermansia muciniphila | reverse complement strand
TAGGGGTTCTTGCCAAGGCAAGCGACAAAGTCGAGCGTACCCCTATCTCAACCCGTTGTTACAAACGTTGCCCCTGTAGGGGGTACAACAAAAAAGGTAGGGCTTATGCCCTACCCTCTATTATGTCGTCCCTACGGGACTCGTTGCTTGCGAAACAATCCCTGTGGAACTTTCTGTTTGCATTCAAATCCCTGCGGACTCATCGTTTGCGATACTTTTACCGGAAACCAATATTTTCCTTTTCCGTCTTGGCGGGTGCTCCTAATACTTGTCCCCCATCACCAAGCGGGCCATATAGTCGAAATTGTCCTGCAGCAGTTCGCGGCCCTGCTCAAAACTGATGGTGGAATTGAAGGCGGCTTCGGGCAGCATCTTGTGGGCGATGGCGTAGCGCAGGGCTTCGCCCGGCATATTGAAGGCGGCGGCAAGGGTGTGCTTGCGGGCGAAGTCCTCATCGTAGTAGGGATTGCGGTCGTCCTTGAAGCAGCGCACCATGTTGTGCAGCACGGCATACTCCGTACCCTCCTTGGGCAGGAAGAGTACGACGTCGCGCACACTGGCAGGTATGGCGATGGTATTCTCGGCGACTTCCATGTGCTCGACGATAAATTTCTTGCAGGCCGCCACGCTGTCGAAATAGAAGAAGGGGATGCCCTTCGACTCTTCCATCAATTCATCATAATGGGGAAGACGCTTCTTCTTCGCGCGACGCTTCTTGGACTGTTCTTCTGCCGGTACCGCATCGGTGCTCCATACGCTGTTGCCATTGATGTACCACTGGCCACCGTACTTCACAAATGAGGCAATCATCGCCTTGGAGTCATACTTGTCTGCTCCGGGCGAACAGAGTCCCTCGTCGGTGAGAGACAACCGGGTGCCGTCGTCAGAGACGAGCGACATCGACACGTTCTTTTCCGCCTGCTCCACATGATAGAGGATGACACCGCGGAATGTCTGTTCCTCCACCTTGCGTGCATCGTCTTCACGTCCGTTGGCACGCAGTATCATGGCCAGATATTCTTGGGGAAGTACCGATAGCGGACCTGTCCACATGGTATACGGCAGGGCGCACTCCGCCGTGTAGCATCCGCTGACGATGTCCGACCTCATCAGTTGGGCATACGACTCCCCGTCGTGCACCATCGCCCGCTGTGCCAGGGGATGGGCCGTGAGATAGCAGTCCAGCCAAAGCCACTTGAGCAGGTCGCGCTGGTGGTAGAAGTCGTCGGTATAGTCGCCCTTGGCCAACAGGTCCTTGAGTTCCTCGTTGATGGGCAACGTCTCAAACCGCTCCGAAATATAGGCACACAGCGCTTCGCCGAGCGAGCGGAGGATGGGTATGCCGGGATTGATCACCAGTTCCGAATTGGTGCGGTAGAGGGCATACCACAGCAGATAGGTCACGTCCTCCACGTTGGGCTCGTCACGCAGATAGGTGGTCTCGTCGATGTCGTAGAACGGAAGGTAACGTCCGTAGAGACTCTTCATCTTGTCGGTGAAACCGCGCCAGATGCCCAAATCGGCCACGACATCCTCGGTATACATGGTGAGCACGACTGCCATCGCCATACACTGGTCGTCGGTGATGTCGGGTATGCGGCAGTTGCGTATCACCTTGAGAATGATGGTACCGAAGCGTGCATATTCCTCGTCGGTGTCATAGGCTTTGTTGAAGGGGTGATGGTTGCGTATTTCCTGTACAGGAAGTATCGACTTGTTCTTTATCATCGTTTTATAGGTATTAGGTGCGCGACGGAACGGACGCGCTTGTACGGTACAAAAGTACGCATTTTTCCCGAAATGCCGCCGATTTTCCCAAAAAGAACAACGATGACGAAAATCGTCATAGGAATATGGGGTGCTCACTATACATATTCGATATTTTATTGCTAATTTTGCACAAAAGCAATCCATTTGAGTAAAAAACCTAATATTCCATGACATGCACCATCACCCTTGACACCCTGTCGCAGACCTTGCGCAAGACTGCATCGCGCCGCCGCGTGGCCATCGCCTCGCCTGCCGACGACCATACCATAGAGGTGGCCACACGGGCCATCACCGAAGAGGTGGCCGACCTGTTGCTCGTCGTCGAGCGCAGCCGGGCGGCACAGGCCGAGCATCTGAAAGAGACACACGCGGCACACGTCACATTATATTATACAGACACGCCTGAAGAGTCGGCGGCCACCGCCGTATCCCTTGTACGCGAAGGCAAGGCCGACGTACTCATGAAGGGCACGCTCAACACCGATGTGCTGCTGCGCGCCGTGCTCGACAAGCAACACGGCCTGCTGCGCCCCGGACAAGTGCTCACCCACGTAGCCGTGGCGCAGACCCCGCTCTACCCCAAACCGCTCATGTTCTCCGACGCCGCCGTCATACCCTACCCCACCCTCGACCAGATGGACGCCATACTGCGCTACGCCCTCGGACTGTGGCGGCAGATGTCTGACGGCACGCCGCGCGTGGCCCTCATACACTGCACCGAGAAGACCAGCGAGAAGTTTCCGCAGACCATCGCCTATGCCGAACTGTGCCGGAGGGCCGAAACCGGGACCTACGGCGAGGCTTTCGTCAGCGGTCCGATGGACGTGAAGACGGCCTGCGACGCCGAGAGCGCCCGCATCAAGGGCATCGCCTCACCCGTCGTCGGAGCGGCCGACATGCTCCTCTTCCCCGACATTGAGGCGGCCAACACCTTCTACAAGACCATCACCCTCTTTGCCGACGCCACCGTCGCAGGCATGCTCTGCGGCACCACCGCCCCCGTGGTTGTGGCCTCACGGGCCGACTCGGCCGACTCCAAATACCACAGTCTGGCACTGGCTTGCCTTGCCTCACTGGCCTGACCGACAAACACGAAAACGAAAACGCCGAACACACGATATGGAAAAGATACTCGTCATCAACCCCGGTTCCACCTCCACCAAGATAGCCGTCTACGACGGCGACCGCCCCATCTATCAGTCGGGAGGACACCATCCGGCCTCGGAGACCACACAGTTTCTGCACGTCAGCGACCAGTACGCCTACCGCCGCGACTTCATCCTCGACAATCTCCGTGCCGCCGGCATACCCGTCGAGTTTGATGCCGTCATCGGACGCGGCGGACTGACCAAGCCGCTGCATAGCGGCGTGTATGCCGTCAACGACCTCATGAAGCACGACCTCATCCATGCCGAACTGCAGCACGCCTGCAACCTCGGGGCGCTCATCGCCGACGAGATAGCCGTGCGCTGCCACTGTCCGGCCTACATCGCCGACCCGGTCGTCGTCGACGAGATGCAGCCCCAAGCGCGTCTGACCGGACTGCCCGGCATCGAGCGACGGTCTATCTTCCACGCCCTCAACGCCAAGGCCGTGTCGCGCCGCTACGCCGCCTCCATATCGCGCCGCTACGAAGACCTCGACCTCATCGTGGCCCATCTTGGCGGAGGCATCTCCGTAGGCGCACACCGCCACGGACAGGTGGTCGACGTGAACAACGCGCTCAACGGCGAAGGGCCGTTCTCCCCCGAGCGCGCCGGAACACTGCCCACCTACCAGCTCGCCGAACTGTGCTTCTCGGGCCGCTACACCCTCAAGGAGGTCAAGCAGATGCTCAGCGGACACGGCGGACTCGAAGCCCACCTCGGCACCAAGGACATGGTGACCATCGCCGCCAAAGCCGAAGCCGGGGAAGAACCCTTCCACGGCGTGCTCACCGCCATGCTCTACACCATCGCCAAGCAGATCGGTGCCATGTACGTCACCCTCCTTGGCCACGCCGATGCCATCATCCTCACCGGAGGCATCGCCCACAGCACCTACTGCACCGACGAGATACGCCGGCAGACCGAGTTCCTCGCACCCGTGGTCGTCATGCCCGGCGAGGGCGAGATGGAGTCGCTGGCCTACAACGCCCTCGGCGTACTGCGCGGACATTTGCCCCTGCACGAATACGTCTGACCGTCACCATGCCTACTATAATATATAGCCTACGATGTACGCAATTCGGCAAAAATGAGTAACTTTGCAGCCCGTAGCCCCTACAACATGGTGGCCGCGAGAAACATACGACATCGATGACAAACAAAATCTTGGTGACTGGCGCAAGCGGGTTCATCGGCAGTTTCATTGTCGAAGAGGCCCTGCGCAGAGACATGGAAGTGTGGGCCGCCGTCCGGCCTACCAGTTCCCGACGCTACCTCACCGACCCCCGCATACACTTCATAGAACTTGACCTGTCCTCCCCCGAGCACCTCCGCACCCAACTCGAGGGACACACGTTCGACTATATCGTACACGCCGCCGGAGCCACAAAGTGCCTCGACAGCAGCGATTTCGCCCGCATCAACACCGACGGCACACGCCATCTCGTCGACACCATCCTCGCCCTGAGGATGCCCATCCACCGCTTCATCTTCATCAGTTCGCTGAGCGTCTTCGGCGCCATACACGAGCAGCAGCCCTACCAGGACATCACCGAACACGATTTTCCAAAACCCAACACGGCCTACGGCCGCAGCAAACTGGCCGCCGAGCGCTACCTCGACAGCATCGGCAACGATTTCCCCTACATCATACTCCGCCCCACAGGGGTCTACGGCCCGCGCGAGCGCGACTACTTCATGATGGCCCAGAGCATCAGCCGCCACGTCGACTTTGCCGTAGGCTACACCCGGCAAGACATCACGTTTGTCTACGTGGAGGATGTCGTGCAGGCCGTATTCCTCGCCCTCGAGCGCGGCATGAGCGGCCGCAAGTATTTCCTCACCGACGGAGGCGTCTACTCCTCGGCCGACTTCTCCCGATGCCTCCGCCACGCCATGGGCAACCCCTGGGTACTGCGCATCGTCGCTCCCCTGTGGGTACTGCGCGCCGTCACCTTCGTGGCCGGACGCATCGGGCGCATGACCGGCCGCATGACCGCCCTCAACGACGACAAGTACAACATACTCCGGCAGCGCAACTGGCGCTGCGACATCGAACCGGCCTGCGACGAACTGGGCTATCACCCCCACTTCGACCTCGACCGCGGCGTAGCCGCCACCGTAGCCTGGTACAAGGAGAACCACTGGCTGTGACCCGCCGAGGGCTGGCCACACATCCGACAACACACCACATGAACTGCATCAAGAAACTTTTCGAGATAGAACGCTCGCCCCGCCGCGGACTGATCACCCTCGAGTGGGTGATGCTCGCCTACATGGCGTTCACCCTCCTCGTCATCCTCTTCACCTACACCAAGGTAGAACACCCGCAAGCCATGATCTGGGGACGTGCCCGCATCGCGGCCATGACCGCCGCCCTGCTGATTGCCTACCGCCTCATCCCCTGCCGGTTTACCCTCTGCGCCCGCATCACGGCACAGATGCTCCTGCTGGCGTGGTGGTACCCCGACACCTACGAGTTCAACCGTATGTTCCCCAACCTCGACCACATCTTCGCCACGGCCGAGCAGAGCCTCTTCGGATTCCAGCCCGCACTGACCTTCGCCGCCCGACTGCCGTCGATGGTGGTCAGCGAACTGATGAGCCTGGGCTACGCCTCGTACTACCCCATGATCGCCCTCGTGTCGTACTTCTACTTCTTCCGCCGCTACGGCGAGTTCGAGCGTACCACAGCCGTCATCATGGCCGCCTTCTTCATCTGCTACGTCATGTATATCTTCATCCCCGTAGCAGGACCCACCTTCTACTACAAGGCCATCGGACTGGAAAATGCCGCACACGGCATCTTCCCCAACATACACGACTACTTCAACACCCACACCGACTGTCTGCCCACCCCCGGATACACAGACGGCGTATTTTATCAAATGGTAGAGAGCGCCAAGGCTGCAGGCGAGCGTCCTACGGCCGCCTTCCCCTCCTCGCACGTGTCGATCGCCACCCTGTGCCTCTGTCTGGCCATGCACTCCCGGTCGCGCAGACTGGTGCTCTTCATGCTCCCCTTCTACCTGCTGCTCTGCTTCTCCACGGTCTACATCCAGGCCCACTACGCCATCGACGCCATCGCCGGCCTGCTGCTCGGCCTGCTGCTCTACGCCGTGCTGATGTACGCCACACGGAGCATGAAAAAGGCCGGGGTACGCTGACAAAGACATTCATTCGGCAATTCCCCACCCACCACAGACCGACGGAAATTGCAAATTCATAGAACAAAAGGTTGGACGCTTGCCGCATCCGGCCTTTTTTTATTACCTTTGCATACGACGGTCCCCATCACACCGTCCACAGGAAGAAGACAACCAAAAAACCACGACAATGAAGAAATCTATAACCCACATCGCACGCACAGCAGCGTGCGCCCTCACCCTGGCCCTCGCCGCCCTGCCCGCAGCAGCGCAAGACGACCAGAGTTTCGTACACGAGCAGTCGGCCGTCGAAGGATACGAGTGGCCCACCGACAAAGAGGTGCTCCACAAACTTGACACCTGGCGCGACCAGAAATTCGGCGTCCTCATGCATTGGGGACTCTACACCGTACCCGGCATCGTAGAGTCATGGTCGATCTGCTCCGAAGACTGGATCCGCCGCGAGCGCTTCGCCGACTACGAGAAAGACAAGCAGTGGTACTGGAGCCAGAAAGACTCGCTCAATCCCACCAAGTTCAATCCCGACCTTTGGGCCGACATCATGAAGAAAGCCGGTATGAAGTACATGATCTTCACCACCAAGCACCATGACGGTTTTTGCATGTTCGACTCCAAGTACACCGATTTCTCCATCGCCAAAGGCCCCTTCGCCTCCAATCCCCGCAAGAACGTGGCCAAGGAAGTGTTTGAAGCCTACCGCAAGCAGGGCTTCATGATCGGCTGCTACTTCTCCAAGCCCGACTGGCACTGCAAGTGGTTCTGGAATCCCTACTACGCCACCCCCACCCGCATGCAGAACTACAAGCGCAAGCAGCACCCCGACTGGTGGAACAACTACGTGCAGTACACCAAAAACCAACTCTCCGAACTCACTACCGACTACGGCAGCCTCGACATACTCTGGCTTGACGGCGGATGGGTAGCCGGCGAAGAGGTAGGACTCGACTCCATCCTCGTCGAAGCACGCAAGCGCCACCCCGGCCTCATCTCCGTAGACCGCACCATACGCGGACGTAACGAAAACTACCAGACCCCCGAGCAGGGCATACCCGCCACACAGCTCAATATACCCTGGGAAAGCTGCATCACCCTCACCCACGCCTGGGGATACATACCCGGAGCCAAGTGCAAGACGCCCAACAAGGTCATCGGCACCCTCTCTGAGATCGTCGCCAAAGGCGGATGTCTCGCCCTCGGCGTAGGACCGACCCCCGAAGGCACCATCGACGACGAGGCACAGGCCGTGCTCACCAAGATCGGACAGTGGCTCAAGGTCAACGGCAAAGCCATCTACTCCACCGTCAACGCCAAGCACTACAACGACGGCAAGGTATGGTTCACCGCCGACAAGAACGGCAAGACCATCTACGCCATCTACGCCATTGCCGACGACGAGACCACACCCCAAACCGTCACCTGGACCGTCAACAAACCCAAGGGCAGCGTCAAACTCCTGCAAAGCGGCAAGAGCGTGAAGTACACCGTCAAGGGCGACCAGATCACCGTCAACGTGCCGGCAGGCACCCGCCAGGAGCCCCTCGTCTTCCAGTTCAATATCAAGTAGTCCATACGCCGTGCCATGCACGGCACAGCCCCGTAGGGGCGACATAGTGTAGGATAGGGGTTCTTGCCTTGGCAAGAACCCCTATCTCAAATGGTTTTGTCAAAAGTTGCCCCTGTAGGGGGCGCATATTTCAATCTGTACGGAATGTTGAATTATGCGCCCCTTACAGGGGCAATTTTGTTGTATCCTACACTATGTCGCCCTTACGGGGCTGGTTTTCATTTTTCCACCGCTTGGGTGTCTGAAAAACCGGATAATTTTCTTACCTTTACATTATATATTGTACATACCTTACCGTCTTATCAGTTAAAAACCTCATACATATGCTACTCAGACATTTCCTCTGCACCACAGCCTTCATCGCGGCCGCACTGCCCATGGCAGGACAGACCATCACCCTACACGCCGACCAGCCGGGCGACATCATCCCCAAAGAGATCTACGGACAGTTTGCCGAGCACCTCGGCACCTGCATCTACGGCGGCCTGTGGGTAGGCAAAGACTCCGACATACCCAACCGGGACGGTTACCGCACCGACGTGCTCCACGCCCTGCAACAACTCAAAGTGCCCGTACTGCGCTGGCCCGGCGGATGTTTCGCCGACGAATACCACTGGATGGACGGCATCGGACCGACGGAAGACCGTCCCAAGATGGTCAACAACAACTGGGGAGGCACCGTGGAAGACAACTCCTTCGGTACACACGAGTTCTTCAATCTCTGCGAACTCATCGGCTGCGAACCCTATCTGAGCGGCAACGTGGGCAGCGGCACCGTCGAAGAACTGGCCAAATGGATAGAATACATCACCAGCGACGGCGATTCGCCCATGGCCAACCTGCGCCGCAAGAACGGCCGCGAGAAGTCATGGAACCTGAAATACCTCGGCGTGGGCAACGAGTCGTGGGGCTGCGGCGGATCGATGCGGCCCGAATACTACTCCGACCTCTTCAGACGCTACAGCACCTACTGCCGCAACTACGACGGACACCACCTCTTCAAGATAGCGTCGGGCGCCAGCGACTATGACTACAACTGGACCCGCGTGCTCATGGACCAGGTGGGCAGCCGCATGGACGGACTCTCCCTGCACTACTATACCGTACCCGGATGGGACGCACCGAAAGGACTGGCCGGCTCGTTCACCAAAGACCAATACTACTGGACCATCGGCAAGTGCCGCGAGATAGAGGATGTGCTCAAGCGCCACATCGCCATCATGGACGAGAAAGACCCCGACGGCAACGTGGCCCTGCTGCTCGACGAGTGGGGCACATGGTGGGACGAGGAGCCCGGCACCATACACGGACACCTCTTCCAGCAAAACACCATGCGCGACGCTATCGTGGCCTCCACCTCGCTCGACATCTTCCACAAGTACACCCGCCGACTGAAGATGGCCAACATCGCACAGATCGTCAACGTGCTGCAGTCGATGATCCTCACCAAGGGCGACAAGATGGTGCTCACCCCCACGTACTACGTCTTCAAGCAGTACGCCGTACACCAGGACGCCACCTACCTGCCCGTCGACATTGTCTGCGACGAGATGGAGGTCAGCGGCAAGAACCGGCAGTTTGCCACCCGTCTGCCGCTCGTCAGCGCCACCGCCTCCCGCGACAAACAGGGCAAGATACACATCTCGCTGACCAACGTCTCGGCCGACAAGGCACAGACCGTGAAGGTCAGCATCGAAGGCGTCACGGCCAAGAAAGCCACCGGCGCCATCCTCACCTCGCCCAGCATCGAAGACCTCAACACCTTCGACCGTCCCGACAAAATCAAGGAAGCACCCTTCGGCGATGTCAAGGTCAAGGGCGGCACGATGGAAGTGAAACTGCCCCGCAACGCCATCGTCACGCTCGAACTGCAGTGACACATCGACGGACAACACACTCCTGACACCTTTTCATCTGACCCCTATTTTTCTATTGGTATCGAAATATTACAGATGATAAGTTCCGAATTTGACCTATACTCCTGAAATTTCGCAAGCGTGAGTCCCGTAGGGACGACAGACTATAGCGTAGGGGCTTGCCCCTACGTTTTAATAGGGTTATCAACAACGTGCCCCTGTAAGGGGCGCATAATTCATTGTAAGAGATTGAAATATGCGCCCCTTACAGGGGCTTTGTTTATGATTCCGAGGAAAGATAGGGCCGAGGCCCTATCCTGCAATCTGCGCCCCTTACAGGGGCGATAGGTCGCAAGTTGTGTAATATTTTACCAGACACCACTGTTTTTTGGCCCCACCTATACCATTCACACTCCGTTCTTCAATCTCCCTTACCCGTAATAGGTCATCATCTGCCCCATCACCGATAACACGAACAATATAAACCCGACCATCATAAATATCGACGCAATAAATATCAGGAGAAAGGTATAGCCGACTGACTTCCACCACGACAAACGGTAGAGACCGCGGTACGTCCATATTATATAGAAGATGGAGAGCAATCCTGACGAGTCGAAAAGGTCGAAGAAGTTGGAAAGGGCAAAAATGTACACATAGATGATATAGTGCTCCATGAGGGTGAGCCGACGCCCGTCAAACTTCCGCCGATAGAAGAGCGCATACGAGATCACACCCATCAGGGGGAAGAAGGCAAAAAGGTAAAGGGTGATGTCGCTCGTGAGTTTCTCCTTGACCACGTCCCACACGACCGCCATGCGACTGGAAGGCGTTTTGTCCTGATGGGCATGCCATTGGTTGTAGGCCTCCTTCATCTTGGGGTCACGATGGTGGGCGGTCTGCTTGGTCAGTTTCACCGCCACCTCATTCCTGAACTGTTCGAACTCAGACTCCTGCGACACCGTAAACCGTGCCGGTGCTATACGGTGGCCGATATTCGTACACAAGGCCAAGACGGAGATGGCTATCAGAAAGGTGCTCACCGGACTCTGGTAGATCACACGATGACCGCGGAAATAGTCGCGTATCATATAGCCCGGACGGCACAACAGATGGAAGATGGTACGGAGAAAATTGTTCGACAACTGCGGATAAGCCTCGCGGAAAGTCTTCAGAAAGCGGGGCTTGCCCTTGCCCGCCGCACGGTTTTGTCCGCAGCGGGGACAGAAGTTGCCGCGGAACACAAGTCCGCAATGGCTACACTCGGTCTCCTCCGTCGAGACGGGCAAGGTAGGCGTACCCCGCTCGATGAACACTTGCAGACGGCGCCAGACGCGGCGTATCCCGGTGACGGCCGCTTTTATCTTTTCTATGACTTTTTTCATTTTTCGGTGAGTGCTATGTGACGGTGAAGGTGCATTGTGACGGTGAGAAACAAGTGGGAATGATCACCTGAAGAGTAGGGTCACAAGCGGTATGGTGGCGATGGAGGCGACGGTGGTGACAAACGTGATCTCGGTCATCAGCGCCACGTCGCGGTCATAGCGCAGGCAGAACATCGTGCCAAACGAGGCCACCGGCATGGCCAGCACCACCGTATTGATATTGTTGACCACATCGCTCACCCCTATCGCACGCATGAAGAAGTAGAACGCCACGGGCACCACGGCCAACCGCAGAAAAGCGGAGGCGTACACCTCGCCATTGCCCACAATCTGCCGCAAGGGGAGGTTGGCCATCGACGACCCGATGATCATCAGCGAGGCCGGCACCGTGATATTGCCCACCAGACGCACCGGCTCGGCGATGACGTGCGGCGTGCGCACACCGAGCGCCACCAGCACGGCCGCCACCACGGCACCCAACAGGGCCGGCGACAACAGTACGCGCGGATTGAACTGCCGCAGACCGTACTCGCCCTTGACAAGCATGATGCCTACGGTGAAGATAAAGAACGTGTTGGGCATATTGAGCAACGCCGCATAAAACACGGCCTTGTGGCCGAAGATGGAGTCGACAATGGGATAGCCGATAAACCCGACATTGGCAAACATGACGGCAAACCCGATGATGCCCCGCTCGTCGCGGTCGCGCGTGACGGCCCGCGGCAACACCAGTGCCACGGCCGTCAGAACGATATAGGTGAGAAATCCTACGCCGAGCAGGGGAAGAATGAGCGAGCGGTCGGGCAGTTCGTCGCCCATCACCGACGAGAGCACAAGGGCCGGACAGGCAAACGTGATGACAATCGACGAAAGACGGCGGTCGAAATCACCGCCCATATACCCGAGTTTGTTGGCCACATAGCCCACAATGACGATGATGAAGAGTATCACCATCACTTGTACATTTTCCATTAAGATACGAATTTGCATGCAAAATTACTGCTTTTCCACGAGATGTGCGCCTACGGCAGCACATTTCGCCCCCACTCTTCAACAGACGGCCACGAAACACCGCCCAATCGCCGCCACACTGCAAATATATACCTCCATTATACGAAAAGCAGGATAAAACGAGGCTACTTTGAAAGTAAATTTGTAAATTTGCAGCCAAATAGACAAACTTTCCAAGTTTTTACTTATTAAATGCTATACGAAATGGGAATTGAACACAACCTCACCGCACCCCTCGGGAACAGCGGCGGGGCAAAAGGATTGTATGACGGTAACTACGAACACGACGCGTGCGGTGTCGGCATGGTAGTCAACATACACGGTAACAAGAGCCACGACCTCGTCGACAATGCCCTCCGCGTACTCGAGAACATGAGGCACAGAGGTGCCGAAGGCGCGGACAACAAGACCGGCGACGGCGCGGGCATCATGTTGCAGATACCGCACGAGTTCATATTGCTGCAAGGCATACCCGTACCCGAGAAAGGAAAGTACGGCACCGGACTCGTCTTTCTGCCCAAAGACCCTGTACGCCAGCAGGCCATCCTCTCGGTCATGATAGAGGAGATAGAGCGCGAAGGACTCTCGCTCATGCACCTACGCAACGTACCCACCAACCCCGACTGCCTCGGCGAGGCCGCCCTCTCCACCGAACCGGACATCCGGCAACTGTTTGTCACGGGCGTCACCGACGACAAGGTACCTACCTTCGAGCGCACCCTCTACCTCATCCGCAAGAAGATCGAGCGGCGGGTCAACGACAAGGACTTCTACATCTGCTCGCTCTCCAGCCGCAACATCGTCTACAAAGGCATGCTCTCCTCCATGCAGGTACGGCAGTACTTCCCCGACCTGACCAACAACTACTTCACCTCAGGACTCGCCCTGGTACACTCCCGTTTCTCCACCAACACCTTCCCTACCTGGAGCCTCGCGCAGCCGTTCCGCCTCCTGGCCCACAACGGCGAGATCAACACCATACGCGGCAACCGCTTGTGGTTCAGCGCACGCGAGTCGGTGCTCTCAAGCGAAGCCCTCGGCGACATACGCGACATCTCGCCCATCATACAGCCCGACATGTCAGACTCGGCATCGCTCGACAACGTGTTTGAGTTCTTCGTCATGAGCGGCCTCTCCCTGCCCCACGCCATGGCCCTGATGGTGCCCGAAAGTTTCAACGACAAAAATCCCATACCCGAAGACCTCAAGGCCTTCTACGAATACCACTCCATACTCAACGAACCGTGGGACGGCCCCGCCGCCCTCCTCTTCAGCGACGGACGCTACGCCGGCGGTATGCTCGACCGCAACGGTCTGCGCCCCGCACGCTACACCATCACCAAGAACGACACGATGGTCGTGGCCTCCGAGGTAGGTGTCATGGACTTCGACCCCACCGAGATCGCCGAGAAGGGACGGCTCCAGCCCGGAAAGATACTCCTCATCGACACCCAGGAAGGCCGCATCTACTACGACGGCGAGATCAAGGAGCGCCTCGCCAAGGCCCATCCCTACCGCCAGTGGCTCTCCACCAACCGCATACAGCTCGAGAAACTGCGCTCCGGACGCAAGGTAGACAACGCCGTGCCCGACCTGTTGCGCTACGAGACCATGTTCGGATTCGGCAACGAGGATGTCGACGGCACCATCGTACCCATGTCGGTCAACGGACAGGAACCCACCGCCTCGATGGGCAACGACACACCGCTGGCCGTCATCAGCGAGCAGCCGCAGATCTTCTTCAACTACTTCCGCCAGCAGTTCGCCCAGGTCACCAACCCCGCCATCGACTCCATACGCGAGTCGCTCGTCATGTCGCTCACCGAATATATCGGCCGCGTGGGATCGGGCATCCTCAATCCCGACGAGTCCAACTGCAAGATGGTGCGCCTGCCCCACCCCATCCTCACCAATACCCAACTTGACATTCTCTGCAACATACGCTACAAGGGATTCAATACCGTCAAGTTGCAGACCATCTTCCCCTGCGACCGCGGCGAAGACGGACTGCGCGAAGCCATCGACCGCCTCTGCAAGGATGCCGAGCGCAGTGTCGACGACGGCTACAACTACATCATCCTCTCCGACCGCGCCGTCGACAAGGAACACGCCGCCATCCCCTCGCTGCTCGCCGTCAGCGCCGTACACCACTACCTCATCTCCGTGGGCAAGCGCGTACAGACCGCCCTCATCGTCGAGAGCGGCGAGATACGCGAGGTGATGCACGCCGCCCTGCTGCTCGGCTACGGCGCATCGGCCCTCTGCCCCTACCTCACCTACGCCATACTCGACGATCTCGTCAAGCGCGGCAAGATACAGGAAAACTACGCTACGGCCGAAGCCAACTACATCAAGGCGGTCAAGAAAGGCCTGCTCAAGATCATGGCCAAGATGGGTATCTCCACCATACGCTCCTACCGCGGCGCAAAGATATTCGAGAGCATCGGCCTCTCGGAGTCACTGCTCAAGACCTACTTCGGCACGGCGACCAGCACCGTCGGCGGCATCGGGCTCGAGACCATCGCCCGCGATGCCATCAAACTGCACGACAAGGCTTTCGCACCCGACCTCAAGGCCGACTTCCTGCCCAACCTCGGACAGTTCCACTACCGGCTCGACGGCATACGCCACGCCTGGAACCCCGAGACCATCGCCACCCTGCAACTCGCTACCCGCACCGGCAACTACGATACCTACAAGCGGTTCGCACAGGCCGTCGACGAGAAGGCCGACCCCATCTTCCTGCGCGACTTCCTCGACTTCCGCCACCATCCCATCGATATCGCCGAGGTGGAACCCGTCGAAGACATCGTGCGCCACTTCGTGACCGGTGCCATGTCGTTCGGCGCACTCTCCAAGGAAGCCCACGAGGCCATCGCACTGGCCATGAACAAACTCGGCGCCCGGTCGAACACCGGCGAGGGCGGCGAACTCAGCGAGCGTTTCCACTCCACCGTCGACGGCATCTCACTCTCCAGCAAGACCAAGCAGGTGGCCTCCGGACGCTTCGGCGTCACCACCGAGTACCTCGTCAACGCCGAAGAGATACAGATCAAGGTCGCACAGGGTGCCAAGCCCGGTGAGGGAGGACAACTCCCGGGATTCAAGGTCAACGAGGTCATCGCCAAAACCCGCCACTCCATACCCGGCATCTCGCTCATCTCGCCCCCGCCCCACCATGACATCTACTCCATAGAAGACCTCGCGCAACTCATCTTCGACCTGAAGAACGTCAATCCCAAGGCCGCCATCAGCGTCAAACTCGTTGCCGAAAGCGGCGTGGGCACCATCGCCGCAGGTGTGGCCAAAGCCAAGGCCGACCTCATCGTCATCTCCGGCGCAGAAGGCGGCACGGGCGCCAGCCCCGCATCGAGCATGCGCTTCGCCGGCATCTCGCCCGAGATCGGACTCAGCGAGACCCAGCAGACCCTCGTCAAGAACGGACTCCGCCCACAGGTACGCCTGCAGGTCGACGGACAGATGAAGACCGGACGCGATGTCGTGCTCATGGCCCTGCTCGGTGCCGAGGAGTATGCCTTCGGTACCGCCCCGCTCATCGTGCTGGGATGTGTCATGATGCGCAAGTGCAACCTCAACACCTGCCCCATGGGCGTGGCCACACAAGACGAGACCCTGCGCCGCCACTTCCGCGGACGCTACGAGTACCTCGTCAACTACTTCACCTTTGTGGCACAGGAGGTACGCGAGTATCTCGCACAGATGGGCTACCGCAGCCTCAACGATATCGTCGGCCACACCGAACTTATCGTGCGCAAGCCCGCCACACCGGGCACCAAGGCCGCCATGCTCGACTTCTCCCGTCTGCTCCACCGCGAGGAAGGCAACTGCCCGCTCCACCATACCACCGCGCAGAAGCACGAACTGGGCGACGTGCTCGACCAACAACTCATACGCGGAGCCAGCCGAGCCATAGAACACCAGGACGAGGTCAACCTCGACTTCGCCATCAAGAATACCGACCGCGCCACGGGAGCCATGCTCAGCGGACTCATCGCCGAGCGCTACGGCGAAGAAGGACTGCCCGACAAGACCGTCAACGTCAAGTTCAAAGGCTCTGCCGGACAGAGTTTCGGTGCCTTCCTCGTCAGCGGCATCGACTTCAAACTCGAAGGCGAAGCCAACGACTACTTCGGCAAGGGACTCTCCGGAGGACGCATCTCCATACTGCCGCCCATACGCAGCAACTTCGCCGCCGAAGACAACATCATCGCCGGAAACACCGGACTCTACGGAGCCACAAGCGGCGAACTCTACATCAACGGCAAGGTAGGCGAACGCTTCGGCGTGCGCAACTCCGGCGCCACCGCCGTCATCGAGGGCGCAGGCGACCACTGCTGCGAATACATGACCGGCGGACGTGTCGTCGTGCTCGGCGAGACCGGACGCAACTTCGCCGCCGGTATGTCGGGCGGCGTGGCCTACGTGTGGGACAAGAACCACAACTTCGACTACTTCTGCAACATGGACATGGTCGAGATCAATCTCGTCGACGACTCCAACTACCGCAAGGAACTCCACGAGCTCATCCGCCAGCACTACCTCTACACTGGATCAAAACTGGCCCGCACCATGCTCGACGACTGGAACCACTACGTCGAAGACTTCGTGCAGATCGTCCCCATCGAGTACAAACGCGTACTCCAGGAAGAGCAGGTCAAGAAACTACAACAGAAGATCGCCGATATGCAGCGCGACTATTAACAGGTACCGCGTCATAGTGACGATAAATAAATAATCTGGTACGAAATCATACCAACTTGTTTTTTTCATCGTCACATAACAACAAAACATTTCAAACCGAAAAAAAATGGGAAACCCTAAGGCTTTTCTTACCATACACCGCAAAGAGGCGGGCTACCGCCCCATACACGACCGCATCCACGACTTCGGCGAAGTGGAGCAGACGCTCAACAGCAATGACCGCCGACAACAAGCATCCCGCTGCATGGACTGCGGCGTGCCCTTCTGCCACTGGGCCTGTCCGCTGGGCAACAAACCGCCAGAGTGGAACGACGCGCTCTACAAGGGCGACTGGGAACTGGCCTACCGCCTGCTCAACGCCACCAACGACTTCCCCGAGTTCACCGGACGCATCTGTCCCGCGCTCTGCGAGAAGGCTTGCGTGCTCAATCTCATGGACCACGAGCCGACCACCAACCGCGAAGACGAGTGTGCCATCACCGAGCATGCCTTCCAGGAGAACTACGTCCGCGTCGAGATACCCCACCGCAACGGCCACAAGGTAGCCGTCATCGGATCGGGCCCCGCCGGACTCGCCGCCGCCAACCGCCTCAACCACAAGGGATACCTCGTCACCGTGTACGAGAAGAACGAGAGCGCCGGCGGACTGCTCCGCTACGGCATACCCAACTTCAAACTCAACAAGGCCATCATCGACCGCCGCATCGCCCTGCTCGAGCAGGAAGGCATCACCTTCCAGTACAACACGGCGATAGACCCCGCCCACCTGCCCGAAGGCTACGATGCCTACGTCATCGCCACCGGTACCCCCACGGCACGCGACCTCAACATCCCCGGACGCGACCTGCACGGCGTACACTTCGCCCTTGAGATGCTCTCGCAGCAAAACCGCATACTGGCCGGCATGGAGTTCACCAAAGACCAACTGGTCAGCGCCAAAGGCAAGGACGTGCTCGTCATCGGCGGCGGCGACACCGGAAGCGACTGCATCGGCACCGCACACCGGCAGGGCTGCAAGTCGGTCACACAGATAGAAATCATGCCACGCCCCGTCGACGGGCCTGAAGACCCGAAGAACCCGTGGCCCAACTGGCCCCGCACGCTCAAGACCACCTCGTCGCACGAGGAGGGATGCACCCGCCGCTGGAACATCAACTCGCTCGAGTTCATCGGCGACAAGAACGGACGGCTCACCGGAGTGCGCGTACAGGAGATCACCTGGAAGCCCAACCCCGAAGGCGGACGGCCGCTGATGGAGCCCGCCGGAAAGCCCGAGGTCATCAAGTGCGAACTGGCGCTCCTGGCCATGGGCTTCCTCCGCCCCGAACAGCCGCAGTTCGCCGACAACGTGTTCCTCGCCGGCGACGCTGCCAGCGGAGCCTCACTCGTGGTACGCGCCATGGCCAGCGGACACAAAGCCGCCGCAGCCGTAGACCGCTACCTCGGAGGAGAAGAATAGGCGGCGGTCCTACACAAGTCACCACCGTAAAAAAACAGGCATTTCATGCCATCGGAGACGTGAGTCCCTGATGCCTTTTCGTATATGTATTTAGAGAGAGGGGTTGCATCCGCATTGATGGATGCAATCCCTCATTTTTTTTTAGGATATTTCCTTTGTATATTCCAAAAATAGTCGCACCTTTGCCATTACAAAAAAGTTGTAACGTAAAAGTTGTAATGACGTATGAGACTAAGCCACAAGAAATTGACCAATCCTTTCATCTATCAAGGATACGAAAGTCCGGCCTACTTCTGCGATAGGGAGGCCGAGACACGAACCCTGTTGTCACACTTGAAGAACGGCAGAAATGTCACGCTCATTTCTCCCCGAAGGATAGGCAAGACCGGCCTCATCAAAAACACGTTCTACCATCTGCGGGAAGAAGAACCTGATACCGTATGTCTCTACCTCGACATTTTCGCAACCAAGGACCTCAACGATTTCGTGCAGCAACTCGGCATGACCGTCATCAACGACATTGTACGCAAGAGCGCCACATTTGTCGAGAAAGTCCTTGCATTCTTCAGCGCCTTGCGCCCGGTATTCAGCATGGACCCGCTGACCGGAGAACCCAGCGTATCCATCACCGTCGAACCGACACAGGAGGAGATCACCCTCCGCAGTATATTCCATTATCTCAATGAGAGCGGCAAAGAGGTATATATCGCCATCGACGAATTTCAGCAGATAGCGGAGTATCCCCAAAAAGGCACAGAGGCCTTGCTGCGCTCCTACATCCAGTTTGCCCAACACGTACACTTCATCTTTTCGGGCAGCAAATTCCATTTGATGTCCGAGATTTTCGGTTCGCCGAAGCATCCCTTCTACCAAAGCACGGAGATGATGGGACTGAAAACCTTGAAGTGCGACATCTATTATGCGTTCTGCCAAAATTTCTTCAAGGCGAAAGGCGGACATCTGTCAAAAGACGTCTTCGAACACATCTATCATCTCTTCGACGGACACACCTGGTACATCCAGTGCATCATGAACCGCCTCTATGAGACGGAAACATCGGTCAGCGACATCAAGCAAGTCAACGCCTCCCTGCTTTCTATCCTCGAAGGCAGGGAACCGCAATTTGAGAGCATGGTACAGTTCTTCACCGAAAACCAGTTCTCCCTTCTCAAAGCCATCGCCAAGGACGGCATCGTGGCCCAGCCCACTGCAGGGACATTTATCAAGAAGCACAAGTTGAGCGGTGCCAGTAGCGTGAAGGCCGCCCTGAAGGTATTGGAAGACAAGGAACTGGTATACCGGAAAACCGAGGGCTACATCATCTACGACCGCTTTATGGACTTGTGGCTCAAGAGAATGTAGTATAAAACTACCTTTTATATCACGGTACACAACCGTGCCACATTGTCCTCGAAGGCATCGCGGTCGATGGCCCTGTTCTTGAACGCCGAGCGGTAGTTGTATATCGTGCGGGGCGTGTAGAAGAGCAGGGCAGCTATCTCGGCACTGTCTTTCACGCCCAGACGTATGAGGGCGAAGATGCGCTGCTCGGTGGTGAGCCGGGCATCGCTCGGTGTCTCTACACGACATTCGGGGCGCAACAGCGCATTGAGTTCGTCGGCGAAGGTGGGATAGAGGTCGAGGAAGGCACGGTCGAACTGCACGAGGAAGGTGGCGGCATCCTGTTCGGAGAGCCGTGAGGAGGAAGCCATCGAGAGCAGGTCCTGTATCTGTCCGGCCTTGATCTTGCGGCGCACAAGCAGTTCGAATCGGCTCAGCCGGTCGATATAGTCGGCACAAAGGTCGATATAGAGTTTGGCGAGCCGTTCACGCCGCACATTGGTCGAGAGCAGGCGGTCGTTGAGCGTGTGCAGGCGGTCGTTGAGCGTATGCAGTTGGGCATTCGAGCCGGACAGTTCGCGGCGCTTGGACGAGAGTTGCCTGTTTTGCCGCACATAGAAGTAGAGCAGCAGCATCGCAGCAATCATCAGCACCACGGCCACGGTCGACGCCACGCGCAGCACCATATTCTGCCGGGTGACGGTCTGCTTGTAGGCATCGACGATGAGCGGGAGTTTTTGGGAAATCTCGAGTATGCGCAGACGGTTGTTGTAGCGTTTGGCTGCGGCCATGGCCGCGGCGATATAGAGTTCGGCACGCTGCACGTCGGCACGCTCCCCATTGTAGAGGTACATGGCCAGGTCGGGCAACGCCATATTGTCGCGCGTGCAGCACACGATGTCACTGATACACGAGAGCAGCAGGTAGTGTTCGTACTTGTCCATATCGCCGGCGGCACTGTAGTTGTTGGCCACGGCGTAGGTCGCCATGGCGTAGACGCGGCTGTCCTTGGGCAGACGGCGCACGGCCTGCAGATAGTAGGCACGGGCCTTGCGGCTGTCGGGTTTGACATATACATAGTATTCGCCGAGGAAGTACGCCCCTTCGGGCCTGCTACGGTCGATGAGCGGATAGGCCCGCCGCATCCATGAGATAGCCTGCTCGCGGTAGCGCGGTGCGTACACCTGCTCGCCGCAGTAGTCGCTCCAGTAGAGATAGGTGTAGAAATTGGCCATGACATAGTCGAAGCGCAGTGGTTGGGCCAGCGTAGCGTAGTCTATGCTGTCGAGTTCGGCCACGGCCTCGGGATAGAGTCCGCCGATCGAGAGCAGGCGTGCCTTGCATATACGGCTCTCGTCGATACGGTAGCGGATGCCGGCCGCCACCGACAAGTTCACGGCACGTTCTACATAGGCAAAGGCCGAATCAAACTGGTAGACCTCATACTCACGGTACAGGTCGAGACAGGCCGTGATACGGTCTTCGGCATTGCGCGATGCCGCCAGCGACTCGCGCAGGGCACGGATACGTATTTCCTTGTGGGCATGCAGTTGTTCGACACCGGTGAGGACACTGTCGAGACGTGCAATGAGCGCACGGGCATTCTCAGCGGCAGAAGCACGCCCCGAGACGGCAAGGACGGCAAGGAGCAGGACAAGACGGAGAGCGGGATTCATACGGTTTCAGGTTTTCAGGTTTCAGATAGATTTCTGCTTAGGCGTTTTTATCAGGACCCATTTTGGGGGTATGCCACCCGTAGCGGCGATGTTGCAAATATACTAAGTTTCCCGCGTTCCGACACGTTTTTTGTCTGTTTTTCGACATCTTTCGTTGTATTTTCTTCATTTCTCCGATGTACTTCGGCGTTTTTTCTTGCCCTACCATCCTATTGTATATCAATGGTTTACTGAATAGACAGGAATTTACGATGTACTTACATCGTACTTTTCCGCATCTATCCAGTCCGAAACGCCTATCTTTGCACTACGACAAACAGGCGGCCTCAGCGCCGTCGTGTTTTCCGCCTAATGACCAAGAACCATACATTACTAAAAACCACATCTATGAACAACGGCCATCCCTTGTTTCCCATCACCCGCCGTTTCGGTCTGCTTGCCGTCATGACAAGTACACTCCTTGTCGGCCGTGCCGCCACCGGCCATACCGACACTCTCCAGCCCAAGGCCGACCCCAAGGCCGTGGTAGTATGCGGCGGAGCACGCTTCACCGTCCTCACCCCACAGATGATACGTGTGGAGTACAGTGCCACCTCACGGTTTGAAGACCGCCCCACCTTCACCGTCGTCAACCGCCGTCTGCCCGTGCCCCAGTACACCCGCACCGAGGACGACACCTGTCTGTATATCACCACCAGCCATCTGCGCCTGCGCTACCGCAAGGGCACCGACCCCCGCACCACACCGGCCTCACCCGCCCATCTCTCCGTCACCGTCGCCACCCGCGGCACCACCACAGAGTGGTATCCCGGCAAACCCGACCCGCTCAACCTCAAGGGCACCTGCCGCACGCTCGACGGCTGTCCCGGACAGTCGTGGCGTTCCAATATGGAGGACGGTGTCGTATCGCGGTCAGGCTGGGCCGCCATCGACGATGCCTGGAGCCATCTCCGTGCCGACGGGTCGCGCTCGCTGGCACTCGCCCACAATGAGGCCACCGGCTACGACTGGTGGACCGAGCGTGCCGACACCACCGCCATGGATACCTATCTCCTGGGCTACGGCGACGACTACCGCCAGGCCGTGACCGACTACACCCGCATTGCCGGACGCATACCCCTTCCGCCCGACTACGTGTTCGGCTACTGGTACAGCAAGTATTCCTCCTACTCTGCCGACGACTACCGCGCCATCATGTCCGACCTGGAGACCAACCGCATACCGACCGACGTGATGATTCTCGACATGGACTGGCACTGGAACGGCCAGGCCTCCAGCCAGTCCGAGGGACGCGGCGGATGGACCGGCTGGTCATGGAACTACAATCTCCTGCCCGACCCTCGCGGACTGCTCTCCGAGATGCACGGCCGCGGACTGCATACGGCCCTCAACCTCCACCCGGCCGACGGTGTCGACAGTATCGAGTCGCCCCGGTACTTCTCGGCCATGAAGACCGACCTTGGCGGACGCTACCTCACCGACGGCGGACGGCGCATCGCCTGGGCCATGGACTATCCCGACTTCACCACATCTCTTTTCACCCGCATCCTGCGCGAGCATGAGGCCGAGGGGGTAGACTTCTGGTGGATGGACTGGCAGCAGCACCTCACCAGCCAGTTTACGCCCGCTCTGGGCGAGACCTTCTGGTGCAACCACGTGTTCTACAATGAGGCCGCCAAGCGCACCGACCGCCGCCCGCTCATCTTCCACCGCTGGGGCGGCATGGGCAGCCACCGCTATCAGATAGGCTTCTCGGGCGACGCGCTCATCAGTTACGACGCGCTCGACTTCGAGCCCTACTTCACCGCCACCGCCTCCAACGTAGGCTACGGCTACTGGGGACACGACCTCGGCGGACACGCCTTCACCACCGAAGAGACGGTCAATGACCCCGACCTTGTACTGCGCTGGATACAGTTCGGCGTGTTCACCCCCATCTTCCGCACCCACGCCACCAACGACCCGCGCATAGAGCGCCGTATGTGGCACTTCCCCAACTTCCCCAAGATGCGCGAGGCCGTGCGTCTGCGCTACTCCCTCTTCCCCTACATCTACACGATGGCCCGCAAGACCTACGACACGGGCATCTCCATCTGCCGTCCGCTCTACTACGACTATCCCGAGGCAGAAGAGGCTTACACCTACGACAATGAGTATTTCTTCGGCGACGACATCCTTGTGGCTCCCATCACGTCGAAGCCCGATGCCGACCGTCTGACCCGCAAGACCGTCTGGTTGCCCGAAGGCCAGTGGTGGAGTGCCTCCACAGGCGAAATGATAGTCGGACCGTGCGAGCGCACCATGACCTTCACCGACCGGCAGATACCCTACTTCATCCGTCAGGGAGCCGTCATCCCCTGTCTGCCCGACACGGTGATGCACGTCACCGCCCGTCCCGCCCACATGATACTGCAGGCTGTGGCCGGTGCCGACGGCAGCGCCTCGCTCTATGAGGACGACGGCGACAACGCCGACTACGCCACCCGCTACGCCACCACCGCCCTGACCCAAAAGCAGGGACGCGGCCGCACCGTCTACACCATCGCCGCCCGCCAGGGCGTATCGGCCAAGGCACCCGCCCGCCGCTCCTACACCTTGCAGATACTGGGCAATGCCCGTCCGCTCTCGGCCACCGTCGACGGCAAGACCGTCAGCGTCGCCTTCGATGCCGACAAGCACTGCGCCACGGTCGAGATACCCGAGACCGACTGCTCCAAGGCCCGACGCATCGTGGTGCGCTACGCCAAATAACCGGAATTTTCCTCTACTCATATAGCATACAGACCATAGCACACAGAAAAAAACTAAAAACCATATCTATGATACATTACAACCATCGCCGTCCCGCCGCAGTGCTGACCGCCTGTCTCATGCTCGCCATGACACCACTCGGAGCACTTGCGCAGAGCCGCACCGTGCAGGGCACCGTGCGCGACGCATCTGGCGAAACCGTCATCGGTGCCTCCATCAAGCAGAAGGGCACCTCCAACGCCACCGTATCCGACATCGACGGCCACTTCCGGCTGTCCGTACCCGACAACGCCACCCTCGTCATCTCCTATGTGGGCTACAGCGACAAGACCGTAGCCGTAGGCAGCAAGCAGACCCTCGACATCGTGCTGAGCGAAGATGTACACACGCTCAGCGAACTGGTGGTCGTGGGCTACGGCGTGATGAAGAAGAAAGACCTCACTGGCGCAGTCGGTTCGCTCTCGGGCAAGGACATCGCCGATGCGCCCGTGGCCAATATCGGACAGGCCATACAGGGCAAGATTGCCGGTCTGCAGGTGGTCGATGCCGGAAAACCGGGCGACAACGTCTCCATCAAGGTGCGCGGACTCGGATCCATCAACAACTGCGACCCGCTCGTCGTCATCGACGGCATCCCCACCGATCTGGGCATCAATGCCATCAACATGGCCGACGTGGAACGCCTCGACGTACTCAAGGATGCCTCGGCCACAGCCATCTACGGATCGCGCGGCGCCAACGGTGTCATCATGATCACCACCCGCAAGGGGCGTGAAGGCAAGGGCCAGCTCTCCTTCTCGGCCAACCTCGCCGTACAGAACGCCACCCGTCTCCCCAAGATGCTCAACGCCTCCCAGTATGCCGCCCTCAACAACGAGATGATGTCGGCCTCGGGCAACTCCACCAATCCCGAGTGGACCGACCCCTCTACGCTCGGCACCGGAACCGACTGGATCGACGAACTGTTCCGCACGGGATACATGCAGAACTACACCGTCAGTTACTCCGGCGGAAGCGACAAGGCCCACTACTACGTCTCCGGCGGACTGCTCGACCAGACGGGCATCGTGAGCAGCGTCAAGTACCGCCGCTTCACCTTCCAGCAGAACTCCGACGCGCAGGTGCTGCGCTGGCTCAAGATGTCGACCAACGTCACCGTCTCGGCCGACCGCAAGCAGCAGGGCAGTTACGACCTGGGCAACACCTACCGCTCACTGCCCGTCGTGGCCGTCAAGGATGACTCGGGCGAATGGTCAGGGCCCGAAGGCAACACCCTGTGGTACGGCAGCATCCGCAACCCCATCGGACCGACCCAGACCGACAGCCAGAAGACCAGCGGCTACAATTTCCTCGGCAACGTCACCGCCGAGATCGCCTTCACTCGCTGGCTCAAGTTCAAGAGCACCTTCGGCCTCGACGCCAAGTTCTGGTACTACGACAACTACACGCCCAAGTACGCCTGGAAAGCCCTGCCCGTAGAGGAGAGCAGCCGCTACAAGAGCGACAACAAGTCGTTCACCTACCTGTGGGACAACTACTTCCTCTTCGACCACACCTTCGCCGGCAAGCATCATGTAGGACTCATGGCCGGTACGTCGGCCCAGTGGAACAACTTCGACTACCTCAACGCCCAGAAGAATGTCTTCGCCTATGCCAACGTGCATGAGATGGACAACGGACAGAAGATGTACTCCATCGGGGGCAACGAGACCGAGTGGGCCCTGCTCTCCTACATGGCCCGACTCAACTACGAGTATGCCGACCGCTACCTCCTCACGGCCACCCTGCGCCGCGACGGGTCGAGCCGCTTCGGAAGCAACAACCGCTGGGGTACCTTCCCCTCCGTGTCTTTCGCATGGCGTGCATCCGAGGAACCGTGGTTCCCGGAAAACAAGGTGGTCTCCGATGTCAAACTGCGCGTGGGCTACGGTGTCACCGGCAGCCAGGCCAGCGTAGGCAACTACAGTTACCTCGCCTCCTACGACACCGGTGTCTACCCCTTCGGCAAGACTTCCACCGAGCAGTCGGCCCTCGTCTCCACCACCCTGGCCAACCCCAACATACACTGGGAGCAGGTGGCCCAGACCAATATCGGTATCGACGCTACGCTCTTTGCCTCGCGCGTACACCTGTCGTTCGACTACTACATCAAGAACACCACCGACATGCTCGTCAAGGCATCCATCCCCATCACATCGGGATTTGAGGATACCTCCACCACCTACACCAATGCGGGCAAGGTGCGCAACACGGGCTTCGAGGTGACCCTCTCCACGGTCAACATCGACCGCCCCCTGCGCTGGGAGACCAACATCGTCTACACCTACAACCGCAACCGCATACGCAGCCTCAACAGCGACGTGCCTTACTACATCAACATGGTCAACAACTCCTACGTCACCATGCTGGCCAACAACTACCCCATCAACGTGTTCTACGGCTACGTCACCGACGGCATCTTCCAGAACCAGCAGGAGGTGGAGCAGCACGCCATACAGTCGGGCGCCGAACCGGGCGACATCCGCTTCAAGGACCTCAACAACGACGGTGTCATCAACGATGAAGACCGTACCGTACTGGGCAACCCCAACCCCACCCACATCTTCTCGATGGGCAACACCCTCTCGTGGAAGGGATTCGAACTGGGCATCTACTTCCAGGGCGTGGCCGGCAACAAGATCTTCAATGCCAACAAGATCGACCTCACCGGCATGTCTGCCGCCTACAACCAGATGACCGACGTGCTCTCACGCTGGCACGGCGAAGGCACGAGCTACTCCATGCCGCGTGCCGTCTACGGCGACCCCAACCAGAACAACCGCGTGAGCGACCGCTTCGTCGAGGACGGTTCCTACCTCCGCCTGAAGACCGTCTCGCTCTCCTACGACCTGCCCAAGACCTGGCTGCGCCATCTCACCATGACCTCGGCACGCATCACCCTCTCCTGCGAGAATGTCGCCACCATCACCGGCTACTCCGGCTTCGACCCCGAGGTGGGCACCAACGGCATCGACCTCTCCAACTATCCCGTATCGCGCACGTTCAACATCGGGCTCAACGTCAACTTCTAAACCACGCACCATCATGAAAAAAATCATATCGCTGGCGCTCTGCCTCCTCACCGCAGGCGCGCTCTGCTCCTGCTCCGACTTTCTCGAGAAACATCCCAAGAACACCGTCGACCCCGAGACTGCCATCGACGACGACGTGGCCGTAGCCATGGCCAATGCCTGCTACCGACCGCTGCAGTCGTCCAACATGTACAACCAGCGCATCTGGTCGCTCGACATCGTGGCCGGCAACAGCGTTGTCGGTGCCGGAGGCGGTACCGACGGTCTCGAGACCGTGCAGGCCTCCAACTTCACCACACAGAGCGACAACGGCATGGCGCTCTACATGTGGCGCTCGCCCTGGGTGGGCATCGGACAGTGCAACATCCTCATCAGCGCCCTCGAAGGCAAGGAGCTCACCAAGGGCAGCCTGCAGGCCCGCTCGCTCGGCGAAGCCTACTTCCTGCGCGCCCACTACTACTATGTGCTCGTCAGACTCTACGGCGGCGTGCCGCTCCGCCTCGTGCCCTTCAATCCCGGCGACAACACGGCCATCGCCCGCAACTCCGTCGACGAGGTCTACAAGCAGATCATCGCCGATGTAGAGAAGGCCGCCGAACTGCTGCCCGCCAAGTCGGAGTACGATGACAGCAATCTCGGCCGCGCCACCGTCGATGCCGCCTACACCATGCTCGCCGACATCTACCTGACCCTCGCGCCCGACAACGCCGGCTACTATCAGAAGGTGGCCGACCTCTGCGACAAGGTCACCGCTCTGGGCTACGACCTGACCCAATGTGCCTACACCGACAATTTCGACGCTACCGTCAACAACGGTGCCGAGTCGATCTTCGAGGTGCAGTATTCCGGCAACACGGAGTACAACTTCTGGGGCGACACCCAGTCGAGCTGGCTCTCCACCTTCATGGGACCGCGCAACTCCGGATTTGTGGCCGGCGGCTACGGCTGGAACCAGCCCACCGGGGAGTTTATCTCGCAGTATGAGGACGGCGACCTGCGCCGCGACCTCACCGTGCTCTACGAGGGTTGCCCCGACTTCGACGGCATGGCCTACAAGAGCACCTACTCCACCACGGGCTACAACGTGCGCAAGTTTCTCGTGCCCAAGTCGGTATCGCCCGACTACAACACCTCTGCCGCCAACTTTGTCGTCTACCGCTACGCCGACGTGCTGCTCATGAAGGCTGAAGCCCTCAACGAGATGGGACGCACCGACGAGGCCGCCGCACCGCTCAACATCGTGCGCCACCGTGCCGGACTGCCCGATGTCTCCGGACTCTCGCAGGACGACATGCGCGAGAAGATCATCCATGAGCGCCGCATAGAACTGGCCTTCGAGGGTCACCGCTGGTTCGACATGATACGTCTCGACCACGGACAGTACGCCCTGAAGTTCCTCCACTCCATCGGCAAGTCACGCGCCACCAAGAACCGCCTGCTCTTCCCCATACCGCAGACCGAGATGGACGCCAACAGCCTCATGACCCAGAACCCCGGCTATTGATACGCCCAAGGGGATATCACCATCATTTTTTTCACACAAGTACACATCATACAAGTATATTATGAGACACCACCTATATACCCTCCTGGCCCTGCTGCTCGGCACCGTGGCCTTCACGGCCTGCTCCGACCAGGACTACGGCGAGACCGACAAGGGACGCGACCAGCTCACCATCACCGCCGACCAGGCCGTCACCGTCCTCGACGAGACGCTGCACGCCAACGACGCCGTCACGCTCAACTGGACCACCGGACACAACTACGGCACCGGCGCACGCATCGCCTACCGGCTCGAGCTGGCCAAGGCCGGCACCAATTTCGCCCAGCCCTACACCGTGGTCGACGAACAGACACAGACCTACACGTGGAGCATCAACGTAGAGAACCTCAACAATATCATCCTCGACAAGTTCGGCGGCACCGCCGGACAGCCCGCCGACCTTGAAGCCCGCGTGACCGCCCTGGTCAGCGGCACCGAGGAGACGCAGACCGCCACCGTGGCCTTCTCTGCCACCCCCTACACGCCGGTCACCTCCACGCTCTACCTCATCGGTGACGCCACGCCCAACGGATGGAGCGCCGACAACGCTACGGCCATGACCCGCACCACCAACGGTGAGTTCACATGGGAAGGCGTGCTCACCGCCGGCGAGCTCAAGTTTATCACCACCCGCGGACAGTTCCTCCCCTCCTACAACCGCGACGACAACGGCCGCCCCGTGCTCCGCACCTCCGACGACCAGCCCGACGGCAAGTGGACCGTCGACGAGGCACACGACTACAAGGTCACCGTCTCGCTGCTCGACTCCACCGTCACCATCGTCAAGACCGACGGACTCAAGCCGGCCTACGACCGCCTCTTCTTCGTGGGCAACGCCACCGGATGGGGATTTGTCGAGATGACCCGTGATGCCGTCGACCCGTTCCTCTTCCGTCTGGGCTACGCCTTCGAGCAGGGTGTGGGCGGCGAGTTCAAGTTCGGTACCGCCGAAGGAGCATGGGAGAACATGTACAAGGCTACCCAAGCCAATGCGCCCTACACCGACCAGAACATGTCGCTCGTGGCCGGCTACGACCCCGACAACAAGTGGTACCTGCAGGACAGCGAGACCGGATGCGCCTACAAGATCTGCGTCGACATCCGTACCGGCAAGGAGCGCATGATGATGCGGCCCTTCACCCCCTACACCACCGTCTATCTCGTGGGCGACGCTACGCCCAACGGTTGGGATCTGGGCAACGCCACGCCGATGCAGACGGGCGACAGTCCCTACATCCTCACCTGGACCGGCACGCTCAGCGCCGGTGAGCTCAAGTTCTCCTGCGACCGCCAGAGCGACTGGAACGGTGCATGGTTTATGGCCGCCGCTCCCGATGCCGAACCGACCGGCGCCGCCGAGCACATGCTCTTTGTCGACAAGAGCGACGAGACCTTCAAGTCGCAGTACCTCACCGTCAATGTCGGCGACCTCGACTACAAGTGGAAGATACTCTCCTCGGGCACCTACACCATCACGCTCGACCAACTCCACGAAACCATTGCTATAACGAAAAACTAAAAACCCACATGAAAATGCAATCCCTTCTCCTGGCCATGCCGCTGCTTCTTATGGCCTGCAGCGACGATGCCGTCCCATACAATGACCCGGCCACCGTGCCCACCGAGGTGCTCGCCCCCACCGTGCGCACCACAGCCGCCGCACAGCCGCTCTACGCCGCCACCGACAAGGCCGTATACACGCCCGGACAGACCGTCACCTTCACCCTCAGCGACACACTGCCCGCCTCGGCCCGCGTGCGCTACCGCCACGGCTCCGACATCATCGCCGACGAGGCACTCGCCGCCAACTCCTGGACGTGGACCGTACCGCAGACCGACTACACGGGATATATGGCAGACATCTACACCGCCGACGGCTCCGCCGCCGAGACCGTCTACGCCACCGTGGGTGTCGACGTGTCGAGCGACTGGGCCCGCTACCCGCGCTACGGTTTCATCTCGACCTACGACCAAAGCAAGACCTCCGAGGTCATCGGCAGCGAACTGGCCCTGCTCTCCCGTTGCCACATCAACGGACTGCAGTTCTACGACTGGCAGAACAAGCACCACTGGCCGCTCGGCGGCACGCCCGGCCATCTGCTCGACACCTACAAGGATATCGCCAACCGCGACATCTCGACCGCCGTCGTCAAGGACTACATCGCACAGGGCCACGCCCTGGGCATGAAGACCATGTTCTACAACCTCTGCTACGGCGCTCTCGACGACGCTGCCGACGACGGTGTGCAGGAGCAGTGGCACATCTACACCGACGCCACGCACTCCAACAAAGACCGCCATCAACTCTCCAAGAGCTGGAAGAGCGACATCTACCTCGTCGACCCCGCCAACACGGAGTGGCAGAAGTACCTCGGCGACCGCAACGATGAGGTGTACACCGCGCTCGACTTCGACGGATTTCATATCGACCAGCTCGGCAACCGCGGCACCGACTACGACTACTACGGCAGCGTGAAGAATTTCCCCAGCGCCTACGCCTCGTTTATCAAGGCCATGAAGCAGCGCCACCCGGACAAGCGGCTCGTCATGAACGCCGTCTCCAACTACGGTTCAGAGAAGATTGTCAAGACGGGCGACATCGACTTCATGTATACCGAACTGTGGAGCGGCGAAGACCAGTTTGCCGACCTGCACGACATCCTCCACAACAACCGCGCATGGGCCGGCACCCACCTCGGACAGGTCTACGCCGCCTACATGGACTACGGCCACAAGAAGCCCTCCTTCAACGCCCCGGGCGTACTGCTCACCGATGCCGTCATGTTTGCCCTCGGTGCCTCCCACCTCGAACTGGGCGACGGACACATGCTCTCCTCCGAGTATTTCCCCTACGCCGACATACAGATGAGCGACAGCCTGCAGACGGCCGTCATCGCCTACTACGACTTCCTCACGGCCTACCAGAACCTGCTGCGCGACCCGGCCACCGAGACCACTGCCGACATCGCCACCTCCAAGAGCGGTGTCACCATCAACGCCTGGCCGCCGCGCCTGAAGACCGTCACCACCCTGGCCCGTCAGACCGACAACCGCCTCGTGGTACACCTGCTCAACTTCAGCCAGGCCAACAGCCTCAGCTGGCGTGACATGGACGGCACACAGCCCGAGCCCGCCGCCGTCAGCGACATGACCCTGCGTCTCCGCGCCAAGGGCGTGAAGAAACTATGGGTCGCATCGCCCGACCGCATCGGCGGCGCACCCGAGACGCTCACCTTCCGGCAGGAGGGCGAATACGTGGTCTTCACCGTGCCGCAACTCAAATACTGGACCATGATCGTGGCCGAACAGTGACCCCCTTCCTGCCGCCCGGTCATGCGACAATGGCCGCACCGCCAACCCCTCCATACCGGCGGCAGGCAGTCTTCGGGCCGGAATACCCGAGTATTCGGCCTCAAATACCCGAGTATTCGGCCTCAAGCACTGCAGTATTCGGCCTCAAATACTGCGGTATTCGGCCTCGAATACTCCAGTCTTCGGCCCCGAATACTCCCACAAGCCCATCGCAACCGACTAAAAACACCAAACACGCAATGAAAAAGATATTGTTTTCAGCCCTCACGCTACTGGCCGCCCTCAGTGCGCC
>CAVFEZ010000029.1:0-32297 GCA_963621665.1 Akkermansia muciniphila | reverse complement strand
GGCACCCCGTTTTAGGGGCATATTCGGCATGAGGGACTTTTTCAGTGCCCTCAACGTAGGGGCCAGCCCCTACGCTATAGTCTGTCGTCCCTACGGGACTCGCCAGTTGCGATATTTTTACCGGATACCAATAGTTCAGTCTGGGCTTTCAGCCCGTCCTCGCACAAATCCGAAAGTTGAATCCTTATTTTCTGTTTCTCTTTATCTGCGTCCACTTCTCGCAGACCACGCGCCAAAAGTCGCGCACAAAACTACCGTACCCGTACTCGCGCACCAAGAGAAACATATTGGCAATATTGTAGGCAAAGGTCACGGCCGCATTGCCCTTGCCTTTGGGAGACGCTGCCGACACATGCGTATCATACAAATAGATGCCGCTGCCGGCGCGGCCTTCCAGCACGTTGCTCTCCACGGGGCGGCGCACCAGCGCGTAACTGCGCTTCACGGCATAGGGATGACGGCCCGTGGTCAGCCAGTAACGCTTGCCCACACGGTTGCCGTTGGCACCGCCGAGGTCGAGGCAACAGTCGGCCTCCGTCATGCCGAGGGCGGCATAGAGAGCCTTGTTTTCGAAAAAACCGTCGTAGGCCACACCGTCAGACACCTTCCCGGGCAAGCGCAGCGTCCCGCTCCGCCCCTGCATGAGCGGCACCTGATAGAGGGAGTTCTGCACATCGACATGCTCGCCCAAATCGGAAAAGTTGGTGGAATAGGATACATAGGGAAACACAAAATACTTGTTCTCCTCGATGCAATAGCGGGTATGGTACTTCAGCCACGACTGCGCCTTCCACGAAAGAATACTGAGCGGAAGTGCCGGAGAATGGGTAAAATCAGCATGCGATTCCAACCACGACTCAAAGCACCGCCACTGGCGCCGCATCCACACCTGTCCCCACGACGAGGCGCAATTCATAAAGTAGACATCGTCAGAAGTGCGCAAGGGGACAAACGGACGCCGTACATGATAGTTCACGGCAAAACCGTACAGGCTGATGCCCGCCACCTCGTCATTGTCCTTGTACAGGGCGACGGTCTGCCGTACATAGTTCCAGAAATCGCGGGCCACCACTACATCGTCTTCAAGTATGACGACCGCGTCGTACTCGTCGAGCCAGTGTCCCTGACTGAGTATATGGGCTTTCAGACCAAGGTTGCGCTCATGGCGAACCACTGTCTTGGGGCCCACCGGCCAAGCGAAACTTTCGGCATAGCGTTCCACCTCGTCGGTGTCGCTCCTGTCGATGCTGATGATGAGGGGCACCTGCCCGCTGCCGTAATGTGCGGCCGACAGCGACGCGAGCAGCCGCTCCAGCGAGTGCACCCGGTTGTAGGCGATGGCTATGATTGCGATTTTTTCCATGTCGGCTACAAAAATAAGAAAAAAACGGCAGACCCACCGTGCGGCCGCGCACATATTTTAGGCTGCAGCACACGGGCTACACAATAAAACAAGGGGCATCTGCGTTTCTATGATAAAGCCGCAAAGCAGAATACATGAATACACCACCCATCACCGTCGCCGTACTCCTCACCTGCCACAACCGCAAGGCACACACCGCCGCGTGTCTCCGCCGGCTGGCCGAGGTGACGGCGCGCTACAATGCGGACACCACGCACACGCCAGTCGCCGCCTGTATCTATCTCACCGACGACGGATGTACCGACGGCACCGCCGAAGCCGCACGCGCAGCGTGCAAGGACATCAGCCTGCACATCGTCGGGGGCGACGGATCGCTCTTCTGGGCAGGCGGCATGCGGGCCGCATGGCGCGAAGCGATGAAGGAAGGCGCACGCTGGCAATACTATCTGCTCATCAACGACGACACGCTGGTGTGCGACAACGTGTACAGCGAACTCTTCGCCGCCGAAGACCATGCCCGCACGGTCTACGGCCGCACCGGCATCTGTTCCGGCATCACCTGCGACCCGGAAGACCCGAAGACCATCACCTACGGGGGAGACGTATTCGAAGGCAGCATGCACGGCAAGAGCCGCCGCGTAGCGCCCACCGGAATGCCGCAGCCCGTAGACATCACCAACGCCAACATACTGCTCGTGCCGCAAAGCGTTGTCAGCGAAGTGGGCATCTTTGCCGACGGTTTCCGCCACGGCTGCGCCGACCATGACTACTGCATGCAGGTACGCCGCCACGGCATACCGGCCCTCGTCACGGCCCACGTCTGCGGACAGTGTGCCGACGACCATACGCCCGAAGCCGACCTGAGCGGCCGTATGGCCGCAATGACAATGGCCGAGCGGCGGGCATGGGTGCGCCATCCGCTCCACTCCGACAGCGACTACCTGCTCTATGTATGGCGCAACAACCGGAGAAAATACATCTTCAGCTGGGCGCTGCGCAAACTGCGCCTTTACTGTCCCAAACTCTACTGCGCCATCACCAAGGCACGCGGTGTATATTGACCTGCACATATGGAAAGACACAACATCTGCATGATCACCAACATCGGGCCGCACTACCGTCTGCCGATATTCAGCATGATGGGCGACGCGCTCGGTACAGACTTCTACCTCGGCGACAAGATACACACGCCGATCAAGACGTTCGACTACCACGGTCTGAAAGGTTACCGGGGTACGCTGCACAATGCGTACATCGGTCCGTTCTACTGGCAACGCGGATCGGTCAGACTGATATTCCGCGATTATCAGTACTACATCACCGACGGCGAACCGTACTGCCTCTCCTCATGGGCACTGCTCCTGCTGGCAAGGCTGACAGGCAAGCGCGTCATCGCATGGACACACGGATGGTATGGCCGCGAGGGTCTCGTCAAGCGCATCGTCAAGAAAGCGTTCTTTGCCCTTCACTCCCGGTTGCTGGTCTACAGCGACTACGCCATCCAGTTGATGGAGAAAGAAGGTATCGCCAAAGAAAAGATGCTCTGCATCGCCAACTCCATGGACTCCGACCGCGAGAAGGACTTCCGCTCACGTCTCCACCCCACCACGATATACAAGGACCACTTCGGCAACGACAACCCCGTCATCATCTACTGCGGACGCATACAGGCCATCAAGCGTCTCGACCTGCTCATCGACTGCGCCAGGATACTGAAGGAGAAGGGCATACACGTCAACATCGTATTTGTCGGAAAGGATGTCGACGGTGTCAACATCGACCGCTACGCCGCCGGGCGCGGACTGTCAGAGAGCATCTGGATGTACGGACCGTGCTACGACGACGAGCGACTGGCCGAACTGTTCTACAACGCCGCCGTGTGCGTCTCGCCCGGACACGTAGGACTGACCGCCATACACGCCCTCTCGTTCGGGTGTCCGGTCATCACGCACGACAACTTCACCCGCCAGGCACCCGAGTTCGAAGCCATACGTCCCGGCGTGACGGGCGATTTCTTCCGGCAGGGCGATGCCGCCGCCCTGGCAGAAAAGACCCAAAGATGGATTTTCGCCGATGCCGCCGACCGCGAAAGGACACGCACCGCCGCCTACGCCGAGATCGACAGCAAGTGGAACACACACTACCAATTGGAAATACTCAAACAAGCCACACATGAGAGATGACTCACTCTATATGAAAGTACGCACCGCCGTACGCGCACAGGTACTCAATCTGCTGAGCCTCAACGCCCGTCCCGCACCGGGCATACACATACTCAACGGCCACCGCATCTGCGGAGAGGCTGAGCCGGACACCTTCCGCCGTCTGCTCGACCGTCTCGCCCAACAGGTGACGCTGGTACGCGCCGAAGATGCCGTCGCCATGATTAAGCGGCACGAACAGCCCGACCGACCCTGTGTGGCCTTCACCTTCGACGACGGTTTTTCGGAGTGCGCCGACATCTTCGCCCCCGTACTTGAAGAATACGGGGTCAACGCCATCTTCTTTGTCAATCCCAACTACGTCGAAGGCGACGATGCCTACATCCGCCACTTCAACCACGACACCGTACAGACGGCCGGCAAACGTCCCATGCGGTGGGACACGCTGAAAGACCTCGCCGCACGGGGACACATCATCGGCGCCCACACCCTGGACCACTACATGATCGTCACCGACGACCGCGAGACGCTCCGCCACCAGATCGTAGACTGCCGCCGGGTCATCGAAGAGCATATCGGCAACGTCTGCGACTACTTCGCCTTCCCCTACGGACAGTTGTCGCAAGCCAGCGAGACGGCCATCGACATCGCCGCAGCGGCCTACGCGCACGTATTTTCGCAGTCCGACTACAAGCACTACTATTCCTTCGGAGGAAAGGTGATCAACCGCCGGCACTTCGAACCGTTCTGGCCAGTCGCACACGTCAAATACTTTCTGAATTGCAAGAAGACCTACTGATGACAAAAAGACTGCTACAAATCAACATCACCGCCAACTGGGGGTCGCACGGCAAGATTGCCGAGGGCATCGGCGACACCGTACTCAGCCACGGATGGGAAAGCCACATCGCCTACGGACGGTGGTGCAACCCCAGCCACTCCCGGCTATACCATATCGGGAGCATGGGCGACGAGCGTCTGCACGGCATCTGTTCACGCCTCTTCGACGACCACGGCCTGCACTCCTGCCGCGCCACCCGCCGCCTGGTGGAATATGCCAAGGCCCTGCGGCCGGATATCATACATCTGCACAACATACACGGGTACTACCTCAACTACCCCATCCTCTTCGACTACCTCGCCCACGCGGGCATACCCGTGGTCTGGACCTTGCACGACTGCTGGACATACACGGGACACTGCGCCCACTATATGTATGTCGGTTGCGACCGATGGAAGACCCGCTGCCACGACTGCCCGCAGAAGAAAGCCTATCCGACAAGTCTGTGGCTCGACCGGTCGGAACGCAATCATGCGCTCAAGCGACAATACTTCCGTTCCGTCCCCAATCTGACCCTTGTGCCCGTCAGCCATTGGCTCGAAGGCGACCTGCACGAGTCGTTTCTCAAAGACCTGCCCATCCGACATATCTACAACGGCATCGACCTGCATACCTTCCGGCCTGTACCGACAGATGAGGGCAAACCGTCCGTCATGGGAGCATACCGGCACATGGTGCTCGGCGTGGCATCCAACTGGTACAGGAAGGGTCTCGACGACTTCTTCCGTCTGCGCGAAATGCTTCCCGACGACCACATCATCGTCATTGTCGGTGCCAGTGGGAAAGACCTGCAGCGCATCAACGCCACCGAAGGCATGGCCGGCATACCGCGCACACAGAACGCCGACGAGTTGAGACGGCTCTACGCCGCCGCCGACATCTACTTCAACCCCACATGGGAGGACAGTTTGGGCATCACCAATATCGAGGCACTGGCTTGCGGCACGCCCGTCATCACCTACAACACCGGCGGCGCCGGAGAGATCATCGCTCCCGGCACGGGATACGTCATCGCACAGGGCGACCTGCAAGCGGCCGTCCGACATATCGCCACCATCACCGACAAGGGAAAAGAGGCTTACGCTGACCTATGCCGGAAAAGAGCAGCCGACGCTTTCGACCGTCACCGGCGTTACGAGGAATACTACAGTCTCTACCAAGAGATACTCGGGATATAAAAACCCGTACAACAGAAAAAGCGACAAAACCATCCGCAATGAAAATATCCGTCATCACAGTGACCTACAATAGCGCCAAGACGCTGGCTTCCACCCTCGACTCCGTACTGCAGCAGACCTACAAGGACATCGAATACTGGGTCGTCGACGGCCAGTCTACCGACGGCACGCTCGACATCGTCAAAGCCTACGAGGGGAAGTTCGGCGGACGCCTGCACTGGATATCCGAGCCAGACCGCGGCATCTACGACGCCATGAACAAAGGCATCGCACGCTGCACCGGCGACATCGTCGGCACGCTCAACTCCGACGACTACTTCACCTCCGATGACGTGCTGCAGCACATCGCCGACCACTTCACACCCGACATCGATGCCGTGTACGGCGACATCCACTTCATCCGCGACGACCAGCCCGAAAAGGCCACAAGATACTACTCCTCCGCCCTCTTCCGCCCGATGTGGCTGCGGTTCGGCTTCATGCCCGCCCACCCGTCGTTCTATGTACGCCGCTCGGTGTACGAGAAGCACGGCGGCTACTCGCTCGACTACAAGATAGCGGCCGACTACGAGATGATGGTACGCCTGTTCCACAAATACAAACTGCGCGCACGCTACCTGCACAAGGACTGCGTGACCATGCGCATGGGGGGAGTCAGCACCAAGAACGTGCGCAACCGTATGCTCATCACCCACGAGGATGTCAGAGCGTGCCGGCAAAACGGCCTTTACAGCAACCACCTGCTGATCTCGGTGAAATACCTCTACAAGATTTTCGAACTGCGCTTTTGACGGCCGCGCGGAGAATGCGTACTTACGCAATTCTTCCACCCCCATTACAATATAATATAAAGGGAAGCGTTATCATATATAGTCGGGGACACAAAAAAAACGGCTCTGCCGCAGCAGACGGCTGTCGCCCCGACTACGTTCAGAACAAGAATCAGATGACAACGCAGTACATTATCTATACCATCATAGCCTTTATCGTGAGCCTCGCGTGCGGCCTTATGCTCATACCGGGAATACAGAAATTCTGCATCCAGAACAATCTCTACGACTTGCCCAACGCCCGCAAGGTACACAAAAGTTCCGTACCGCGGCTCGGCGGCACCTGCTTTATCCCCAGCATGCTGATTGCCGCAGCGATATCCATCTGCATCTTCCGCATATCCAACGGGCAGCGCATGGAAATCAGCCTCTGGTCGTGCATGTTTGTCGTGAGCCTGATTTTCATCTACACCGTCGGACTCATCGACGACATCGTAGGGGTAAAGCCGAAAACCAAGTTTCTCGCACAGATCGCCGCAGCCAGCCTTCTGCCCGCCGCCGGACTGTACATCAACGACCTCTACGGATTCTGCGGCATACACCACATACCCTTCTACATCGGTGCACCGCTCACGGTACTGGTCATCGTCTTCATCGACAATGCCCTCAACCTCATCGACGGTATCGACGGACTGGCCGGAAGCATCGGCGTGATAGCCCTGCTGGGCTTTCTCTATTGCTTCATGCGCGAAAACATCTTTGCATACAGTGCGATGATTGCCGGGTTTATCGGTGTGTTGGTGGCTTTTCTCTATTTCAACATCTTCGGAAAAGCGGAAAAGAACAACAAGATCTTCATGGGCGACTCCGGCAGTCTGTCCCTGGGATTCATCCTCGGGTTTCTCGTCATCAAGTTTACGAAAAACGACACCACCGTCATGCCCTACCGCAGCGACAGCCTGCTCATCGCCTACACGCTGCTCATCGTGCCCTGCTTCGATGTCGTGCGCGTCATCATCACGCGGCTGCGCCAGCACCGCCCGCTATTCAAGGCAGACAAGTGCCACATCCACCACAAACTGCTGCGCTGCGGCCTGACCCAGCATCAGGCACTGGTCTGCATACTATCGCTGCAGATTGGCTTTTCTGTATTGAACGCCGCACTTCATCCACACATATCGCTGACGGCCATTGTCATCACCGATATCGTAGCATACACGGCCTTGCACCTGCTGCTCACCCTCCTCATCGGCAAGCGGGAGAACAAACCGAGGCGATGAGCAAATGAGGATAAGTACCCCAAAAACAATCAAAATTTCTTAAAATGCAGGCGGAGCACCTTTGACCGCAATACCATCGTTCCGCCTTTTAGGGTCTCCTTGCAAAAACAGTCCGTAAGGTCGCTGATGCCGTAGGGGGCAAGGACGGCCTTGTCGGTCACCGGCACATCGCCTCCCGTCTCCTGCTCATTCTCGTGCCAGTTGTTGATATAGGGCGAACTGAGCGTCAGACTGTCCGATGTCTGCACAAAACGCAGGTAACACCCCTTGTCATTGTTGCCGAAATCGCGTACACAGACGAGTTTGGCCTGCACGGCCCAGAAAAGGCGGCCCGACGACAAGTCGGCGCTGCCGCCCGTTGCCAGCGTGTCGACCCGCTCGAGATGCCAGAAGCCGTCGAGCGCACCGTTGCCGCTCGTCTCGAAGTCGACACTGCAGGAGGAAAGCACCGACAAGGCACACAAGAGCAAGGCGGCAAAAGATGATGAGGGTTTCTTCATTGTCATACAGGAATCGTTATCTTTTCGCCCTTTTTCCCATAAACGTTTTTCCAATCGTCAGTTGCATGCCGGCATTGTGGCCGAGCATCTCATTGCTGCCGAAGTCCATGGCGTAGGCCGCCTTCACTGTCCACCTCTTCGGCAGGACATAGGCAGCCTCCGCAAGAAAACTGATATTGTGGTGGGCCTTGTTGAAAGGCAGGTCGTACGTACCCCATCCTTTCTGCCAGGTACCGAGCAGACGGTAACTGAGGCGGCCGGTAGGCTGGCCGTCGACACCGAGATGGAAGGCGACAAAGCGGTTGTCGCGCACCCGGATGTTGGCATCGGTATTGTAGAGCGGCGACCGGTAGAGCGGATTGCCGATCACCTGTCCCCAATGCTGGAAACCGGTGTACACGCTATGGTTGTAGTAATCGTCCATGCCAGCCATGTGGTCGGGCAGGTTTTTCGTATGGTCATGGTTGTACGGACCGCTCTGGTACTTGGTGTAGATGTATTCGAAGACCACATTGCGGAGCCACGTGCCGTACTTCAGATTGAGTTCCGCCCCGAGCATCATGTCCTTGAGCGCATACACATAGTAACGGTTGCGCTTGCGCTGCTGCCATTCCTCGCCGCTGCCGTAGCCGTTGTAGTCGAGAAAGAACATCTGCGAATGGTCTTCGAAAAAATGGTCGCCGTAGAGCGAGAACCGCCACAGGTCGGCATCGTACGACAGGCGCAGCAGCCAACTGCCCACAAGGTCGCCCTCGCTGTTGCGGTAGGATCCGTCGGTAGCGTCTGATCCGCCGGGAAGGAAGGCATACCAGTAACTTTTCAGTCCCTTCTTGGTCGGCACGCGCTCCATCGTCCCGTCACTTCTGAGTGTCCAAGGCTCGCCGCCAAAGAAAGACACCATCTCCAGACCCATCTCCAGACTGAGCGGACGGTACTCGTGGCCTATCCGCAGATAGCCTGCCTTGCTATGGTAGAGCACATGGTCGGCGTAGAGTTTCTTGCGCTCGGTGAAGTCGTGCTGCCAACCGTCGTCGGTCATGCGGCCGTAGGCAATGTGGCCCTTGAGATGAAGCCATCCGCGGGTCAGCGGCACCGTCCAGTATTCGGGCAGGGCGAGGCGCACCTGCGGCACGGGACGCGCATTGATGCCAAGCGTCTGCGAACCGCTGCTGAGCGTCTGGTTCTTCAGTTCCATCGGCTGCTGCTTGGATCCGACGGTCAGCACACCATGCAGCCACCGCACCTCGGCAAAAGCCTGCTGCACCACCACCTGACTGGTATAGTGCAGCGGCACGGCCACATCGAGCCCGTAGCCGATACCCCAGCGGCGGGCCGAGTCGGCCGAGAGCGGACGCATCACCGACCCGCGCACATAACCGTTGGTAGCGCTGAGCGAACTCAGACCGTACTTGTTGGCGTTGAGCCAAAGCGGTGTCTTGCCCTTGGAGACCGACACCTGTGTTTCCACATGATACTCCATATCGCCCGTAAGGGCCGGCTTCGACGGTGTACGCTCCATCTCCTGCCACATGTACTGCGCCGCGGCGCTTTGGGGAATCAGAGCGAGAACCGACAACAACAGACACGACAAGCCCCGCATACGGAATACCGCACACGCCACGCCATACCTCAAGCCATAGAGGGTAAAGCCAGTGAGAGGTGTCAAGCCCTTGCGTTTTGTCATCTTCGGTGAGAAGATTGCCGTCTGTCCAAGTGGAAACAGATTGTCCAATCGTCTAATATAAATATGTGAGTATATGCTAACACAAGGCAAAAATAAGCATTATTTCCGAAACGGCACAGAGATACCCACAATATTTAGTGACGATGAAAAATAAAATAGTAAAGAGATTCTATCTCAGACAATATCCATAACTTTGCATTCCCCTACGAATGATTCTGACCCGCAAGAGACGTGACCATCTTACATCCTCTACATACCGGCACGCTGCCGCCCCGGCAGTTCACCTACCCCTTTTGTTACGAACCGCATCCGCTCTGCCGGATGGCGGCCGACATAGTACGCCGGCACATCGACGGGCACCACATGATGGCAGACGAGGCAGGCGGGAAAATGTTCGGCGTGCTGGTTGTGGCCTGTGATGCGACGAGAAGCGCAACAGACAAAGACACGCCCTCCTGTATCGGATTTCTGGCCGCCTACTCCGGACTGCTCGCCGGACGGGGCGACTGGCCGTGGTTTGTGCCGTCGGTGTACGACGCACAGGCACCCGACGGGCACTTCAAGACTGAGGAGCGCCGTATCTCCGGCATCAACGCCCGCATCCGGGAAAGGGAGCAATCGCCCTTACGGCAAGAGATAGTATACGGCCGCGACCAAGCCATCGCCGCACGCGACCGCGCCATCGCCGCCTACAAAGAAAGGATGGCGGAAGCCAAAGCACGCCGCGACCTTCTGCGAAATGCCAACCCGCCGATAGGATCGGACGAGCAGGCGGCACTCATCCGCGAGAGCCAGCACATGAAGGCCGAACTGCGCCGTCTGAGACAGACCCACGCTGCACACATCGAAGCCGCCGAGGAAAGGCTGAGGGAGTACGATAACGAGACCGAGGCGCTCCGGCAAGAACGTCGGGCGGCCAGCGAGCAGTTGCAGGCATGGCTGTTCAGCCAATACAACCTGCTCGATGCCAATGGCCAACGGCACCGGCTGACCGACATCTTCGCCGACACACCACAGCACACCCCACCCTCGGGAGCGGGCGACTGCTGCGCACCCAAACTGCTGCAGTACGCCTATCTGCACGGACTGCGACCGCTCTGTATGGCCGAGTTCTGGGTAGGACCGTCACCGCAGGGCGAGATACGCCACGACGGGCAATACTATCCGGCCTGCCGCAGCAAGTGCCTGCCCATACTGACCCACATGCTGCGCGGTCTCGATGTGGAACCCAACCCGCTGGCCACCGACAGCGGAAAATCCATAGAGGTGGTCTACGAGGACGACGCGCTGGCCGTGGTCTACAAGCCCGACGACCTGCTCAGCGTACCCGGCACCACAGACAGAGCATCGGTATACAGCCTCGCCCATCGGCGTTGGCCCAAGGCCGACGGCCCGCTCGTGGTACACCGGCTCGACATGGCCACCAGCGGACTGATGCTCATCGCCAAGTCGCTCGACATCTACCGCCGTCTGCAAGACCAGTTTCTGCACCACGGCATACGCAAGGAATACGAGGCCGTGCTCGACGGCACACCAAAGGCGGCGCCCCAAGGACAGATCTGCCTTCCGCTGCGGCCCGACCCGTCAGACCGCCCGCGCCAAGTGGTCGACCCCATCTACGGGAAACCATCCGTCACCGAATATGAGATACTCGGCACCGACGGCCACACCACACGCCTGCTTCTCCGCCCCGTGACTGGCCGCACCCACCAGTTGCGCGTGCACTGCGCCCATGCCGACGGACTGGCATGTCCCATCGTGGGCGACACGCTCTACGGTCACGCCGCACGCCGGCTCATGCTGCACGCCGGACGCATCACGTTCACCCACCCCGTCAGCGGCAAGGAGATGACCTTCTGCATGAAACCGCGGTGGTAATGGCCCGTATTTACTGCACAAAAGGAAACTTTTTCGTCACCGGAGACACGAAATCGAAAGAAAATGCGTAAGTTTGCATAGAGTAACGCCATGACCATGCCCAACCTTACATCATACTTTCCCATCACCGACCCGACCCTCATCTTTCTGGTGGTGCTCATCATCATCCTGTCGGCGCCTATCATCATGGGAAAACTGCGTATACCGCACATCATCGGCATGGTATTGGCAGGTGTACTTGTGGGCCGGTACGGGTTCAACATTCTGGTACGCGACAACTCCTTCGAACTCTTCGGCAAGGTAGGTCTGTACTACATCATGTTTCTCGCGTCGCTCGAGATGGATATCGAGGGCATACGCAAGAAAAGCCGGCGGTTTGTCTTCTTCGGACTGGCCACCTTCACCGCTCCCTTCATCCTCACCTACGCCGTCAGCCTGTTCGGACTGGGATACAGCCATCAGGCCTCGATGTTGCTGGGCTGCATTATGGCTTCCAACACATTGGTGGCCTACCCCATCGTCAGCCGCTACGGTCTGCAGCGCAAACCGAGTGTCGCCCTGAGCGTAGGGTCGTCCATGCTCTCGCTGCTGATGGCCCTTGTGGCGCTCGCCGCCCTTGTCGCCCTGCACAACGGCGGAGGCGGTGCCACGTTCTGGCTGCTGTTCGCCGTCAAGTTTGCCGTCTACTGCATTGCCGTCACCCTGGCCGTGCCGAGACTGGCGCGATGGTTTCTGCGCCGCTACAGCGATGCCGTCATGCAGTTTATCTTTGTCCTCTCCATACTCTTTCTCTGTGCCGCACTGAGCGAGGCCATCGGTCTGGAAGGTATCTTCGGTGCCTTCATGGCCGGCCTGATCATGAACCGGTACATACCGCACGTGTCGCCGCTGATGAACCGCATCGAGTTTACGGGCAACGCGCTCTTCATCCCCTACTTTCTCATCGGTGTCGGCATGCTCATCAACGTGCGCCTGCTCTTCGCCGGCGGAGCCGTGGTCTGGGTGGTGGCGGCCATCACCCTGTGCGGCACACTGGGCAAGGCCGTGGCGGCCTACGTCTCGGCCCGTCTGTTCCGCCTGCCCAAATCGTCGGGCAACATGATGTTCGGACTCACCTCCGCCCATGCAGCCGGCGCCATCGCCATGGTGATGGTGGGCATGAAGATGGAGGTGGCACCGGGACAATACCTCGTCACCGATGATATGCTCAATGGGGTGGTGATCATGATTCTCCTCACCTGCATCATCTCGTCGATGGTGACCGAGGCATCGGCCCAGCAGATTATCCTCCGCGACAAGGACATGCCCGAAGACACGCCACACGAGGAGGAACGCATACTCCTGCCCATACGCTACCCCGAATACGCCATACGCCTGGCCAACCTGGCCATACTCATGCGCGACCCGAAACAGGGACGCGAACTGGTGGGCCTCAACGTCGTGTACGACGATGCCGACATGCGCGCCAACCAGGAGCGCGGCGAGCGTCTGCTCGACCAGGTGGCCAAGTACGCCGCGGCCGCCGATGTGCGCATGACCACCCAAGTGCGGGTAGCCGCCAATATCGCCAACGGCATCAAGCACGCCTTCAAGGAGTTTCATGCCTCGGAGATACTCATCGGCATGCACATGCACAAGGAGGTGTCGCAGAAGTTCTGGGGGGCTTTCCATCAGAGTCTCTTCAATGGTCTCAACGCACAGATCATCATGGCACGGCTCCGCCAACCGCTCTCCACCATCCGCCGCATACGTGTGGCCGTACCCTCAAGGGCGCAGTTCGAACCGGGCTTTTACCGATGGCTGGAACGTATCTCGCGCCTGGCCGACAACCTGGAGTGCCGCACCGAGTTCCACGCCCGGCAAGACACACTCGCGCTCATCCGCGACTACATATCACGCCGCCACCCCGAGGTGCGCAGCGAATATACCCCGATGGAGCATTGGAACGAGTTGCCCACGCTCGCCGAGTCGGTGGCCGAAGACCATCTGTTTGTCGTCGTCGTGGCCCGCAAGGGCACCGTATCCTACAAGACGGCCCTCGACCGCCTGCCCGAAGAAATCACCGAGCACTTCTCGGGCAAGAACATCATCATCGTCTTCCCCGACCAGCACGGCGACGCCATGGACGAGATGACCTTCGCCCAACCGCAACACACCGAGGACAGCAGCGCCTACGAGGCCATCGGCAAGTGGGTGAAGACACGACTGGGACGGCAAGGCTGATCCGCCTCCGCCGACAAAACCAAACTCAAAGAAAAAGAAAGAAAAAACACTATGATAGACATCAAAGGCATCACCAAGAGTTTCGGCCCGTTGCAGGTGCTCAAAGGCATCGACCTGCACATCGGCAAGGGCGAAGTGGTGAGTATCGTCGGGCCCAGCGGCGCCGGCAAGACCACCCTGCTGCAGATCATCGGCACGCTCGACCGTCCCGACAGCGGCAGCATCACCATCGACGGCATCGATGTGGGCCGCCTCAACGGACGACAGGTGAGCGACTTCCGCAACCGCCACCTGGGATTTGTGTTCCAGTTTCACCAGCTCCTGCCTGAGTTCACAGCCATCGAGAACATCATGATTCCGGCCTTCATCGCCGGCAAGAGCACATCCGCGGCCAAGAAAGAGGCCCGCGAACTGCTCGACTTCATGGGACTCACCGACCGTGCCGACCACAAGCCGGCCGAACTGTCGGGCGGCGAGAAACAGCGTGTGGCCGTGGCCCGCGCACTCATCAACCGGCCCTCTGTCATCCTCGCCGACGAACCGAGCGGCAGTCTCGACTCGCGCAACAAGACCGAACTGCACAATCTCTTCTTCCGCCTGCGCGACAAGTTCGGACAGACCTTTGTCATCGTCACCCACGATGACCAGCTCGCCTCCATCACCGACCGCACCATCCATCTGCGCGACGGCATGATCGTCGACACGACCACCGCCACACGACCGGCCGAAACCGATACCATAGTGCCCACAGAAAAACAAGAAAACGAAACAATATGAACGGCATAGAACTCGGAAAATACAATACCCTCGAAGTCGTCAAGCAAGTAGACTTCGGACTGTACCTCGACGGCGGCGACGAGGGAGAAATCCTCCTGCCCAAGAAGTACGTACCGCGCGGCACGAAAATAGGCGACCGGCTCGAAGTGTTCATCTACCTCGACGGCGACGAACGCCCCGTAGCCACCACCGAGCGTCCGCTGGCCACGGTCGGCGACTTTGCCTTTCTCGAGGTGGCTTGGGTCAACAAGTACGGTGCCTTCCTCAAGTGGGGACCGCTGAAAGACCTCTTCTGCCCCTTCCGCGAACAGAAGATGCACATGCAGCAAGGCCACTCGTACATCGTACATGTGCACGTCGACGAGGAGAGTTACCGCATCGTGGCCTCCGCCAAGGTGGAACATTTCTTCGCCCCTTCGCCCCGTGCCTACCAGCACGGCGATGAGGTCGACGTGCTCGTATGGCAAAAGACCGACCTCGGATTCAAGGTCATCATCGACAACGAATATCCTGCGCTCGTCTACGACGACCAGGTGTTCAAGGACATTCACACCGGCGACCGTCTGCGGGGATACATCGCTGCCGTGCGGCCCGACGGCAAGATTGATGTCACGCTCCAGCCCACCGGCCGCCGCCATACCCTTGATTTCGCCGCCACCCTGCTCGGATATCTCCAGCAGCACAACGGCTACTGCGACCTTGGCGACAAGAGCGATGCCGAAGATATCAAGGCACGCTTCGAGGTGAGCAAGAAAGTGTTCAAGCGGGCCGTCGGCGACCTCTACCGCCAACGCCTCATCACCATCGGCGACGACGGACTGCATCTTGTCGACGAGGACTGACATTTCCTCACAAGAAATCCCTGTTTTATCATTGACGACACCCTACTACTACCTAAATATTAACCCTTTAAAAACATTCACTATGGGATTCAATGAATCAGTGAAGAGCGTATTCTCGAAATACGCCACGTTCTCCGGACGGGCTTCCCGCTCCGAGTATTGGTATTTTGTACTGTTCAACGTCATCGTCACCATTCCGCTCTTCATCGTCGGAGCAATCATCGGGGCACTCCTCGGAAGTGGAGAGACCGCTATGATGACAGCCTTCCTTGTAGGCTATGGCCTCGTCGGCATCTACTCGCTGGCCGTCATCATCCCCAGTATCGCAGTAGCCGTACGCCGCCTGCACGACAGCGGCAAATCCGGCTGGCTCTACCTGCTCGTCCTCATTCCGTACCTCGGCGGCCTCGTCATCTTCGTTTTCATGCTCCTTGAGAGCGCACCCGACAACCAGTACGGCCCCAACCCCAACAAGCAAGGCCCTGTCGTAGAGGTGTATTGATATTGTTGATGACAGACGAAACATCGCAAGCGAAGAGTCCCGTAGGGACGACATAGTAGAGGGTAGGGCGTGAGCCCTACCACCAATCGCCATCACACGCGTTGCCCCTGTAAGGGGCGCATATTTCAATCTCACACGATGAATTATGCGCCCCTTACAGGGGCAACTTGTTGGGGTACAATAAAAAAGGTAGGGCTTACGCCCTACCCTATACTATACCGTCCCTACGGGACTCATCGTCATGCAGACCTTAATTGTCGGTTTTGTCACGCACGGGCAATGCTGCGGCCCAGTTCTCGTTCTGTTCCTTCATAAATCCGGCGTTGATTTCTGACGACGGTATCGGGAAGACAAACTTGGCGGGCTTGAACGTGGTGCATTTGCTGCCCATCACGGTGATGGTCTTGTCCAGACGGCGGGCCTCGAAGAGGAAGTGACCCTCGCCGAAGAACTCACGCACACCCTCTTTCCAGATGAAGTCGAGCAGACCGTCCTTGTCGGAAGGCAGCAGACTGAGGTCGCAGGTGCCGTCTGCGGCAGCATACTTTGTATCGCGCTTGGCAGTATAGCCGAGATACTTCTTGGCCTCGTCGATATTGCCCTTGCGTGCCTCGCACTCTGCGATAATCAGCGCCATCTCCGACTTGCGGAAGATAGGGATGTTGCTGGCAGACTGGGAGCCTTCGAGTCCCTGCCACTTCATACACGAACCGCCGTTGCCATCGACCTTGCCGATCAGTCCGGCACGGGTATCGGTACTGTTGAAGAAAGTCTTGCAGTAGGCCGACACCTTGCAGCAGTACGATCCGTAGAGCGTGTTGAGCGAATTGGCCGAGAGGTTGTCTGATGCGGTCTTGGAGAGGGTGAAGATATCCTCGTCGGTGATATTGACAGAAGCCCACATGTTGAGATAGGTCTCGTCGGTCGGGTCAAGGTCGGTGCTGACGGCATTGCCCTTGCCCTTCAGTTCGATGGCGGTCTTGGCCGCTTCCTCTGCCACATCGTAGTTGCCCATGTGCATGTTGACGCGGGCCTTCAGCGCATGGATGGCAGCAACGTTCATATAGAAATACTGTATGGTGCTCTGGCCGGAGAGTTCGCTGTAGTAGAGTGCGCTGTCGATATCGGCACAGATAAACTTGTAGGTCTCTCCTACCGTGGCACGGGTCAAGGTCTCGAAAGCGTCGACGGGCTTGTCCTTGACGATAGGCAGACCCTTGTTCTCCGTACCCTGATTGTAGGGATAGCAGAAGTACTGGCTCATCGTGAAGTAAGCCAAAGCCCGCATGGCGAAGCACTGCGACTTGTCGTAGTACAGGGTAGCGAGATCGCTCTCGGAGAGCGACTTGTTGTTGGCCATCACCTCGTTGGCACCGTTGATGGTGCGCACGCAACGGTCGGTGACGATAAATCCGTACTGCCAGATGCCTTCGGTCTCGGCATCATCCTCGGTCACCGTCCAGTTGCTGACGGTATAGAAGTGTCCCGTGTTGGAACTGCCGTCGGCCAGACCGCCGGCAAAGTCGGACATCGCGATGGCGTAGTTGCCCAGGAAGGGATAGTAGGCCAGAGCCTGGTAAGCGCCGATGGTACCATTGTCTACATCGCGCACCGAAGCGTAGGCTGACGAGGTATCGGTATTCTGCGACAACTCCGTATCAAAGTCGCACGAGGCAAATGCCATGGCCAAGGGAAGTATGAGGGATAACTTATGTAATGTCTTCATTGTCTTTTCCTTTACTTGATTATACATATTATGCGGCACCCGCATCAGAAGCCGAGGGTCAAGCCGAACACTACCGAACTGGCCAGCGGATAGTTCCACCACTGCACGCCGTTGGCACCTACACCCGAGGGATCGAATCCGCGGTAGTTCTTGGCGGTCCAGGTGTGGAGGTTCTCAGCATTGACAAACACGCGGGCATTGTCGATAAACTTGCCCTTCAGCCATGCCTTCGGCAGGGTGTATCCGAGGGAGACCGAGCGCAGTTTGAGATAACTGCGGTCCATCAGGTAGCGCGACGATGCACCACGGGCATAACTGTCATCGGAGTCCATACGCGGCACGTCGGTCACGTCGCCGGGCTTCTGCCAGCGGTTGTTGTAGACGTAGAGCGTATAGTTCTGGTAGAAGGAGTCGCCGGTCTGCTCGTCGTAGCGGAGATTGTTTCCGTAGATCTTGCCGCCGAGCGAGTAGTTGAACTGGAAGGAGAAGTCGATGCCCTTCCACTTGAGCGTGCTCTGCAGACTACCGAAGAAGGAGGGGTTGGCATCGCCGAGATAGCGCTTGGCAGCCTCATTGTAACTGGTTGTGGTCTCGTCGCCGGTCTCGTTCTTGTACCACAGGGCCACACCGGTCTGGGGATCCACGCCAGCATACTCACGCATCTTCCACTGGTAGAGCGGACGTCCGGCTTCGGTGATGCTTACGGTAGACTCGATAGGATCGTCGGTAGAGAGGGCGATGACCTTGTTCTTGTTGTGCGATCCGGTGAAGGTGACATTCCAGTACCAGTCCTTGTTCTGCAGGATGTTCACGCCCAAGGAGAGTTCGATACCCTTGTTCGAGAGCGAACCGATATTCTTGTAGTACTCAGACAGACCGGTGAGGTAGGATACAGGCACGGCGAACACCATGTCGGTGGTCTTGTGGCTGTAGTAGTCTACCGTGAGGAACACGCGGCCGAAGAGGGTGGCGTCGATGCCGACATTGAACTTGCCGGTCTTCTCCCACTTCAGGTCGGAGTTGCCAAACTGCTGATGGGCCGATCCGGGCTTGCCGTTGTAGTTGTAGCCGTAGCCGAACACGTCGCGGGCGACAATCCAGGAGAGGTAGTCGGCATCGGAGTGGTCGCCCACATCCTGGTTACCGGTCGTACCGTAACTGGCACGGATGGTCAGGTCGGTGAGCCACTTGTTGGTGGGCTCCATAAATTTCTCGGCCGACAGACGGTACTTGGCACCTACTGACCAGAACGAGGCCCAGCGGTTGTCCTTACCGAAACGTGACGAACCGTCGGTACGATACGATGCCGAGAGGTAGTATTTGTTGTCATAGTCATACTGCACGTTGGAGAAGAAGGAGGCCAGCAGCAGTTTGTACTTGTACGTGGAAGCCGTGGCGGGAATGGAGGCCAGGCCCAGTTCGCCGAGCACTTCGGAGGGGAAGTTGCTGTTTTCGAGGTCGGCGCGGCTGATGGTCGTCTTCTGTCCTTCCTGTCCGATGAGGGCATTGAGATGGTGCATGCCGCCGAAGGTCTTGATATAGTTGAGCGTATTGGTGATGGTGAGTAGCGTACGCATATTGTGGTAGTTGGCACCATAACCGCTGGAACTTGCTCCCTCGGGATCGAGGAACGACATGAAGGAATACTCGTCTACATAGTACAGGTCGAGACCGCCCTTGGTCATCCACGTCAGTTCGGGAAGGATGTTGAACTGCACATAGGGCGACACGGTAGCCTGATACTGCTTGGCGGTGTTCTTGTCACCGTTCTCGCTGCGGAGGGCTACAGGGTTGTAGCCGCCGGTGGCGTTGTCCATGTTCCAGTTGCCGTTTTCGTCATACACGGGTGTGAGCGGACTCTGCATATAGACCTGGGTGAGCGGATCGGAGAAGTAGCCGCCCGACGTACCGTTGTTGGTGATGGAGTAGTTGAAACTGGTGTTCAGTCCGTACTTCACCCACTTTGCCGGCTGCTGGTCGAGGTTGAAGCGCAAGGTGTGGCGCTTGAGATCCTTGCCGATCATGTAACTCTGGTCGCTCAGATAGTTGTACGAGAGATAGAACACGGGGGCCGACTTGTCCTTGGCACCGCTGTTGATGTCGATGCCGTACTCCTGCACGAGACCCTTGCGGGTGATCTCCTTGATCCAGTCGGTAGACTTGCCGGTCTTGCGGTAGTTCTCCACCCAGTTGCTCCCAACATACCAGTCGATGAACGACTCGGCGCCGGCCTTGTCATAGGTCAGTCCGAGACCCTCGGTGGTGTTGTAGTAGCCCATCGTCGAGTTCTCGCCATAGTAGTTGTAGGCGTTGAGCAGGGCCTCGGTAGCCAGTTCGAGATTCTGGTCGGCGTTGCACAGCTTGTAGTTGTCGGTATAACTGGGCAGCGACTCCCATCCCACCTTGGCCGTGAAGTTGACCTTTGTCTTGCCTTGTCCGCCGTGCTTGGTGGTGATGACGATGACGCCGTTGGCGGCACGCGAACCGTAGATAGAGGTAGCGGTAGCGTCCTTGAGCACGGTGATCGACTCGATGTCGTTGGCATTGAGGTTGGCCAGGGGGCTCAGCGTGACGCCCTCGTCCATACGTGCGCCCACGGGATCGGCGTTGAAGGGGATACCGTCGATGACGTAGAGGGGCTGTGTACCCGAGTTGATGGAGTTCCGGCCACGGATGAAGATGGTCTGCGGCGCACCGGGCTGGCCCGATGTGGTGCTGAGTTGCAGACCGGGCACGTTGCCTTCAAGCGACTTGATGGGGTTGGCATCGTTGCGCGCGTCTATCGTGGTCTTGCCCACGGTGGTAGCGGCACCGGTAAAGGCGGCCTTGCGGGTCACACCATAACCCGTGACCACGACCTCGTCGAGGCTGTGAGCCGAGGGGATGAGCGTGACGGTGATATTCGTTCCCTTCACCTGCACGGTCTGTTCATCCATGCCGATGTACGATACTTTGATAGTCTTTTCACCCGCGGGAACGGAAAGGGTGAAATTTCCGTTGACGTCAGTGACCGTGCCGACATTCGAGCCGGCTACTTTCACGGAGGCGCCGATGACGGGTTCGCCGTCTTCCTGCGACACCACCTTTCCTGTGACGTGAGACTGTGCCAAGGCTGTTCCGACTGCCAGAGACAGCGAGGCAAATAACATGGTTACCCTTTGTTTCATCTTTTACAACCTCTTAAAATTAACAAATTATGTTTACCTATTCTAAATCCGAGTGCAAATATATGCAATATTTTGCAAAACAAACAAACGTTTTCCAAAAAATGTTGAAAAGTGATAGGATGATACATTTTTTATGCAGACTAAAACATAAGAATACGTTTTTCTTGCAAAAATGATAAACAAGAGGAGAAAAGAGCGAAAACAAAACCGAATATGTTTTCGCACACAAAACAAAACGGGTGACTCCTATGCAGGAATCACCCGTATAATTATGCAGTCCGAGGGATTACTTCAGTTTGGTATAACCGTACTTGGCGTTGTCGCCCAGTTCCTCCTCGATGCGGATGAGCTGGTTGTACTTGGCCATACGGTCGGTGCGGCTGAGCGAACCGGTCTTGATCTGTCCGGAGTTGGTAGCCACAGCGATGTCGGCGATGGTAGTGTCCTCGGTCTCGCCAGAGCGGTGAGAGGTGACGGTGGTGTAACCGTGACGGTGGGCCATCTCGATAGCGTCGAGGGTCTCGGTGAGCGAACCGATCTGGTTGACCTTGATGAGGATAGAGTTGGCGGCACCCATCTTGATACCCTTCTCCAGGAACTTCACGTTGGTCACGAACAGGTCGTCGCCTACCAACTGGCAACGGTCGCCGATGGCAGCGGTCAGTTTCACCCAGTTGTCCCAGTCGTTCTCGTCGAGACCATCCTCGATAGAGTCGATAGGATACTTGGTGATGAGCTCCTCGAGATACTTGATCTGCTCCTCAGCGGTGAGTTTCTTGCCGTTGGGATCCTTCGGCATGCCGCTCTTGAGCTGACGGTAGTCATAGTACCACTCGCCGTTCTCGCAGGTAGCAAATTCGGAAGCGGCGCAGTCCATGGCGATCTTCACGTCCTTGCCCGGCTCGTAGCCAGCGTCCTTGATGGCCTGGCAGATGCTTTCGAGGGCATCCTCGATACCGTCGAGTGCGGGGGCGAAACCACCCTCGTCGCCTACGGCAGTAGAGAGACCGCGCTTCTTGAGCAGTTTGGCCAGTGCGTGGAACACCTCAGCACCCATGCGGATGGCTTCACGCTCGGTGGGAGCGCCTACCGGACGGATCATGAACTCCTGGAAAGCGATGGGAGCGTCAGAGTGAGCGCCACCGTTGATGATGTTCATCATAGGTACGGGCAGGGTGTAGGTGTTGCTGCCGCCGATGTAGCGGTACAGGGGGATGTTCAGCGCCTGTGCAGCGGTGTGGGCCACGGCCAGCGATACGCCGAGGATGGCGTTGGCACCGAGCTTGCTCTTGGTGGGTGTGCCGTCGAGGGCGAGCATCTTGCGGTCGATGGCACGCTGGTTGAGCACGCAGTCACCCTTGAGGGCGGGAGCGATGATGTTGTTCACGTTCTCCACGGCCTTGAGTGTACCCTTGCCACCGTAGCGCTGCTTGTCGCCGTCGCGGAGCTCGAGAGCCTCGTTCTCACCGGTAGATGCGCCGGAGGGTACGCTTGCGCGACCCATTACGCCATTCTCCAATGTCACTTCCACCTCTACGGTAGGATTGCCTCTTGAGTCGAGGATCTCTCTTGCATGAATTTTTTCGATCTTCATAATTTAATTGTTGTATATATAAGATTGTGTTTTGGCTTCTTTCGTTGCCGTTCTGCCGATGGGCGTAGCCCATCTTCGCATCTACGCAAAGATACTCCAATTCGGCGGAACGGCAAAGTCGGTTTTGCGCTTTTTGTAATCTTTTGCACTTAAATAATCATTTGTAGGTACTCATTTTCAGGGATTTTCCCTCCAATTCCCCACAAATGATGACCAAATGACAAGTTCGCTTTTTACAAAAAATTATCGGCAATTTTTAAATCACCCTATACAGAAAAACTATACCTTTGCATATCACCTGAAAAGGTGCATACCATACCTCCTTAAACAACCACTACTACCCCCAAACATCAAGGCACACAGTTCCCCCGAAGGGACGCTGCCCACAGAAACCGTTCATTTCCACTATGACCACTTTTATCATCCTGCTACAGCTGGCTATTGTCCTCTACCTCATCTTCAAAGGTGCGCGCGTTGGCGGCATCGGAATGGGTATCTACGGCATGGTCGGCGTGTTCATCCTCGTTTTTGTTTTCGGCATGAAGCCGGGCAACCTGCCCATCGACGTGATGCTCATCATCGTGTCGGTCATCACCGCCGCCGCCACACTGCAGGCCGCCGGCGGACTCGACTATCTTGTGGGCTTGGCCGCCAAATTTCTGCGCCGCCACCCGGAGAAGATCACCTACTACGGACCGCTCACCACATGGCTCTTTTGTCTGGTAGCAGGAACGGCACATACCAGTTACTCGCTGTTGCCCATCATCTCAGAGATTGCCACCAACTCGAAGATACGTCCGGAGCGTCCGCTGAGCGTGGCCACCATCGCCGCCTCGCTGGGCATCACGGGCAGTCCGGTATCGGCTGCCACGGCCGCCCTCATCAGCGCCGACCTGCTGGGCGGCAAGGGCATCGAGCTCAAAGACATTCTCCTCGTCTGCATCCCTGCATCGTTCATCGCCATCCTTGTGGCGGCCTTTGTACAAAATCATGTGGGCAAAAACCTTGAGGATGATGAGGTGTACCGCGAGCGCATACGCCAGGGCCTCATCGACCCGGAACACGACAGCCGCCTCATCGACGAGATGATCAAGAACCCCAGTCCGCGTGCCAAGTATGCCGTGGGGGCCTTCCTGCTGGGCGTGATACTCGTTGTACTCTTTGGCAGCGTGCCCTCGTTGCGGCCCTCGTTTATGGTCGACGGCGAACTGCACCGCGTATCCATGCCCGAGACCATAGAGATTGTCATGATGACCGTTTCCGCCCTTATCCTGTGGGTGGGGAAGGCCAATGTACACGACGCCGCCAAGGGTACAGTGTTCGCCGCCGGCATGAACGCCATGGTTTCCATCTTCGGTATTGCATGGATGGGCGACACGTTCTTCAACGGCAATATCGAGTTCTTCAAGGAGCATATCTCCAATATCGTCACCCAGTACCCCTTCCTTTTCGCCGTGGCCCTCTTTGTCATGTCGATCATGCTCTTCTCGCAGGCCGCAACGGTGCGCACGCTCTATCCGCTGGCCATCGGCCTCGGCATCTCGCCCCTGGCATTGGTAGCGATGTTCCCGGCTGTCAACGGCTATTTCTTCCTGCCCAACTATCCGACAGAGGTGGCCGCCATCAATTTCGACCGCACCGGATCTACCCATGTCGGACGGTTTGTCATCAACCACTCCTTCCAACTTGCGGGCTTCATCACCACCTTTGTTTCCATCGGTGTGGGGTATCTCATCATCACGCTGTGCTATTGATTTCCGATAAATAAACAACAACCAATAGTTAATACTGACCTAAAACCAAAAGATTATGAAAAAGAGAATTCTTTCCATGCTGACCCTCTTGTTAGTGGTCGCTATCGTGGCAGTCGCCAAGCCAAAGATCCGCATCATCGCCACTGGCGGTACCATCGCCGGAGCCGGCACATCAGCCACAGGTTCTGCCTATAGCGCCGGACAGGTAGGCGTACAGACCCTCATCGACGCTGTTCCCCAGATGCTCGACCTCGCCGAGGTGAGCGGCGAGCAGCTCGTCAACATCGGTTCACAGGACATGAACGACGAGGTATGGCTCAAACTCGCCAACCGCATCAACCAGCTCCTCAACAAGGAGGGCTACGACGGTGTTGTCGTCACCCACGGAACCGACACTATGGAGGAGACCGCCTACTTCCTCAACCTCACCGTACACAGCGACAAGCCCGTCATCCTCGTCGGCAGTATGCGCCCGAGCACCGGTATCAGTGCTGACGGTCCTGCCAACCTCTACGGTGCAGTAGCCGCTGCCGCCAGTGCCAACTCCAAGGGTCGCGGTGTGATGTGCTGCATGAACAACATCCTGCTCGACGCCAAGGATATCATCAAGACCCACACTACCGACGTGGCTACCTTCCAGGGCGGCAACTACGGCAAGATCGGTTATGTATACAACGGCGAAGCCATCTACAACCGCACTCCCGAGAACCTCCACACCACCAAGAGCGAGTTCGACGTCACTGGCCTTACCTCCCTGCCCAAGGTCGGCATCGTCTACGGCTACTCCAACTGTTCTCCTCTGCCCATGCAGGCTTTCGTTGACGCCAAGTTTGACGGTATCGTTCTCGCCGGCGTAGGCGACGGCAACTTCTACAAGGATGTGTTCGACGTAGCACTCAAGGCCCGTCAGAAGGGCATCAACATCGTGCGCTCCAGCCGCGTGCCCACTGGTCCTACTTGCCTCAACGGTGAGGTAGACGACACCAAGTACCAGTTTGTCGCTTCGCTCACGCTCAATCCTCAGAAGGCCCGCGTACTGCTCATGCTCGCCCTGACCAAGACGCACGACTGGCAGAAGATACAGGAGTACTTCCAGAAGTATTGATTGACACAATTCCCATTTTTTCACGCCGCCGGCTGTGTACACTGCTATAAAAATGGCACAGCCGCGGCCTACCATTCTCACCCCACCGCAAACTTAAACCACTTCAAATCACCTACAATCTATTATCTATTATGAAGAAAATATTGATGACTGCCGCCGCAGCCACTCTCTCACTGTGCGTCTTCGCACAGGGCGGCAATACCGGAATGGGCGGCAATGACAACGGCATACAGTCGCTTGCCGAGCGCGTCGCCAAGATAGAGAAGAAGAACGATATGTTCAACGTCTACTTCAACTACGCCGCCTCCTATCAGATGGAGAGCAGCAGCCTCGACAAGAAGTGGTCGTCGCACTTCGCCAACAAGCAGCTCCGCATCGAGATCAAGGGTAATCTCACCGACCATCTGTTCTACCGCTTCCGCCACCGCCTCAACAAGGCCACCGATGCCAAGAGCCAGGACAACTTCGCCAAGGCTACCGACATCATGATGGTAGGCTACAAGTTCAATGACAAGTGGTCTGTGCAAGCCGGCAAGATGTGTCAGATCTGGGGCGGATTCGAGTTCGACGAGAACCCGATGTACATCTACCAGTACTCCGACATGGTCGACAACATGGACAACTTCATGGCGGGCATCACCCTCAGTTACAAGCCCGTGCCCTCACAGGAGATCGCCGTGGAAATCAGCGATGCCAACAACGGCAAGTTCGAGGATGAGATTGGCAACAAGGCCGTCCTCGTCTCCCACACCGGAAACGGTGGTGTCGAGGCTCTCGAAAAGGCCAACCACCCGCTGACCTACATCGTCAACTGGAACGGAAGTTTCCTCGACGGCAAGCTCAACACGCGCTGGGCATGGGGTCTGCAGACCCAGGCCAAGAACAAGTACAGCCGCATGCTCACTCTCGGACAGCAACTCAATCTGAAGAAGGTGCAGTGGTACTTCGACTATATGGGGGCCTTCGATGATGTAGACCGTCTCGGCATCGCCACCTCCGAACTGGGCGAAATGGTAGGCTCCTCCCTCGCCAACGTGCGTCTGGGCAAGATACACTACAACAGTTTCATCACCAAACTCAACTGGCAGTTCGCTCCCTCCTGGAACCTCATGCTCAAGGGCATGTACGAGACCGCCAGCGTGTCGAAGATCGATGAGCTCAAAGACTACCGCAAGAGTTTCGCCTACATGGGCAGCATAGAGTACTATCCCGTCAAGCAGCAAGACTTCCGCGTCTTCCTCGCCTACGTCGGACGCAAGTACAACTACAATGACAAGTGCGCTCTGACCGACTACAATACCAACCGCATCGAGTTGGGCTTCATGTACCGCATCAAGGCATACTAAGCAGCCCAGTCCGCTTTTTACAAATAAAGATACGCATTTTGTAAACGGCAACCCGCCGAAACAACGTAATTTTGCCCACAGAAGGCCGCACTTCACCGCAAGTCAGCCTTCTGTGAGAACAAAATGAAAAACAACTAAAAAAGAAACGAATACTATCATGGCAAACGAAAAACAATACCGTGTAGAGGCCGACCTTTTGGGCGAACTCAAGGTACCCGCCGAAGCACTCTACGGTGTACAGACCCAGCGTGGCATCAACAACTACCACATCTCGCGCAAGAAGATGCGCGACTATCCTGACTTCATCGCCGCCATCGCCTATGTGAAACTGGCTGCCGTACAGACCAACCACTCTCTCGGCGTGATCAACGACGAGATCTCCGGTGCCATCTCGCAGGCCTGCCGCGAACTCATCGACGGACAATGGCACGAGAACTTCCCCATCGACATGATGCAGGGCGGAGCCGGCACATCGGTCAACATGAACGCCAACGAGGTCATCGCCAACCGCGCCCTCGAGATCATGGGACACGAGAAGGGCGAATACCAGTATTGCTCACCCAACGACCACTGCAACTGCGGACAGAGCACCAACGACGTTTACCCCACCTCCATCCGTCTGGCCCTCATCCGCATGAACGCCCACCTCGTAGGTGCGCTCACCGGTCTGATCAGCGCCTTCCGCTACAAGGGCGACGAGTATGCCGATGCCATCAAGATGGGCCGTACCCAGCTGCAGGATGCAGTGCCGATGACCATCGGACAGGAGTTCAACGCCTATGCCAACAACCTCGAAGAGGAAATCCTCAACCTCGAGCGCAACATCAAACTGCTCCATGAGATCAACATGGGCGGTACGGCCATCGGTACCGGACTGAACGCCGTGCCGGGCTTCGCCAAACTCTGCGCCGCCAACCTGAGCAAACTCACGGGCGAGAACTTCACCTCGGCTTCCGACCTCGTGGAGGCTACACCCGACACCGGTGCCTACGTGAGCTACTCCGCCGCGCTGAAGCGCCTTGCCGTGAAACTCTCCAAGATCTGCAACGACCTCCGTCTCATGGCCTCCGGTCCCCGCTGCGGCCTCAACGAGATCAACCTGCCCCCGAAGGCTCCCGGATCATCCATCATGCCGGGCAAGGTCAACCCCGTCATCCCCGAGGTGACCAATCAGGTCTGCTTCAAGGTCATCGGCAACGACACCACCATCTGCTTCGCCGCCGAAGCCGGACAGCTTGAGCTCAACGTCATGGAACCGGTCATCACCGAGTCGCTCTTCGAAAGCCAGATATGGATGAAGAACGCCATCGAGACCCTCACCGAGGAGTGCGTGCTCGGCATCACTGTCAACAAGGAGCGCTGCTACGAGATGGTGAAGAACAGTATCGGTATCGTCACCGCCCTCAACCCCATCATCGGCTACAAGAAGAGCTCGAAGGTAGCCAAGGAAGCCCACGAGACCGGACGCTCGGTATACGACATCGTCATCGAGCAGGGACTCATGAGCAAGGAGGAACTCGACAAGGCCCTCGACCCCAAAGAGATGCTCCACTCCCACAAGTTCACCTTGAAATAAAAGGTCCGCGGCGGAACACCCGTCACAAGACATTCCGTCAAAAATAATAATTAAGTGTGCGTGGAATTTATAGAACACGCCTAAAACGTAAAGCCGTACCACGGCCCGCGCGTCAAACGTAAAAATGCCAATTTTCGGTCTGCACGACAGACGTTCACCCGAACGCCACATCGTGCAGACCTTTTTTTTTGTGGGGCGGCGCGACTCAATCCATATTGGTATCTATTGGTGTCCGATAAAAAAATCGCAACTGGCGAGCCCCATAGGAGCCCCATGTGACTATTCTTTACCAATTGTCCGCATTTCCCAATTATTTTGCTTACCTTTGCCGCCGTAATGTTTCTTTTTTGAAAAGCGGAGCGAAACGTCCTTTCCATCCGTCATTATCCACTAAAAACTCAACTTACATGAAACAAACCAACGCAACAGGGAAATTGTCGGCATGGCTGCTGACACTGCTCCTCATTGTCTGCGCTCTGCCCGCACAGGTACTGGCGCAGTCTACGGTCAGTTTCCGCGAGGACTTCGACTACAACGTAGGCGACCTCTTCGGACAAGGCGCCTGGGTACACTACGGTGCCAACACGGCCGACCCCATACAGGTGGTCGACAAGTCGCTCACCTATGAAGGCTACTCCGACGGCACCGCCGGAAAGTGTGTCAAACTCGGCAGCACAAAGTCGGGCGAAGACCTCCAGACCCGCTTTACCGACAACGACGACGGCATCAAGTCGGGCAACATCTACGTCTCGGCCCTCATCAGCGTCGAGACCCAGGCCACGGGCAACTCCTACGTCATGGGACTCGTCCCCCGCACCAAGGCTTCGGTCGTGGCCGATGGTACTTCCGGCACCGAACTGGGCCGTCTCTTCCTCGGCAAGGGCGACAACGACGATGAAGTGAAAGTCGGCGTCGAGCGCGGCGGATCGAAACCGGAATTCTCCGACACACCGCTGAAGATCGGACAGACCTATCTTATCGTTCTGCGCTACGAGATCAACGCCGCCAACCCCAAATACGACAACGTATACCTCTACATCAACCCCGCCAGCTTCTCCACCGAACCGGAGACACCGAGCGCCTACGTCGACGGACCCAACAAGACCGGCTCCGGCTTGGGCAGCTACGGTCTGCAGGGTATCGAACTGCGTCAGGCCACCAACGCCTCCAACACTGCACCCGAACTCTACGTCGGCGCACTGCGCATAGCCGACTCCTACACCGCACTCTTCGGCGACCAAGGCGAAGACAAGACCCCGACCGTCAAGACTTCCAAGAAGTCTGTCGTGATCGGCGGCGTATATGTCGGCGACGAATACGACGAGGAGATCACCGTCACGGGTACCAACCTCACGGGCGACATCACCGTCACCTCCTCATCACCGGCCGTCACCGTCACTCCCGCCACCATCACGGCCGACGAGGCCATGAGCGGCGACGGTGCCAGACTGGCCCTGCACGTGACCTACACCGAGGGAGACCAGGATGCTACCGTCACCCTGCAGAGCGAGGGCGCAAGCGATGTTGTGCTCCACGTCACCTGGACGGGCTACACCGTACCCGAGATATCCACCATCAAGGCACTCTACAGCGAGGACTCCGAGGGCGGCCTCACCTACCGCTACTCCGGACAGGCCGTCATCACCTTTGTCGACAAGGGCGGCGACCACCCCGTATACTATCTTCAGGACGCTACCGCCGCCATCCCCGTGAGCGACGACTACGGCATCCTCGCCAAGACCTATGAGGTAGGCGACAAGATCACCGGTACCGTCTTCGGCCTGCAGAGTACGTTCGGCACACTCAGCGCCGTCGCCTTCAACACCACGCTCGGCAAGGTTGTCTCTCAGGGCAACACCGTAGAACCGGCCGAGATCACCCTCGCCGCCCTCAAGGCCGCACCCGCCGACTACGTGTCGCAACTCGTGCGCGTCAGCGGCGTACACTTCAAGGACGTAGCCTCCGGCGCCACCTTTGCCGAAGGCATGACCCAGCCCGTTGTCACCGACGGCAGCGACGAGGCCAACGTGCGCATCTTCAAGAAGACCACCCTCATCGGCACCGCCATACCCGAGGGCAACGTCACCCTCACCGGCCTTTCCACCTCCGGCACATCGAGCATCATCGCCCCGCGCGGCGCCGATGACATCGTGACCGAGGAGGAGCCCCAGGAACCGAGCCTTGTCATCACACCCGAAAAGACGGAGACCGTGGCCGGCACCGTAGGACAGACCTCCGAGGTGGCCACCTTCCACGTCCTGGCCACAGCCATGCCCGATGTCACCCGTCTGGAGATCACCGGCGCAGGCAAGGACCATTTCTCCATCTCCACATCGGAGATCGCCGCCGGCAGCAGCGAGACCGATGTCGTGGTATCCTACACCCCGACCGCCGTCGGCAAGCACCGCGCCTACCTCATGGTAGACTGCGACGCCCTGCCCGCCGTATCGAAGATGATCATGCTCGATGCCTATGCCATCGACGCACAAAACCCGCCGACCGTCACGGTCAGCCCCGCCACCCCCGACAAGTTCACCGCCAAGGTAGGCGAAGAGCAAGACCAGACCATCACCGTGACCACCTCCGGTCTGCCCGACTATGCCTATGTCAAGGTAGCAGAGGCAGGTGCCTTCCGCGTGGGCAGTTCGATGCTCCTGCGCAACGCCGAGAACGCCCTGCGCGTGACCTTCGCCCCGACCGCCGCCGGCACCTACTCCACCGATATCATCATCACCACCCTTGGTGTAGACACCGTGAAGATACACGTCGAGGGTGAAGCCACCGAGAGCCAGGTAGTTCCCGAGAAGGAGGGCGATGCGTTCACCCTTGACGCCACCCACCCGCTCACCCTGCTCAATGAGACCTTCGACTCCGTCACCGAGCGCAACAAGCCCTTCCACCTCGACGGCTGGACCAACGCCGCCCTCGACGGCACCCGTGCATGGTGGGGCTACTCCTTCACCGACACCGATGCCTCGGCCGGCGAGAAGGTGGCCAAGGTGACCGCCTACGACTCTATGGTAGAAGAGGGGGCCGAGACTCCGGCCACCATGATGCTCGTCACACCCGCACTCGACTTCAAGAACGCCCAGTCGAAGATGTTCACCTTCCGCGTACGCGGCGACTATCTGGCCGACAACCAGACCGACACGCTCGAACTGTGCTACATCGACCTTGAAGACGGCGAACCCTTCATCGCTCCCGTCGGCGGCTTCACCATGCCCTGCACCAAGGACGAGAGCGGCGAGTGGATGGAATACCACATGGATCTCGACGGACAAAACCTGGCCGATGTCTTCTTCATGGGCTTCCGCTTCAAGAGCGCCCGCGGACGCAACAACTCTGCCACCTACTACATCGACGACGTGACCTACGGCCGCACCGACATCCCCGTCGTACGTCCCGCCCAGTCGGAAGTGGCCTTCGCCGCCTCACCCGGCAAGGATGCCACCTCGACAGAGATTGCCGTCACCACCGAGAACCTCACCCAACCGGTGACCCTCACGCTCGGCGGCACAGACAAGGCGAAGTTCAAACTCTCCACATCGCAACTCGAGGCTGACGGCGGCACGTTCACCGTGACCTTCAACGCCAAAGAGCAAGGACAGTACGAGGCTTACGTCAAACTGGCTTCACGCGGCGCCGCCGACAAGTACGTCATGCTCATCGTCGACAACACCCAAGCCACCTCCATCTCCGCACTGGAGCAGACCGCCGGACACGTCACCGTCTACGACCTCAACGGCCACACCGTAGCCGACAGCGAGCAGACCACGCCCGCCACGGCCATCAGCACACTGCCCTCCGGCATCTACGTCGTCAAGACCGTCACCGACGGCAGCGTCAGCGTACGCAAAGTACAGCGATAAACAACTTTGACACAAACACCGCCCACATAAGGGGCGAAAATGATAACGTAGGGGCACCGCCCCTACGTTTTTTTATTATTGGTGTCCGATAAAAATATCGCAACTTGCGAGTCCCGTAGGGACGACAGACTATAGCGTAGGGCGTGAGCCCTACGTTTTT
>CAVFEZ010000028.1:0-32342 GCA_963621665.1 Akkermansia muciniphila | reverse complement strand
AAGGGAAAGGTGCCGGATAAAAACAAAAAGCCACAAAGAGCAACCTGTCTAAATTAAATTTAAAAATGCGTGGAATTTATAGAACACGCCATAAGATACAACTTCATACAATCAACCTTTTCGACACCATGATGGGGGCGCGGACTCGCGAAGAGTTCACGCCCTTTTTTATACAGCACGCCCGCCCTTTATTTTATACAGCACGCTCGCCCATACCAAACCGTTTTCGTACAAAGGCCTTGTACGGTCACTACAAGGCCCTTGTACGGATACTACAAGGCCTTTGTAGCATTCGTACAAGGCCTTTGTACGAATGCCACGCGGCCATAGTCAGGTATTGAGCCTGTAAAAACAGAAATGAAATACCAATGAGTATTCCAAAACACGCCGATATCACGTTTTGCACAGGTCCAATATTTTTAACAAATATTTGGTACTATCCTACAAAAGATATACCTTTGCATCCGATTTGCAGAGTGCAAGTCAGGGGTGGCGGAGATTGTCCGTCTGAGATTATACCCTCTGAGCTGATCCGGATAATGCCGGCGTAGCGAAAAAGGCAGAACAGGATGCGTACCCCCTATTTGTGTACTTATAAAATAGGTAAAAAGAAATGAAAAGACTTTTTGGGACAGTATTGGCCGCAGCCTGTGGACTGACAGGCCAGTTGACTTACGCCCAAGAAAAACTCGACACCGCCAAGGTGCAACACATCAGCGAAGTAGTGGTCAAGGCCGTCAGAGCCACCAAGACCTCACCCTTTGCAGTGGCAAACATCAAGAAATCAGAACTCAAAGACTTTGGTACAACCGGCCAGGAACTGCCTTTCCTCTTTGCCCGTACACCGGGCGTGCTCGCATGGAGCGAGAACGGTCTCGGCAGCGGCACAGCCTATATGCGTATGCGCGGCGCAGCAGGCAGCCGCATCAACGTGACGCTCGACGGCGTGGCACTCAATTCTCCCGAAGACCAGACCGTATTCTGGGCCAACATGAACAGTTATGCTTCCCTTCTCGGTAGCGTACAGATACAGCGTGGCGTAGGTACCTCCACCAATGGCGACGGCGCTTTCGGCGGAAGCATCTCACTGGCCACCGCCGCCCCTTCCACCAAATCCTTCCTTGAACTGACCGGCTCGTACGGCAGTTACAACACCTACAACACGGGAGGCAGTTTCTCTACCGGACTGCTCTTCAACCATCTCATCTTCGACGGTGCCTACCATGAGACCGCTACCGACGGATATGTCGACGGCACACGCGGCCGTTCCGGTTCGTACTACGGCGGACTGACCTGGCTGGGCAGCAACTTCCAGATACGCTACAAGAACGTGGGCAATTTCGAGAAGACCGGACAGGCATGGAACTACATCAGCGGCCCTACAGGCACCGAGACCTACCGACAGTTATGGGACATGGGTCTGGGACGCAGCAACACCCTGCTCGGCAATTACGACCTGCAGAACGGCAAATACGTACTCTCCCCCTATACCTACCGTGACGGCACAAAGTGGGACCGTACCACCGACAACTTCTATCAGAACCACAACATCCTTTCCTTCGCATGGCAGCCCTCCGAGCATTGGAGCCACAACCTGGCCCTGCACTACACTTACGGCTACGGCTACTACAAGGACTTCCGCCACAACAAAGGTCTTGGCAGCAAGTTCGGCATCAATGAGTACAACGAGAAAGGCAAGGAAATCAAGACCGACGAGGTACGCCGCAAGGGTCTGACCCAAAACTGCTACGGACTGGTATACAATGTCAACTACAAGAACGAGCACTGGGACATCATCGGCGGTGTCAACCTCCAGCAGTTCCGTGGCAACCACTGGGGCTACCTCGACTACATCGGCGACGAGACCATCGAGAAGAAATATCTCGCCAACGGTGCCTACAAATACTATGACTCCGACGCCCACAAGGACGACTACAGCGGATTTGTCAAGGCTACCTACACCTTCCTCAGCCACTGGAATGTCTTCGCCGACCTGCAGTACCGCTACGTGAAGTACAAGACCGACGGCTACAACGACCATTTCGTCTACACAAAAGAAAAGGGCTATGTCGCCCAGCAGCTCAACATCGACGACAACTTCAGTTTCTTCAATCCCAAGGCGGGTTTCAGTTACACCAACAACGGCCACAAGGCCTACGCATCGGTAGCCCTGAGCAACCGCGAACCGGAGCGAAACAACTACACCAACAATTACAACTACCCCTACCCGAAGGCTGAAAGCGTGATCGACGTGGAGGCAGGATATCAGTTCCAGGGCAGCAACTGGCACGCCGGAGCCAACCTCTACTACATGGACTACGACAACCAGATTGCCCAGACCGGACAGCTCAGCGACATCGGCGAGGCCCTGACCACCAACATCAAGAAGTCGTACCGCATGGGCGTCGAACTGACTGCCGGATGGTCGCCCCTCTCGTGGCTGAACATCGAGGGCAACGCTGCCCTCAGCAGAAACCGTATCAAGGACTTCGACGAGTATGTTTCCGATGACGACGGAGCCGTAGTCAACCACTACAGCGAGTCGACCCTCGCCTACTCGCCCAGCGCCATCCTCAACGGATTTGTCGATTTCCACTATGCCGGATTCAGCGCCACATGGCACACCAACTACGTGAGCCGCCAGTACATAGACAATTCCGAAAGCAAGGAGCGTGCCCTCACCTGCTACTCGCAGAGCGACCTCAGCCTCAAGTATGAGAGCGATGTCACCCGCGCCGCAGGCATCAAGCACATCACGCTGGGATTTGACTTCAACAATATCTTCTCGCGCCACTACGCTGCCTGTGCCTACGACTACGGCTACTACTCCAAGGGCAAGCGATACTCCTATCTGGCCTACGTGCCGATGGCTGGTTTCAACGTGATGGGACACCTCACACTGCGATTCTAATACGTACGGAGAAGGGCCGCACCCGCGGCCCCACACCAACATACAGACAGGAGGGAGTGGAAGCGACTGACAAAACGGTCGCATCCGCTCCTTCTCTGCATACAAAGAAAAGACAAAAAGACAAGATGACAACATTCATCGCCACCCACTGGCTCGACATACTGACCACCGTGCTGGGCCTCATCTACATACTGCTCGAATATCGGGCCAGCATTGCCTTGTGGATCGTCGGCATCATCATGCCGGCCCTCGACATCTACCTCTACTGGAGCCATGGTCTGTACGGCGACGCAGGCATGGCCGTCTACTATACCCTCGCCGCTGTCTACGGCTATGCAGTCTGGCGGTTCGGACACAAGCGCAACCAAACGCAAGGCAAGGAATTGCCCATCACCCGTATGCGCCTCTCCCTCTATCTGCCCGCCACCCTGTTTTTCTTTGCCGCATGGGGTGCCACCTACTATGTGCTCGCCATGTACACCAACAGTACCGTCCCACTCCTCGATGCCTTCACCAACGCCCTCAGTTTCGTAGGCCTGTGGGCACTTGCCCGGAAATACATCGAGCAATGGTTTTTCTGGATTGTCGTCGACATCATCAGCGCCTACCTCTACACCTCCAAGGACATCCCCTTCAAGGCCGGACTGTACGCGCTCTATGTCGTCATTGCAATTCTTGGCTACTACAAGTGGAAACGGATGATGAGCACCGAGCACCCCAAGAGGGAATAGAATCAGTCAGAAAACTTTTCTAACTCAAAATCAACAATTCATCATGATCTTTTCTCGTGTTACAAAAGAATCCGTCTTCGACGCCGTCATCCTTGGCGACGGCGATTTCCCCAAACACTCCTATGCTCTGTCGGCTCTCATCCGTGCGCCCTACGTCTGTTGCTGCGACGGAGCCGGAGCCAAACTCATCGCGTACGGTTTGATGCCCGATGCCATCGTCGGCGACGGCGACTCTCTGTCGGATGACTTCAAAAAACGCTATCAGCCCATCATCCATATCGTAAACGAGCAGGAGGACAACGACCAGACCAAGTCTACCCGACACTGCGCCAGTCTCGGCTACCGCCATATCGCCTACCTGGGCATGACCGGCAAACGCGAAGACCACACCCTCGGCAACATCTCGCTGCTCTGCCGCTATATGCACGAGTTCGGCATACGCCCCGTGATGATCACCGACCACGGCTATTTCATACCCGCGTGCGGTGACAATACGTTTGAGAGTTTCCGCGGACAACAGATCAGCATCTTCAACATCAACTCCCACTCGCTCACCGGCGAGGGTTTTCGCTGGGCGCCCTATACCTACAACTCCCTATGGCAGGGTACGCTCAACGAGTCGCTGGGCGACAAGGTCAGCATCCATGCCGACGGCGACTACCTGCTCTTCATGACCCATGAGGGCAAGCAGCCACCCACAAAATGAGACTGCGGCACACTATGCGCCGCGCTATATATCATAAATAAACAACAACCACATGTACAGACAACCACTCGGAAGGCCTGCACCGCTGCGCTTCAAGCACTTCACGCGCAAAGGCTACGCCCTGTTCAGTTGTCTCGGAAAGGAGGTTCTCATCTGCACGCTGAGCATCCCGACCTTGACCTACGCCAAGGCCGACGGCATCAGCACGCACACCGAGAAGGCTGACACCACACGGACAGCCATCGAGAAGACCGTCTTGCTCGACGATGTCGAGGTGACGGCCTCAAAAGCCCCTACCCTACCGGGACAAACTGCGAGAATTGTTCACGTACTGGGTCGCGACGCCATCGCCGCCGCGCCGGTACAGAGTATCAACGACCTGCTCAAATACGCCGCCGGCGTAGACGTGCGACAACGCGGCCCCATCGGCGTACAGACCGATGTCAGCGTACGCGGAGGAAACAGCGAGCAGGTGGCCATTCTGCTCAACGGCATCAATATCGGTGACCCGCAGACGGCCTACAACGCCTTCGACTTTCCCTGCGACATCGCCGACATCGACCATATCGAGGTACTCGAAGGACCGGCCGCACGCGTATACGGCACTTCCTCACTTGTAGGAGCGGTCAATATCGTCACCGCAACGCCCGCACGCAGTAGCATCGCGGCACACGCAGATGCCGGCAGTTACGGATACGCCAGCGCAGGAGCACGTATCGCACTGACCAACCGCACTTGGAAGAATGCCGTCTCGGGCAGTTACACCCGCAGCGACGGTTACAGTCGCTGCAAGGCCGGAACGCTCAACGCTGACTACCACGGCGGAAAGGCTTTTTACCAAGGAGGATACGAAGACCACACAATCATAGCCAAATGGCATGCCGGCATCAGCGCAAAGGACTTCGGGGCCAACACGTTCTACGGCGCAAAGTGGGATGACCAATACGAACATACCCTGAAAACGTACACCGCCCTTTCGGTGGGAAACAAGAACGGACGGTTCCACCTGCACCCTTCGATCTACTGGAACCGCAACATGGACCGCTACGAACTCTTCCGCGGTGCGGAAGAAAAATATCCCTTCAACTATCACCGTACTGACATCTACGGTCTGAATCTCAACTCTTATTTCGACTGGACGCTCGGACGTACCGCCATTGGAGCGGAGATACGCAACGAGGATCTTGTAAGTACCGTACTCGGTGAACGCCTTGACCAGCCGTCGCACGTGCACGGTACGTCACGCGACTACGAATACGGGCTCAACCGCACCAACATCAGTTTCATACTCGAGCACAACATCTCGCTCGGACGGTTCACGGCCTCGGCCGGCATGATTGCCGCCAAAAACTCATGGAACCACATGAACATGCGCGTCTACCCGGGAGCCGACCTCAGTTTCTCCCTCTGCAGCGGACTGCGCATCTACGCCTCGTACAACACATCGCTGCGTATGCCGTCGGCCACCGAACTGTACTACTCGGTCGGCGGCCACAAGGCCGACAAGTATCTCAAACCGGAAGAGATGTCATCAATAGAAGGCGGTGTGAAATATGTAGCCAACGGCATCCGGGCCAAGGCCAGCATCTACTACAACCACTGCAGCAACCTGATAGACTGGGTGCGCGACACCGGCGGTGACGAGAATACCGTATGGAAATCGGTCAACTTCACCAAGGTCAACGGTACCGGCATAGAATTGTCCGCCACCATAGACGGACACGCCATCATCCCCGGACAACGATGGTGGAAGTCTCTCAATGTGGCCTACAGTTATATCAACCAAAACAAAGTGGAAACAGAAGGTCTGCAAAGCCGCTACACGCTGGAATACCTGCGTCACAAACTGGTGGCCGACCTTCAGGCCACCATCATCCCCGGACTTGATTTCGGACTCTACTACCGCTGGCAGGAACGCACCGGATACTACACCGACGCTGGCGGCACCGACCACACCTACCGTCCCTACAGCATCATCGACGCGCGTCTCACCTGGACAAAGCCCCGGTACCGTTGCTACGTAGAAGCCAACAATCTGCTGGACAAGACCTATGTAGACTACGGCAATGTGCCGCAACCGGGCATCTGGGTCATGTGTGGCGCCTCGGTGAACATAAACCTCTAAACCACCCGAGGATACACACCTTGTCGCTACGCGAGAGTTGGCCGGGATTGCTACCCGGCCACCCTTCGGGCACCTCCATACCATGACGGGCATAGTATTCCTTCCAATAGGGAGTCACTATGCCCGTCTTGTCATGGAATGACATCGGAATGGGGTCGAACACCAGTCTGCCCGATGCGTCGCGATAGCACTTCTGCACCAGTTCGCTACAATAGAACGCACTGTCGTCGGGCATGAAAAAGAAGTCGTAGGGCCGTCCGAGAAAGGCAAGAGCACGCTGCACCGACGCAGCGACACCGACGGTATCCTTCATCCGCCCGACCAATACCAGCGAGTCGCGTTGCAGGAGAAAGGAGTCCATCGGGGCAAGTACCACACCGCGGTGCACGGCTTCGAGCGCAAACACCGTACCTTTCTCCCGATGCACGATGGCCACATGGTCGATGCGTCTCCCGTCAATACCCGTCGTGACATCCGTGATGGCATTGTCATCAGGCGACACGCAGAACAGCAGGTCGCCCTCACAGAGAAAGTCCTGCGCACGCAGTGGAACGGCACAGAGAAAGACTGAGTACAACAAAAAAATATAGGAAAACGCCTTCATCCCGTCACTTCTTTTTCGTCATCACTTACTCGTCAGCCATCCAACTGTCGTCTACGGTATAGAGGAAATCGTTGTACGGATATTTCTGCACATGCATCTCGCGCACCTTACGGTACAACGTATCGCGCATTTCCTCGATATTGGTCTTTTCGCGTGCAGAGATGAAAAGGCAGTTGTCGCCCATCTTTCCCATCCATGTACGGCGCAGTTCGTCGAGCGTGATATTTTCTTTTGTACGGGGCGTGAGATCGTCTTCCTCCTTTTCCACCCACTTGTAGTTGTCGATCTTGTTGAAGACAATCATGCTCGGTTTGTCGGCACAACCCAGTTCGGAGAGTGTCTTTTCCACCACTCGTATCTGCTCCTCAAAGTCGGGATGGGAAATGTCTACCACATGCACAAGCAGATCGGCCTCGCGCACCTCGTCGAGCGTCGACTTGAAGGAGTCGACCAGGTCGGTAGGCAGTTTGCGGATGAAGCCGACCGTATCGGCCAGAAGGAAGGGCAGATTTTCGATGACCACCTTGCGCACCGTCGTGTCGAGCGTGGCAAACAGTTTGTTCTCGGCAAACACATCGCTCTTGGAGAGCAGGTTCATGAGCGTACTCTTGCCCACATTGGTGTAGCCCACGAGCGCCACACGTATGAGCCGGCCGCGATTCTTGCGCTGGGTGGTCTTCTGCTTGTCGATCTCGGCAAGACGCTGCTTGAGCAGGGTGATACGCTGGAGAATGATACGGCGGTCCATCTCCAACTGGGTCTCACCCGGTCCGCGAAGTCCTACACTACCCTTACCGCCGCCGGATCCCGATCCGCCGCCCTGGCGCTCAAGGTGGGTCCACAGACGCTGCAGTCGCGGAAGCATATAGCGGTACTGCGCCAGTTCGACCTGGGTCTTGGCCGCTGCCGTCTGGGCACGCATGGCGAAGATGTCAAGAATCAGTGAGGTACGGTCGAGTATCTTCACCCCCAGTTCCTTTTCGATATTGCGTATTTGCTTAGCCGAGAGTTCATCGTCGAAGATGACCATACCTACTTCACGCTCGGCATCCTCCTCGGCCTTGATGAAGTCGCGTATCTCTTCCAGTTTTCCCGTTCCGATATAGGTCACCGAACTGGGTCCGGTCATACGCTGCGTAAATCGGCGTATGGTGACGGCGCCTGCCGTATCGGCAAGGAATTCCAGCTCGTCAAGATATTCCTTGGTCTTGGCCTCGTCCTGCTCTTTAGTGATGAGACCCACAAGTATGGCGGTTTCCGCCTTGGCCTCTGATATGACGAATTCTTTCATTTACTATGTCTGATGTCTTTATATATAATGTAATATATGGCGCACACCGCGTCCGCCGCACGCCAAAGTCTTGTTGGAGAAGGTTTTTTGCTATCCGCAAAAGTACGAATAAAAAACTGGAAACTGCCTAAAGCACGGTCTAAATCCAAAGCCGGAAAAAGAAAATGCAAGTTTTTTTGAAAAAAGTTTGCCGAAAATTTGGAGACTACAAAAAAAGTGCTTACCTTTGCACTCGCAATTGAGAAACAAGGTTCTCACAAGCAAGCGTCCTTAGCTCAGTTGGTAGAGCAACTGACTCTTAATCAGTGGGTCTAGGGTTCGAGCCCCTAAGGACGCACGAAAGACATCGACAATTTAGTCGGTGTCTTTTTTTTTGCTATATATACCATTACAACAAAAAAACGTTCCGCGCATTTCTTCTGCAACGGAACGTTTTTTTGTTGTCTATCCTAAGAGGTGAAGCACCCGCCCACAATTCAGCAGAACCAGAGCACTACCCGACTCCAAGCAATTCCACTTCAAAGACAAGCGTCGAACCGCCGGGAATACCCGGTTGCGAGAATTTGCCATAACCCATCTCCGAAGGGATGTACAATTCCCATTGGTCGCCGACATGCATCTGTTGCATGGCGACTATCCATCCGTCAATCAGATCGGAGAGCCGCATGGCGAAAGGCGTACCACCACGACTGGAATCAAACTTCTTGCCATTGATGGTCCATCCTGTATAGTGGGCGGTAACAATGCTGCGGCGCGTAGGCGATGGCGCAGTAGGGTCACCCGACTTCAAAACCTTGTAGTACACGCCTTGAGGAAGGGCCTGCACGCCCTCCTCTTTGGATTTTTCTTCCAGCCAGCGGCGATTGGCTTCTATGTATTCTTTCTTTGCCATAGTGACAATGCGGATGTTTATTTCACAACAACTTTCTTCACCGTACCATTATCATAGCGTATGATATTGATGCCGCGGGCACAGGAAGTACGGGTTTTTCCATCGATACTATAGATACCTACGACCTTGTTTACGCCATCATCAGCAACACCCTTTATGGCCGTTGACTTCTCCACGACGGCAGTCAGAGCAAACACCGTGGGACGGCCGCCCGTCTTGGAGAAGGTCACACTGCTGAGTGTTTTTTCCTTGTCCAGCGGCACGGCAATTTCATAGAGACAGCATACTTCTTTGGAATCGATATCGTCAGCCCTGCCGTAATAGGAACTGGAGGTAAGGATGCGTCCCAGACTGTTGACCGCATCATCTGCATCCTCTGTCTGTCCGTACCAGTCGGCCACGGTTGCCGATGTAGAGGTGCCTGTTGTTCCGTCGGTATATTTCGGGGTGACGGTCAGCACTGACTTGCCGTCGGCACTGATGGCCAGACAATAGAGTGTCTTGCCCTGTATACGGTCACTGACCTCAAGTTCGTAGTCGGATGTTGAGGTCATGGTCAGCGCATTGCTGGCCGTATAGTCGGCAAGGACGTAGGTCACACCATCAGCAGAGGTCACCGTATGGTCATCACCGGCAAGTGCTCCACTTTCCTGTACAGCACTGGTATAAAGGGTATAGCCGGCCTGGTCGACAGTACCCGTGACATGAGAAGCCGACGGGGTGGCCTCAGCGATAACGTCGGCATTGAATCCCTTCGACACGGTGAGCGCCGTAAGATCGCCAGAAACAGGCGTTTTCATCTTCCATGCCTTATCCATGAAGGCAAGACGACTGGTAATAAACGATTTAAGGGTGCTGACCTTGCTGCTGAACGTACCGAAATGACTGTTCCAGGCCTCATTGTCACGGTCGAGCGCACCGCTCTCCTGAAGCACAGTTGCCATTGAGTCGATTTTTGCCGTAATGAACGCCTCGGAATAGTTGCCTTCGCGACGCTCGGTCCATCGCTGGCGCAATTCCAGTACATAAGCAGGGTCGTTCATCAACTTATACCAGAAGAAAGGTACGAGTTGCTGGTCAGCCGAAGCCATGAGGTCATTGCTCTTGTACCGCCATGTCGATACATTGTTGGCATCATAGTAGTTGGCCGTACCGTAGGCGATATTGAAGTCCCACAGGGCCGTCTTCCACTTGGCGTCAGTACCGAGTTTGGCAGCGTGAGTCTCACTGTACTTGTAGAGCGGCGTGCTCAGACGGTAGGCATCGACATTGTTGGAGAATTCCTGGGCAATCTGATAGTCAATGAACGACAGCACGTCGATATACTTCCGGTAACCGTTCTCGCCAGTATAGTAGGCAGTAGTAAATGAACTTTCCATATCCTCGATGGCATTGCCGATAGCCTCCTCTACACCCGACGGAAGATCGGCAAAGTCTTCATATTCTGGTTCCTTGTACTGATAGGCCACCGTACGGTCGGTATACTCCACACCCGTACTGCTCACCGGATGGTGCTTGGAGACATAATAGTGGTCCTCGTCTTTGCGGTCGATCTCCACGTGGAAATCGCCCGTAAGATCATCGGCAGTGGGATCATCGAGATTGAGACGGTTCTTGCCTTTCGTGGCGCGTTCTGACATGATATAGATGCCATAGTAATAACCGTCGAGCACCACCTCGCAGTATTTCATGTGGGGAGCAAACGAACTGCCGCCTCGCGCCAACTCCATGGTCAGCACGTCACGCATGTAACTCATATCCTCCCACGGCGCGAGCAAGGCCCAGTCATTATCCTTGCCCATCCCCATGATCGACACCTTGGCTTTCTTGGCCGTCAGATCGGCTGCAGACAGAGGGCGAATGGAGAAGGGTTTCTTGTCTGATCCGGTAAAAGAGGTATTGCCGCGGTACTTGATGGCCACCGGACCTTCCCAGTCTACCGTCTGGTCGGCGTGGGCAATGGTATCGAGATAGTTGTGCCCGTCCTTGTTGTCGATGATTTTCATCGTGGCAAGCACACGGTTTTCACGTTCGATGGTCTGACCGTTCACATTGATAAATACCAGCGGAAGGGTTGTTTCCGTAAAAGTCACATTGCGTGACGGTCTGAAATTGTTGGGATCGGTGTCCTTCCCGGCGGCCGGCAACACGGCGGATGCCATCAATGCCCCCAGAACGAAGGAAGAAAGTATACTTTTTTTCATTCGAAAAACTTTGATTGATAAAGATCGACAAAAATGATGTCAAAAAGGTAGCGTGCAGGATTTCCGCTCCTGCCAACATGCAAATTTAGCAATTCGTTTTGGAATCGGGACTTCATTTTGTCTGTTTTTTGCAAAAAGTCAGCACCGCGGTGACAGAAAAAAATGTATTTCCCCGATTGCGCCACATACGCCGCAGAACGTTTCGGCATATGCCATCCGATTTTTCAGCCGGATAGATGTACGACTCAATATTTTTTCGTAAATTTGCAATAGGTTGGGTAATAGTCGAAAAAGGGTACGTATCCAACCTTTTCGGGGCGGAAACCATCCCCTGTTTTACAAGCCAACGTTATGAAATCACTCAAGGAACTATATAGAATAGGCAAAGGCCCGTCGAGCAGCCACACGATGGGACCGCAAAAAGCCGCACAAATGTTTGTCGACCACCATCCCGAGACACGCCATTTCAAGGTGACGCTCTACGGTAGTCTTGCCGCCACAGGGCGCGGCCACTTGACCGACGTGGCCGTACGCGAAGTGCTCGAGCCGAGAGGCAAGGTGGAGATAGACTGGCAACCCGCCGTCTACCTGCCGTTCCATCCCAACGGCATGAGCTTCACGTCCTATGGCACAGACGGACAACCGACCGACACATGGACGGTATACAGTGTCGGGGGCGGCGCATTGTCCGAGGGTGAGCATCCGCGCTGGATTCCCAATGAGGGCGAGCCATACACGCTCAACACGCTCAAAGAGATCATGAACTGGTGCATCAGCCAGGGCCGCGGCTATTGGGAATATGTGGAAGAGTGTGAGGGAAGCGACCTTTGGGACTATCTCCGCGAGGTATGGCAGGCCATGAGGCAATCCGTAGAGCGGGGACTTGACCACGAGGGGGCACTGCCCGGCCCGCTCCACCTGCCGCGAAAGGCCATCACCTACCATATCAAGGCCCGCGGTTACAGACAGACACTGCAGACCCGCGGACTGGTGTTCGCCTATGCACTGGCTGTCATAGAGGAGAACGCTTCCGGCGGCACCATCGTCACCGCGCCCACCTGCGGATCGTGCGGTGTACTTCCGGCTGTGCTCTACCATCTGTGGAAAGGACATGATTTCAGCGAAACACGTATATTACACGCCCTGGCTACCGCCGGACTGTTCGGAAATATCGTCAAGCAGAACGCCTCCATCTCGGGTGCCGACGTAGGTTGCCAGGGCGAGGTGGGCGTAGCCTGTGCCATGGCCGCTGCCGCTGCCAACCAACTGTTCGGCGGCAGCCCCTCACAGATAGAGTACGCAGCGGAGATGGGACTGGAACATCACCTCGGCATGACCTGCGACCCGGTGTGCGGACTGGTACAGATACCCTGCATCGAGCGCAACGCCTTTGCCGCAGCCCGCGCACTTGACGCCAACCTGTACGCCTCGTTCTCGGACGGTACCCACAGCGTATCGTTCGACCGTGTAGTGCGCGTCATGAAACAAACAGGACACGACCTTCCGTCGCTCTACAAGGAGACCAGCACCGGAGGATTGGCTTCCAACTTCGACTGAAGCCGGACCGTCCGGACGGGAAGAAAAACTCACCTTCAAAACCGCAAAACAAAAAAAACAACGCATACATGGGATTATTTGGACTGTTCAACAAAAACAAAAAAGAAGTACTCGACAACGGCCTTGAAAAGACCAAGCAGAGCGTATTCGGAAAAATAGCACGCGCCATCGCAGGAAAGTCTACCGTAGACGATGACGTGCTCGACAATCTTGAGGAAGTGCTCATCACGTCGGATATCGGCGTAGAGACCACGCTCAAGATCATCAAGCGCATCGAGGAAAGGGTGGCACGCGACAAGTATGTCTCCACATCCGAACTGCAAGGCATACTGCGCGACGAGATAGCGTCACTGCTCACAGAAAACAACTCTGCCGACAACGACGACTGGGATCTGCCCACAGACCATCGTCCCTATGTCATCCTCGTCGTTGGTGTCAACGGTGTAGGCAAGACCACCACCATCGGCAAGTTGGCCTACCAGTTCAAGAAAGCCGGCAAGAAGGTCTACCTCGGTGCTGCCGACACCTTCCGTGCCGCCGCCGTCGAGCAGATCTGCATTTGGGGTGAGCGCGTAGGCGTACCGGTCATCAAGCAACAGATGGGATCAGACCCTGCCTCCGTCGCCTTCGACACCCTCTCCTCAGCCAAAGCCAACGGAGCCGATGTGGTCATCATCGATACGGCCGGACGTCTGCACAACAAGGTAGGTCTCATGAACGAATTGAAAAAGATCAAGGATGTCATGAAGAAGGTGATGCCCACCGCTCCCGACGAGGTACTGCTCGTGCTCGACGGTAGCACCGGACAGAACGCCTTCGAACAGGCCCGCCAGTTTGCCGCCGTCACCCAGATCACATCCTTGGCCATCACCAAACTCGACGGTACGGCCAAGGGCGGTGTCGTCATCGGCATCAGCGACCAGTTGAAGGTGCCCGTGAAGTACATCGGACTGGGCGAGTCGATGGAGTCGCTGCAACTCTTCAACCGCCGACAGTTTGTAGACTCTCTGTTCGACAAGAAGTAGTTCCATTTTCCCAACGCCCCACCACGACCACCGTCGCTCTATATGGAGACGACAAGCAAAGACACACCAAACGAAAATATGAAGAAAGGACAGATAGACATCGTGACGATGGGCTGCTCGAAAAACCTTGTCGACAGCGAACTGCTCATGCGGCAGTTTGAAGCCAACGGCTACCACTGCACCCACGATGCCAAGCGCATAGAAGGCGAAATCGCCGTCATCAACACTTGCGGATTTATCGAGGATGCCAAGCAAGAAAGTATCGACACCATTCTCGAGTTCGCCAAAGCCAAAGAGGAAGGCCGCATCAAGCAGCTCTACGTCATGGGCTGCCTCTCGCAACGCTACAAAGACGAGCTGGAAGCCGAGATACCGCAGGTAGACAAGTTCTACGGAAAGTTCAACTACAAACAACTGCTCACCGACCTGGGCAAAGCCGATGTGACCACCTGTGACGGACAGCGCCACCTCACCACACCCCACCACTATGCCTACCTGAAAATCAGCGAGGGCTGCGACCGCCGCTGCGCCTACTGCGCCATACCCATCATCACCGGAAAGCATATCAGCCGACCCGAAGAGGACATCCTTCGCGAGGTACGCCAACTGGTGGAGAGCGGCGTGCGCGAGTTTCAGATCATTGCCCAGGAACTCACCTACTACGGTGTCGACATCGACGGCAAACGGCACATCGCTGACCTTGTGCGACATATCGCCGACATCAAGGGCGTAAAGTGGATACGCCTGCACTACGCCTACCCCAACCAGTTTCCGCTCGACCTGCTCGACGTGATGCGCGAGAAGTCCAATGTATGCAAGTATCTCGACATCGCCCTGCAACATATCAGCGACCACATGCTCGACCGCATGCACCGCCATGTAGGCAAGGCCGAGACCGTAGACCTCATCCACAAGATACGCGAGGCCGTGCCCGGCATCCATCTGCGCACCACACTGATGGTGGGATTCCCCGGCGAGACGGAGGAAGACTTCCAGGAACTCATGGACTTTGTCCGCGAGGAACGCTTTGAACGTATGGGCGCCTTCGCCTACTCCGAAGAGGAAGGTACGTACAGTGCCCAGCACTACAAGGACGACGTACCCGCAGAGGTCAAACAGCACCGGCTCGACGAACTGATGGCACTGCAACAGGACATCAGCGCCGAGATAGAAGCGGCCAAGGTAGGTTCTGTCCTGCGGACGGTCATCGACCGCAAGGAGGGCGAATACTATATCGGACGCACCGAGTTCTGTTCGCCCGAAGTTGACCCCGAGGTACTTGTGAAGGCGACCCGCCGTCTGCGTGTCGGCTCGTTCTACGACGTGCGCATCACCGCCAGCGACGAGTTCGACCTCTACGGCGAAGTCGTATAGACCATAGACAACACACCGAAACACACTGACCAAAAGCAAAGCCTTATCCTATGAACAACAAAGAGTTTATCGCCGAACTGTCACAACGCAGCGGCTACTCGCAGGAGAACACACAACGTCTCGTCCGGACGGTCATCGAGACCATGGCCTCACAGTTCGACGAGGGCGAAAACGTTGCTGTGCCTTCCTTCGGCACCTTCGAACTGAAGAAGCGCATGGAGCGCATCGTCGTCAATCCTGCATCGGGACAACGCATGATGGTGCCCCCAAAGATTGTGCTGGCCTTCAAACCGGCATCCGCAGTCAAGGAATATCTGAAGAAAGGGGAGGGCCGCGCATGATCAAGATTGCAGATATAGCCAATACGTTGGCCGCACGCCACGAACTGTCACAGGCCGACGCCAATGCGTTTGTGACGGCACTGTTCAGCGTCATCGAGGACGGACTGCGCACAGACGACCGCCAAGTGAAGGTAAAGGGACTGGGTACGTTCAAGGTGACCAGCGTCAGTCCGAGAGAAAGTGTGGATGTCAATACAGGCGAACGCATCGTCATCGAAGGGCGCGAGAAAATCGTGTTCACGCCCGATACCGTCTTGCGCGACCGCGTCAACAGGCCGTTCGCCCAATTTGAAACCGTCACCCTACGCGACGACGTCAATTTCTCCGAGATAGACAAGGCTTTCGAGCAAACGGCACCCGCTACCGCAGAAACGCCCCAAAAGCCAGAAGAAGAGACCAAGACCGACACGCCTCTGACTCCCATTGAAGACAACCAACCGGAACCGGTCGTCGAAGAGGAAAAGCCGATGATCGAAGAGGAAAAAGCAGAAGGGCCGAAGGAAGAATCTGAAGACAAAGCCGATACGCAGCAGAAAACGGACGATACGCAGCAGAAAACGGACGATGCGCCGCAGAACGATGCGCCACAATGCCACCAAAACCGTCTGAAAAAAATGCAGGTAGAGGAACAAAGATTCTCCAATGCTCACCACCACACATCTCCAAATGAAATTCCCCACAACGGCAACGGGAACGATGAGGAATACGACGACGAGCAGCCGCGCAACACGTTGGTCATTTGGTTGACCGCCATCATCATCATTCTTCTTCTCATAGGCGGAGCAGGCGGCGGATACTTGTGGCACGAACTGTCGGTACGCAACGACAGTATCGCCATACTGCAGACTCGGCTCATCGACATAGAAGAGCGGATCCATCACGCCAAAGCAAATACCCATGACGGGAAGGCGCCGACCGAGAATACCACACCGGCCGAACCCGCAACAAAAGAGAAAGAAGATGTAACGCCGGCTTCTGCCACAACACCTCTTGCTCCGAAAGCCGACCAAGCCCCCGAAGAAAAGAAACCAACTACGGCGACCGACTACAACAAGGATGTGCGCATCCGCACAGGTGCCTACAAAATCGTCGGTATCGACAAGACCGTCACCGTCAAGGCCGGACAGACCTTGACTTCCATCGCCCGGTCATACCTTGGTCCCGGTATGGAGTGTTATGTAGAGGCCGTCAACGAAAAACGTGAATATAAAGCCGGAGACCAAGTAAAACTGCCCAAGTTGGAACTCAAAAAGGCAGCCAAGAAGAAATAGAGAAATACGGGTGACACATCGGCCACCCACATGGAAAACCGCTACTTCACCCGGACCACCCGGATACCGATCTGTGAGCGGTTGCGCATCATATAGTCGTGGAGAGTACGCCGTTCCTCCACGACTTTTTTGTGCACGAGCGAGGCGTTGAGCAGATGCAGGCCGTCCTCGTGCCATACGGCAATTCCGATATGTGAGGTATCGAGACCGCTCTTGCGGGTGACGATGGCAATAATGTCGCCATCGTGTATCGTGCGCCGGAACAATGCTGTGTTGGCTATCGTCTCCTTGGGAATGAAGCGGTAGGTACGCCCGTTGATAGACTGCTCCATCTTGGCAATCTCCTTGGTCTGCTCGGGGTCACGCACAAGCATGGGGTAACTGTCGGCATGGGTTGACATATAGTTGATGCGCAACGTCTGCACGGCGGTGAACGGAGGACTCGGACGTCGGATTTCCTCCACAAATTTCATCTTGGTGTTCTCCTCGATCCACAACGAGAAATAGTGCAAGCGGTGGGCATACGACACGTCACCGTCCATATAGCGTATTTCCTGCAGACAACGGCAGAAATCAGAGAATGTCGTTTTCCCTTGTTTGACACAACGTACAATGGCCAGCACATTTTCCACATAAGTGGTGCAGTCGAGTTGCCGCAGATTGACGACAAGCCGCTCGCGGTCATTGTTTTCCAAGGTCTTGGCGACATAGGGAAGATCAAGAAACTGGCGGGCGACGTATACCATCAGATTGGTTCCCTCCGGCTGACTTGCCGCCTGCGCAATAAGGCTGACTACCTTTGCGCTGTCATTCTTGGTATATTGGGGAGTGACTGTCCCGGCCCGCATAGCAAGGGCGGGGAACAGAAAAAGGATGGTGAGAAAGGTTTTCATAGGGTCGTTTACCGTTTATAGAAATTGAAACCGATGTAGATATTCAGACTACCAAACACGTTGAGCGCAGAGAACTGCTGTTTCTTATAGGTATAGGAATGGATGATGGTGCTGGCGCCGAAGAACCAACGGTTGTTGTTGCGTACGATGCCGAAGCGCCCCACCCCGTCGAAGTTGATGTTCTTGATGGAAAAGTCGCGAAGCGAGAACCCCGTATGGCGGGTGTCACTGGTCGTATGTTTGTAGCCGAGAGCGGCCGAGAGCGAGGCGGCGAAAACCCAGTTGTGGGCAAACACCCAGTTGTAGCCGTAACCTCCGGAGAGCGAGATGTCGGTATACTGTATCTTTCCTGTATTGAGGTCGTCGGTGATATAGGTTTGGGCCGTTTCCTCCCCCATACGGTCGGCAACGACGGTGCGGAGCTTGTTCCAGTCCATGTTGAGCGTATGCTTGGTATACCCCAGGCCGACAAGCGCCGAACCGCAACTGCGGCGCTGCACATTGCTCTGGTTGAAGGCCGCCGGATAGGAAAACCGTCTGTGATTGAAGATGTAGTAGATGTTGAAGCCCTTGATGCTCGCCTGCAGTCCGTCAAACTTCACTCCGTTCATGGCATGGGTGTCGACATCGCCGCCATTCAGTTTCAGCCGCTTGATCTTGTAGTCGTCGCCGGTCTTGCGGTAGAACATGTCGATGCCGAGTTGCGCACTGTACAGGCTGAGGTCAAACTCCTTCTTGTTGTTGCCGCTGAAGTGGCGCAGATCGAAAGTATAACCGAGAAATATCCACCGCCAGCCGAAGTACGGCCCGAGTTTCACCGAGGGCTGCGGCGCAAGGTTGATGTCGAGGTTGTCATTGGCGTGGATATCGTAGATTTCGTAGGTATTGGTATTCTGCATCATGAACGTGAAGTTGTACTTTGGCGGCTCCACATACAGGGTATCCACCCGACTGAAGTCCTTCACAAATTCATAAAGGCTATGCAACAGACGCTTGCCGAAACTCTTCTTTTTGTTTTTCTGCACTGCGGGCAGTTCCGAAGCCGCTTCCATATCCGAATCCGGCACCACCGTCCACATTGTACTGTCCTCTACTGCGACAGGACTGATTTCCTGCGCCTGCAGCAACGCTGAGGCGGACAATAGAAAGAGAAGTGACAGAACGGTTTTCTTCATTGGTGTTTTTTGTGTCGGAACAGACAACCGGCAGGTTAGAGTTTGCCCAATATGCGGTCCATCACCCAGTTGACGGGCGTAGCGCTCACACTGGTGCAGTCGCAGATGCCGATACCCTGGATGTCCTCGATGACCGACTTGATGACAGGCAGTTGCACATAGGGCGGATTGGGTATGACGATGCTGGTCTTGCCTTCACTCGTGACCAGTTGTATAGGGTCGTAGTTGTATACGGAGAACGAGAGCGTACCTTTCTCACCGATCACCTCCACACAGTCTTCCTTGGCACTCTGATGGCCCACAAAGCACCATGATCCGCTGCCTGGGACACCGTTTTCAAAAAAGAAGCAGGCACTGATGGTATCCTCGGCATCATACAGATGGGCACGGTTGGCACAATAGCCGTGAGCGCGCGTGATGACACCGAAGATATCCTGCAACAGGTCGAGCTGGTGGGGGGCAAGGTCGTAGAAATAGCCGCCACCTGCAATGTCGGGCTGCAAGCGCCACGGCAGGCGGTCGCTCTGATAGTCGAGGTCGCGCGGAGGTACGGAAAAGCGAATCTGCACATTGGCCACATTGCCGATGACACCGCTTTGGATGATGTCCTTCACCTTGCGGAAATAGGGCAGATAACGGCGGTAGTAGGCCACAAAGCACGGCACGCCGGTCTGCTCGCTGATACGGTTGATGCGGGCGCAGTCTTCATAACTGGCCGCAAGCGGTTTTTCTATGTATACGGGTTTGCCGGCCTTCATGGCCATGATGGCAAATGTGGCGTGACTCGAAGGCGGTGTGGCGATATACACGGCATTCACCTCCGCATCGTCGATGAGTTCCTGCGGGTCGGCATACCACTTCGGTATACCATGCCGCTCGGCATAGGAACGGGCCTTGTCGGCATTGCGGCTCATCACCGCCACAACACGGGAGCCTTCCACCTCGTTGAAGGCCGGACCGGACTTTTTCTCGGTCACTTCGCCGCAACCGATAAATCCCCAGTTCACCTGTTTCATACAGTTTCTCCTTTTTCGTTTTCGGGTGCCTCAAACTGCGTCAGCCAGTGGTCGATCAGTCTGCGTGCAAGACTTAGTTTCTCGGGAATTGTAGGCAGATTGTCGTGACGGAACCATCCGCCGCGTCCCAATTCGGAATACTGCAGATGAAGTTCGCCCTCCATATAGTCGGCAAAAAAACCGACCATCAGTCCACAGGGATAGGGCCAAGGCTGCGAGGCGAAGTAGCGCAGGTTGGTGATGGTGAGATTGGTTTCCTCACGCACCTCACGCACGACGGCCTCCTCAAGGGTTTCACCGGTCTCTACAAATCCGGCCACAAGTCCATAAAAATCAGTTTTGAAATTGTTGGCATGCACGAGCAACACCTCGTCACCCCGGCTGATCAGCACGATAATGGCCGTGGCAAGTTGCGGCCAAACGGTACGGCCACAGGCAGTACACTTCCTCGAGATATCGGTATGTATCTCCATCGGAGCGCCACACGTGCCGCAATAGCGGTTGTTGCCGTCCCAGTAGAGCAGTTCCTCGCACTTTCCGGCTTTCAGGTATAGCGTTTCACTGAGTTTATAGTAGGACTGGCGCAAGCCGCACATTTCATATTTATCACTGCCAGTCACAGGTTGGCTGATGGCGTAGGTACAGACCTCCGTACCGTCAGACATGGCAGTGACAGGCAGAATACGGGTATTGCCGGCGGTCGTTGTCGGCGGTTCCTCCTGACAGGGTATGGTGTAACTGTCCTTGCCGCACTTTTGCAGCATGATGTCTCCTTTATGGAATACAAACCAGAATCTTTTCATACGTCGCTTGTTGTCTGCCATATACGCCCACACACCGCCCGTTCTGCCTTACGGTGGCGTAAACGGCGGTGTGCAGGGTCACTAATAACGACAAAATTACAAAAATCATCTTGTTTGGCAAAAGAATGTCTGCCAAATTCCGGTTTTTCAAGACCTTGTCTGAAATCAAGACCGAGACACAGGACAGGTGAGGTATGCGCGCTTCATTCCATCACGACCGTGCGCATTCCATTTCCTCGTTTTTATTTTTTGAAAAACGATACTCCGTCGTGGCGATATCGTATATGCCGAATGCAGCCAGCACAAGAAAGCCCAAATATACCAGTGCGACCGCACTCGGGTGGGCGGCAAGGCGGAACAGATATGCGGCAACGCATGAGAGCAGACGTACAAGATCGCCCTTTACAATATCCATACCATCCAAAAGCACAAACGCCACAATAGCCAAACAGCAACACAAGAGCGTCCAGCGCCTCGACAGGATGACAGTCCGCGGTATATGATGTTGGGGTATACGCCGCATGACCCGCTCCGAGAATCCGTTGTCCGGGAGCGGTGCCTGACGGTGACTTTCAAAAAAGGATTGTATCAACAGGTTGTCTTTGTCATTCATATCCATTTTGTCTGAGATATTTGGAGAGTTTTTCCTTGCCTCGGAAGAGGTGCGATTTCACCGTACCTGAAGCCATGCCGGTGATCTTGGAGATATCGTCGATGGAGTAGCCGTCAATCAGTTGCAGCGTGATGCAGGTACGCTCTTTCTCGCCGAGCCTGCGGAGTGCGTCGTACACATCCATACTGAGACTGCCTGTGCTGCGGATGGCGGTACCGCCGTCTACCCGGGCGGTAATATCTGCGGTAGGATGCTTGCGGCGGTTGTAGTCATAGAGCACGTTGTAGGCAATACGGTAAAGCCACGTGGAGAAGGCCGAAAGGCCTCGGAACTGCGTGATATTGGTATACGCCTTGATGAAGGTATCCTGCGCAAGATCGTCACTGAGTTGCTCGTCGCCCAAGGTCTGGTTGAGAAAGAAGCGTCGTATGGGCGACTGGTATTTCACAACCAGACGGTCGAAAGCCCGCCGGTTGTGAAATACAGCCACTTGAGTAACGAGTGATATGTCATTGAGGTCCTTCACGTTGCGTTTCCTTTCTTTATTGCCGTGCAGTATCCGACGTTTGGTCTTTTCTACCGTTGTCTTTGCGCCGTGAAGTCATACCGATAAAAACCTTTCCGGCACCGATACAGAGAATGAAGGCTGCGATACCGGCCAAGCCCCAACTGCCCCAAAACATAGAGGCCAGCAACAGGCCCGCACCTACTGTCATCGTATTCACGCCCTTGCGCCACATTTCCTCATCGGTGATATTGTCCGGTGTGATAAAGTGTTTCTTTTTGGGAGTACCTTGAGCCAAGCATTCTTCTGCTTCAGGCGTGACATTCTCTTGCGAGGTTGCAGACTGGGAGTAGTTGCGGGCATAGGCTTCACGCTCCATATCGACCCGGGCATTGTGCCGTTTGATGAGATAGCGCAAAATGAGGATGAGCAGAATGACAGGCAGAATAAGAATAATCAAGATGATGGCCATAATAAAAAGGGCCAGCATGACACCGCCTACACCCAGTCCCCACAATGTGCCGAAATAGGAAATAGGATTGGGATACTGCGCCGGATCAAACTGTTGTCCGTTGATGGTAACCTGTGCGACGCTATCATTTTCGTCATCGTCGGCATCAGTCCATGCAGCCTCATCATCGGCCGTGCTTGAAGTATCTGATACCGCCTCGATACTGCCATCGACCCGCGTAGAGTCTACGGTCATCGTGATGTTGGCCTTGTGGCGCTGATGCGATGCGGCACTACAGGAGAGTCCCAACGCAAAGACAAGCGCAAGAATGCAGAAAGAATGTTTCATATCTTTATCATTTTATATTTTCTGTACGTTTGACGCACCTTACTGGGTCATGGTTGCAAAGTAACGCATTTTTTCTGAAGAATACCGATATCCGACAAGGTCATTCTTCAGGGCTTACCTATTGATAGATGGGTGAGACAAAGTTTTTATACAGGCGGAGATGGAAAACAAAAAAAAATGAGTAAGTTTGCAGCATAAAAAGATTATAGGAAGGTGCTATAAATTCGCACCCATAGAAAAACAGACGCAAGATGACTTATACAATCGAGAAGATTACAACACTGATTGGTGCTCATCGTTTTGGCAATGCAGATGCCAGCATCGGATTTTTGTTGACCGATAGCCGTTCGCTTTGTTTCCCCGAAGAAACCTTGTTCTTCGCCCTCCGTTCCGGACGCAACGACGGCCACCACTATATATACGACCTGTACCGCCGCGGCGTACGCAACTTTGTAGTCGACACTCTGCCAGAAGAGTATGCTACAGTTTATGCTGAAGCCAACTTCCTGCGGGTGAAGAGTCCGTTGGTGGCCTTGCAACGTTTGGCCGAGCGCCACCGCGACGAGTTCGACATCCCCATCGTCGGCATCACGGGCAGCAACGGCAAGACGATGGTCAAGGAGTGGCTCTACCAGCTGCTCTCCCAGCAAATGGTCGTCACGCGCTCGCCCCGCAGTTACAATTCCCAAATCGGCGTACCTCTGTCCGTATGGCTCATGTCCGAGCATACGGAGGTGGGGGTATTCGAAGCCGGCATCAGTCAGCCCGGCGAGATGTTGGCCTTGCGCGACATCATACAGCCGACCATTGCCGTTCTCACCAACCTGGGCACGGCCCATCAGGAGAATTTTGCGACAATGGAAGACAAATGCCGCGAGAAACTCATTCTCTTCCACGATGCCAAGACCATCGTTTTCTGTGCCGACGACGAACCGGTGGCCGCCATTGTCAGCGACAGCAACTATCAGGGCGAGATCCTGTCATGGTCGTGCCGCGATGCCTCGGCGCCGTTCTACGTGAAGTCTATAGAAAAGGCGGAAACCGCCTCCACTATACATTATATATATAAGGGAGAAACGGGAGAATACCTCCTGCCGTTCATCGACGATGCTTCGGTACGCAACTCCATCACCTGCGCCGTGATCGCCCTGCGGCTCGGCGTGACCATGACCGACCTGGCTGTCCGTATGGCCCATCTCGAACCTGTTGCCATGCGGCTTGAGGTAAAGGAAGGACAGCATGGCTGTACCCTCATCAACGACTCCTACAACTCCGACATCAACTCGCTCGACATCGCCCTCGACTTCATGAGTCGCCGTCCCGACCACAAGGGCCGCAAGCGCACGCTCGTCCTGAGCGACATCTGTCAGAGCGGCGAAAGCGCAGACCGTCTCTACACCGAAGTGTCCTCACTGGCCGTAAAGCGCGGCGTGGAGAAATTCATCGGTATCGGTCCGCAACTCATGGCCGAAGCGGAGAAGATAGAGGTGGCCGAAAAGCATTTCTTCACCGACTGCGCCTCGTTTATCCACAGCGACGTATTCAACAGCCTGCGCGACGAGGTGATACTCATCAAGGGCGCACGCAGTTTCGGGTTCGACAACCTGACCGAACTGCTGGTCAAGAAGGTACACGAGACCACACTTGAGGTCAACCTCGGTGCACTGGTCGAGAACCTCAACCACTACCGCTCGTTCATGCACCCCGAAACCAAACTTGTGTGCATGATCAAGGCCGATGCCTATGGTGCCGGAGCCGTCGAGGTAGCCAAGACCCTGCAGGACCATCGTGTAGACTACCTCGCCGTAGCCGTAGCCGACGAGGGTGTGACCCTGCGCAAGAACGGCATCACGGCCAACATCATGGTGATGAACCCCGAGATGACATCCTTCAAGACCCTGTTCGACTACGACCTTGAACCCGAAGTGTACAGTTTCCGTCTGCTCGAAGCCCTCATCCGTGAAGCCGAAAAAGAAGGTATCACCAATTTCCCGGTACATATCAAACTCGATACGGGCATGCACCGGCTGGGTTTCAACCCCAAGACCGACCTTGACGAGCTCATCCGGCGTCTGCACAACCAGAGCTCGGTGATCCCCCGTTCCGTGTTTTCCCACTTTGTGGGCAGCGATGCTGACAGTTTCGATGATTTTTCCAACCAGCAGTTCGCTCTCTTCGATGAGGGAAGCAAACAACTGCAGGCTGCCTTCCCCCACAAGATACTGCGCCATATCGACAACTCGGCCGGCATAGAGCATTTCCCGATGCGCCAGCTCGACATGTGCCGTCTCGGACTTGGACTGTACGGCATCAACCCGCGCAACAATGCCATTCTCAGCAACGTGTGCACCCTGCGCACCACCATCCTGCAGAAGCGCAACGTACCGGCGGGCGAGACCGTAGGCTACAGCCGCAAGGGCACTATCGACCACGACAGCGTCATCGCCGCCATCCCCATCGGCTATGCCGACGGACTCAACCGGCATCTGGGCAACCGCCACTGCCACTGCCTCGTCAACGGCCAACCCGCCGACTATGTGGGCAACATCTGCATGGATGTGGCCATGATCGATGTCACCGGCATTGACTGCCAGGAAGGCGACCGCGTGGAGATTTTCGGCGACCACCTGCCCGTCACCGTACTGTCCGATGCGCTCGACACCATCCCCTACGAGGTACTCACCGGCATCAGCGCACGTGTGCGCCGTGTCTATTTCCAAGATTAAGTGACGATAAAAACATACCAACTTATTTTTCAAAAAAGCAACTTGGTACGCCAAGAATAGGTATATTTCACATTTATCATTGCGGTATTCCGGATTTTTTCAATAATTTTGCAGCCGGTTATACTGAATATTAGGCCGTTGTATCCACCTTCGGCCTTTTGCTTTTTATTTACACACAACGGATTCAAGAATGAGAAAAGCCATAGCAACCGTCCTCATGGCCATCGTATCGGCGGTTTCCTTCGCACAAAGCGGCACCAACTCCCCCTACAGTCAATACGGACTGGGCGTACTCAGCGACCAGACAAGCGCCCCCTACAAAGGTATGAACGGATTGGCGTTGGGATTCCACGACCACAACCAGATCAACTATCTCAACCCTGCATCGTATGCATCTCTGGACTCGCTGACATTCATCTTTGACATCGGCGCATCCGGACAGCTCACCAACTATCAGGAAGGCAACAAGAAGATAAACGCCAAGAACGCCAATTTCGAATATGCCATAGCCGGATTCAGACTGGTCAAGAACCTCGGACTGAGCTTCGGTATCATCCCCTTCACCAACACCGGTTATTCCTACTCTACCACTGAGCGTATCGGCGACAGCCCCAACGGCCTGTCATCGACCTCATACACCAACACCTACACCGGTTCGGGTGGCCTCCACCAAGTCTATATCGGATTGGGATGGAGTCCGTTCAAAGGACTGGCCGTCGGCGTAAACGCCTCCTACCTGTGGGGCAGTTACCAGCGGTCGATCGTCAATGCCTACACCGACAACTACGTCAGCACCGTATCCAAATACTACTACGCCGACGTCAGCAGTTACAAGCTGGACTTCGGTGTGCAGTACACCGCCAAACTGTCCAAGAAAGACGAGGTGACCCTCGGTGTCACCTACGGTCTCGGCCACAAACTCGGGGCTGACCCGAGATGCGTCGTTGCAGCCGTCAACAAGCAGACCGGCGTACGCGACTCTACCGAGTTCATTGCCCACAATGCCATTGAGATACCCAGCACATACGGCGTGGGCTTCGCATGGAACCACAACAACAAATGGCGCTTCGGCGCCGACTACTCACTGCAGAAATGGTCGTCGGTGAAATATCCCGTCTACACCACTTCAGGCGACGATGCACAGTACAAGGCCGTGAGCAACATGTTTGCCGACCGCCACAAAGTCACCGTGGGTGGAGAGTATTGCGCCAACGAGAGATCACGCCGTTTTTTGAAGCGTGTCCGCTACCGCATCGGAGCGTCCTACACCACTCCCTACTTGAAAATCAACGGACAGGACGGTCCCAAGGAGTACAGTGTCAGCGCCGGTTTCGGCATCCCCATCATCAACTCCTACAACAACCGTTCCATACTCAACATCTCCGCGCAGTGGGTACGGCAGGACTCAAAGACGTTTATCACCGAAAACTCGTTCCGCATCAACATCGGCCTTACCTTCAACGAGCGCTGGTTTGCCAAGTGGAAACTGGAATAAGCCACCCATAGACCATATCCGTCCCCGTAAATACAAAGCGTGAAGTATAGCATCCACATACTGGCACTTCTCCTGTTCACCGCACTCGTGACCGGCAGTTGCCAAGAGCAGAAAGAGCACACCGCCCCGGCCATCAGAGAGCGCGACTCCGTCTCGACGATGACCAGCTATGGGGTCAACACGCTCATTTCCGACTCGGGCGTCATCAAGTACCGCATCGTCACCGAGCGATGGGAGGTCAATCAAGTACGCAACCCCTCACGCTGGATATTCGAGAAAGGACTGTTCCTGGAACAGTTTGACGAGAAATTCCACGTCTACTCCTATATCCAGTGCGACACCGCTTTCTACTACGACCAGCAGAAACTGTGGGAACTGCGCGGCAGGGTCAGCATACTCACCAAAGACGACCTGCGGTTTACCAGCGAACTGCTGTACTGGGACCAGAACAAGCACGAGCTCTACTCGTACGTACACTCCCGCCTCGTCACCCCTGAACAGACACTGGAAGGCAACTATTTCAGAAGCGACGAGAACATGACAAGATACACCGTCTCCAACGCGACCGGATCTTTCGAGAAACAGAACTTCATGGGAGGCGAGAGCGAACCCGCAACAACCGCACCGGCCGACACCACACCGCCGGCCGTACGCCAGCAGCCGCTTCCCCGCCGCAAGTCGGCCACGCAACAGTAGCCACACGCCGCCGCAACAGCGGCCGGCACCAGTTAAGACACACATACATCTATTTTGGAAACAGACATACCCCTTTTAGTCGGCATCGCCGTCACAATGGTACTCTCCGCATTCTTTTCAGGCATGGAGATTGCCTTCGTCGCAAGCAACCGGATGCTTGCAGAAATGGACAAGGAGAAAAGCGGACTCACCCAGAAAATCCTTTCCACCTTCTACCGCCACCCCAACGGATTTGTCAGCACCATGCTTGTGGGCAACAATATCGTGCTCGTCATCTACGGCATACTCATCGCCAGCCTGTTCGACCATACCATATTCCGCAATATGGACATGGGATGGCGCGTGACCGCTGACACCATCCTGTCTACACTCATCATACTCTTCACGGGCGAATTTATCCCCAAGACGCTCTTCAAGAACAATGCGAACAGACTGCTCAACATCTTCGCATTGCCGTCCTTCCTATTCTACATACTGCTGTGGCCCATCAGCCGTTTCTCCACGTTTCTCTCCAAAATTCTCCTCCGAATGGTAGGCATCAGGATGACGGCAGAGAGCGATGACGACGGATTTTCCAAAGTAGACCTTGACTACCTTGTACAATCAAGCATCGACAGCGCACAAAACGGAGAGGAGATCAACGAGGAAGTGAAAATATTCCAGAACGCCCTCGACTTCTCCGACACAAAGGTGCGCGACTGTATGGTACCGAGAACCGAAATCAATGCCGTCGACATCAATACCTGCACCCTGCAGGCACTGATGCAGAAATTCATGGAAAGCGGAAACTCCAAGATCATAGTCTACAAAGACGACATCGACCACATCGTGGGATACATACACAGTTCGGAGATGTTCCGCAACCCGCAGAAATGGCAGGACGGCATCTGCAAGATGCCTTTCGTACCCGAAACGATGGCCGCCCAAAAACTCATGCACACCCTGCTCCAACAGAAAAAGAGCCTCGGCGTAGTCGTCGACGAGTTCGGCGGCACCAGCGGCATCGTATCACTGGAAGACATCGTCGAGGAAATCTTCGGCGACATCGAAGACGAGCACGACAATACCAACTACACCGCCAAGCGGCTCGACGACGGACAGTACCTTCTGTCCGCCCGACTCGAGATAGACAAGGTCAACGACCTCTTCAACCTCGACCTCCCCGAAAGCGACGAGTACAAGACCATCGGCGGCTTTATCCTGCACGAATACCAGAGTTTTCCGAAACTCAACGAGACGGTCACCATCGGACACTTCGAGTTCCAGATTATCAAGAGTAGCATGACCAAAATCGAACTCGTCAGACTAAAAGTAACCCCGTGAACGCAAATTTGCAGATAAACATACGCATATTTGCCGATAAATTAGTATTTTTGTACGCATTTTGCAAAACGTCCGCATCGCGTCAAGCATTGCGCAAACGATTTGCAATGAACAAATTGGAAACAAAAAATAATAATACAATAAACAATAATGGCAGCATTAGGAAAAATCAGAAGCAAAGGCGTCACGCTGATATGCATTATCGGCTTGGGTCTTTTTGCATTCATCGCTGAGGAAGGCTTCCGCTCGTGCGAGTCCGCACAGAACAGCAAAAGCCAGCAGGTCGGCGAGGTGTTGGGCAACAAAATCGACATCCAGGAATTCCAGAAACTCGTTGACGAGTACACGGAAGTCATCAAGATGCAGCAAGGCCAGGAAAACCTCAACGACGAGCAGCTCACACAAGTGAAGGACATGGTATGGAATACCTACGTACAGTCCAAAATCATCGAAGACGAAACCAAGAAACTCGGCCTCACCGTCACCGATCAGGAACTGCAGAACGTACTGCAGCAGGGCACTAACCCCATGCTGATGCAGACCCCGTTCGTCAACCAGCAGACAGGTCGCTTCGACGTAAATATCCTCAAGAAGTTCCTCGCCGAGTACAAGACCCAGCAGACCGCCAACCCTCAGGCCGCCAAGCAGTACGAGACCATCTACAAGTATTGGACCTTCCTTGAGAAGAGCCTTCGCCAGCAGTTGCTCGTACAGAAATACCAGAGCCTGTTCGCACACTGTCTGATCTCCAACAAGGTGGAAGCCAAGATGGCCTACAAGAACGCCAACGAGGAGAGCCAGATCGAGCTGGCCGCCCTGCCCTACTCGTCGATTGCCGACAACAAGGTAGAGATCAGCGAGTCTGACATGAAGGCCAAGTACGATGAGCTCAAGCCCCGCTTCAAGCAGTATGTCGAGACACGCGACATCAAGTACGTTGACGTAGAAGTGACTCCTTCTACCGCCGACCACGAGGCACTGATGAAGGAATTTGGCGGTTACGCCAAAGAGCTCGCCGCCGAGAACGATCCTTCTGATATCGTACGCAAGAGCACATCGTTGGTATCCTACCTCGGTGTTCCCGTATCCAAGGACGCCTTCCCGCAGGATATCGCACAGCGTCTTGACTCTATGGCCGTAGGCGCTACCAGCGGCATCATCGAGAGCAAGTTTGACAATACCCTCAACCTCATCCGCCTCATCTCCAAGCAGCAGTTGCCCGACTCTATCGAGTACCGCATGATACAGGTAGGCGGCACCGATGCAGCCGACGCCCACAAGCGTGCAGACTCCATCTACACCGCACTCAAGGGTGGTGCCGACTTTGAGGCCATCGCCAAGCAGTACGGACAGACCGGTACCAAGACATGGATGACCACCCGCCAGTATCAGAGCGCTCCCTCCATGGACAAGGACACCAAGAACTACATCACCACGCTCAACACATCGGCCGTCAACGAGCTGACCAACATCTCTTTGGCACAGGGCAACATCATCCTGCAGGTGACCGACCGCAAGGCCATGATCGACAAGTACGTTGCAGCCGTCATCAAGAAGTCTGTCACCTTCTCGCGTGACACCTACTCGGCCGCCTACAACAAGTTCAGCGCATTTGTCAGCGCCAACCAGACTCCCGAGGCCATCCTCAAGAACGCCCAGAAGAACGGATACACTGTACAGGAGCGCAAGGACATCACCACCTCCGAGCACTACCTTGCCGGCATCCGCAGCACACGCGACGCTCTGAAGTGGACCTTCGACGCAAAGAAGAACACCGTATCTCCGCTCTATGAGTGCGGCGAGAACAGCAACCACCTGCTCGTGGTCGTACTTGACGATATCCACCCCATCGGCTACCGCTCACTCGACGATGCCCAGGTGAAGGAATATGTCAAGGCTGAAGTGCTGAAAGACAAGAAGGCCGAGCAGCTCATCGCCAAACTCAATGGTGTCAAGAGCATCGCCGCCGCCAAGGGCAAGGGCGCCAAGGTGACCACAGTCAATCAGATCACCTTCGACTCTCCTGTATTCGTGGCTACTACCGGTGCCAGCGAACCCGCACTTAGCGGTGCAGTAGCAGCCGTAGCCAAGGGCAAGTTCTCTCCCGCTCCCGTGAAGGGCAACGCTGCAGTATACGTGTTCCAGGTGACCAACAAGAGCATGCGCCCCGGCAAGTACGACGAAAGCGCCATGATGCAGCAGCTCCGCCAGAAGCAGCTCCAGATGGCCGCCAACTTCACACAGGAACTCTACATCAAGGCTAAGGTCGTAGACCACCGCTACCTCTTCTTCTAAGAAGCGAACAAAACCAAGACTATATAGCAAAATCCCCGGAACGTTTCGCTCCGGGGATTTTTCGTACCACACGATTACAATACCAATACCAGTGAACAAAGAGTCCAAAGAAATCCTGACGGCGGCCATTGTATCCCTTGTCTTGCTTCACACCGTAACGGCCGGAAATTCACCAATATGCGCCACCACCGAAACATCCGCCACCCTACATTCCACTTCCGGCTTTCCATACACAGACGCACTCAGTATATGGAAGGCCGGTACGGTGGTGACACCCGCCGAAATCGAAAAATACGGCATAGAAAAATGTTTCGTCTCCACCAAGATAGACGAGCGCATACAGCGACGCATACAAGGGAAATCATACAAGAAGGGTTGCACCATTCCTCTGGCCGACCTACGCTATCTCAAGATTCTCCATTACACCCGAAACGGCGAAATACGACTCGGCGAAATGATTTGCCACAAGGACATCAGTGACGACCTCATCGACATCTTCCGCACACTCTACACCGCCCGATACCCTATCGAGCGCATGATGCTGGTCGATGAATACGGGGCGGATGACGAACGGTCAATGACAGCCAACAACACGACGTGCTTCAACTATCGTACCGTCGCCAACTCCCACACCCTCTCCAACCATAGCAAGGGACGCGCCGTAGACATCAATCCCCTATACAATCCTCATGTAAAGCGACTGCGCAACGGCACTACCCGCACAAGTCCTGCGGCCGGGAAACCCTACGCCGACCGCACCCGAACATTCGACTATAAGATTGACACCCAAGACCTTTGCTACAAGGAGTTCACCCGACACGGATTCCGTTGGGGCGGACATTGGAAACACTCCAAAGACTACCAGCACTTCGAAAAGCCATAGAACAGTTTTCGGCCGTTCAAGGCGGAAATACAATTATTGGTGTCCGGTAAAAATATCGCAACTTGCGAGTCCCGTAGGGACGACAGAC
>CAVFEZ010000027.1:29851-33201 GCA_963621665.1 Akkermansia muciniphila | reverse complement strand
CAAACTCATTTAAGTCAAATCTCTATATCCAGTCCTGGAATTATTTGGAAGGAGATTTGGTTCTTTTCTTTATTGAGAATATTGTACCAACCGATTCCAAATCTTTCCTATAAAACAATAGTAGCAACACGACCCCAACACTGATGCAGGCATCGGCAAAATTAAAAACAGGAGAAAAAAATATAAATTCCTGTCCGCCAAAAAACGGAACCCATTGAGGCCAAGTTGTAACGACAAGGGGAAAATAGAACATGTCAACTACTTTACCATGTAGAAAGGTTGAATAACCTTCACCCCAAGGTACAAATTGCGATACGCTGTAGAAGGATGAGGCATTGAATATGAGTCCGTATATCAAACAATCGATGATGTTTCCGGCAGCTCCCGCCAACACCATTGACAAACAAACGATATACCCTCTTCGATGTACTTGCTTTAAGACTTTGTATATATAATATGCAATTGCGGATATAGCCACTATCCGAAATACACTAAGAACCAATTTGTTGAAGAACGTCATTCCATAGGCCATTCCATTGTTCTCCACAAAATCAATAAAGAACCAATCGGTTACCCGTATTGATTCCCCCAAGCACATATGGGTTTTAACCGTCATCTTAATAATCTGATCGATTATTAAGATGACGAGAATAAGGATGACAGCTAAGATACCGTCATGTGAAATGCGTTTCTTTGTATTTGTTATTTCTGTCATTTTTTACGTGCATTCTTTGACGCGACGCTCAGTGTGGCATGAGGAACAATGCGCAGGCGTTCCTTGGGTATCAGTTCTCCTGTGATCCGATCTACTCCGTATGTCCCGTTTGCTATCCGCACAAGGGCAGCTTCCAGACCTTGTATGAATTTTTGCTGACGGTTTGCCATAAGTACAAGATCTTCTTTTGTTTGCGTCATACTTCCTTCCTCCAATGCTTTGTAGGTTGGAGATGTATCATTGACATCGTTTCCATCAGCATTCCGCAATTGCATTGTCATTGCCTTGAGGTCACGACGAGCAAGGCTCAGTTTTTGATTGATGATGGTACGGAATTCCTCCAATTCCTCATCACTGTAACGTTTTTTCTCTGCCATGGCTTAAATAGATTGGTTAATAATTTGTATTTCGATGGGGAGGAATTCCATATTTGCAATTCCTCCCCATATACTAAGTCTTTTAGGACTTCACAATCTTGATGTTGAGTTTGAAGTCATCAAAGTCTATTTCTTCTCCATCATTGTCCTCGATAGTAATGTCGTCGGCAAGCACTTGTGTTTGGACATATTCCTTGTATACTGAGATGGAATCTTCGACTTTAGGATTTTTGGCAATAGTCACACGTATGCGGTCTGTTATTTCAAGTCCCATTTCTTTTCGCATATTTTGGATGCGGTTTATTAATTCGCGTGCCATACCTTCCTTAAGAAGTTCGTCCGTCAATTCGACATCAAGGGCTACAGTCAGATTTCCTTCGTTTGAAACAAGCCAACCGGGAATGTCCTCGTTGATAATTTCAACATCAGCGATGTCAACATTCAGAGTATTTCCTTCAATCTCAATCGAAATCGAACCGGCTTTTTCAAACTCGGCAATCTGTTCTTGATCGAGCGCGGACATCTCTGAAGCGACGCCCTTCATCATCTTTCCATACTTTTTGCCCATTGTACGGAAATTACATTTGACTTTCTTTACCAAGACACCAGAAGTTTCGACAAAACGAAGTTCCTTGACGTTGACCTCATTCATAATGAGATCCTTTACCGCCTGGATAAGCTTCTTTTGGTTGTCGTCATTTGCAGGTATCATAATGGCCTGAAGAGGTTGGCGCACCTTTATGTTAACTTTACGGCGAAGAGCCAATACCATGGACGTGATACGCTGGGCAACTTCCATACGCTGCTCCAAGTTGGCATCTATCAAGGTCTCGTCTGCTTTTGGGAAGCGCGTGAGATGTACAGAGTCAACATTGTCTCGTCCTGTTGCTTGGGTAAGATCCAAATAAAGTTGATCCGCATAAAATGGCGCGAAAGGTGCCAACAACTTAGCTACGGTCTCAAGACAAACATAAAGGGTTTGGTAAGCAGAGAGCTTGTCTTTGCTCATTTCCTTCCCCCAAAAACGTTTTCTGTTCAGACGGACGTACCAATTGCTCAAATCGTTGTTGACAAACGTATCTATAAGTCTTCCTGCCCGCGTTGGATCATAATCGTCCAATTCACGCTCAACGGATTTAATCAATGTGTGCAGTACAGACAATATCCATCGGTCTATTTCAGGACGCTCGTCAACAGGGATTTCCTGCTCTTCAAAACAGAAACCATCTACATTGGCGTAAAGGCTAAAAAACGAATAGGTATTGTACAAGGTACCGAAGAACTTTCTGCGCACTTCATCGACACCATTGGGGTCGAATTTCAGATTGTCCCAAGGTTCGGAATTGGTCATCATATAGAAACGTACGGGGTCTGCTCCGTACTTGTCGATCATCTCAAACGGATTGACCGCATTGCCTAAATGCTTGGACATCTTTAGTCCCTTGGCATCAAGTACAAGTCCTGATGAAATAACGTTCTTGAACGCAACACTGTCGAATACCATTGTGGCAATTGCATGAAGCGTAAAGAACCATCCGCGGGTCTGGTCCACACCTTCATTGATAAAATCTGCAGGGAAAGCGGAACGGTTGTCTATAACTTCGCGATTTTCAAAGGGGTAGTGCACTTGAGCATAAGGCATGGAGCCCGAATCAAACCACACGTCTATCAAATCACTTTCCCGCTTCATTGGCTTCCCTGTAGGGCTCACCAAGACAATGTTATCGACAAAGGGGCGATGGAGGTCTATTCTGTCATAATTTTCCTGAGAATAGTCTCCGGGTACAAATCCTTTATCCTTGAATGGATTAGCCGGCATAAGACCATATTCCACGCTCTTCTCAATTTCATCGTACAGTTCTTCTACAGAGCCGATACACAAACGTTCGCCTTCCTCGTTGCTCCATATGGGGAGGGGAGTTCCCCAAAAACGAGAACGTGAAAGATTCCAGTCGTTCAAGTTGTCCAGCCAATTGCCGAAACGTCCAGTTCCTGTTGATTCAGGCTTCCAGTTGATGGTCTTGTTCAGTTCAGACATCCGTTCCTTCATAGCAGACGAACGTATGAACCAACTATCAAGGGGATAATATAGGATGGGTTTGTCTGTACGCCAACAGTGAGGATAATTATGGATGTGTTTCTCGATCTTGAATACCAAACCATCCTGCTTCATCTCCAAACAGAGGATAACATTCAAATCTTCGGCTTTGGAAGCGGCTGCCTCGTCGTATTTTCCATCAATGTTATACTTAGGAGCA
>CAVFEZ010000027.1:24100-29841 GCA_963621665.1 Akkermansia muciniphila | reverse complement strand
CCAGCATGGTGTCCATATGCCTTTTCATCGACGCACTGACTGATGAAATTGTGGTCAAGTTCATCGAACGTATAGTATTTGCCTTCCATGTCGACCATGGGGCGCGTTTCTCCTCTTTTGTTGATGAGAAATAAAGACGGAATATTGGCATCCTTCGCTACCTTTGCATCATCCGCACCGAAGGTAGGCGCGATGTGTACAATGCCAGTACCGTCATCTGTGGTCACGTAGTCACCAAGAATGACACGGAAAGCCATTTCGCCCATTTCTACGAAACGGTCTTTCCCATTCTCTCCGTCAAAAATCTTCTCGGGGTGAGATTCCGCATATTCCTTAACGAATGAGGAGGTATTACCGTCTAGTTTTGCAGTCGGTTTTACCCAAGGCATCAACTGCTTGTAATGGATTCCTTCTAATTCGCGACCGGTATACTCTCCTATTACTTTATAAGGTATGACCTTATCACCATGCTTGTACTCTTCCAATGGCAAATCCTTGCCTTTGGGATTCATATAGGATGCCAACAACGTCTCTGCTATAATGACTGTAACAGGGGCATCATTATAAGCATTGTACGTCTGAACAGCAACATATTTGTATGTTGGTCCGACACACAAGGCTGTATTGGAGGGCAATGTCCAAGGTGTCGTCGTCCATGCCAAAAAATAAGGCTTGCCCCAGGATGTCCATCCTTCTTTAGGCTCAAGAATTTCGAACAATGCTGTACATGTGGTATCCTTTACGTCACGGTAACAACCAGGCTGATTGAGCTCATGGGAGCTCAATCCAGTTCCGGCACCGGGGCTATACGGTTGGATGGTGTATCCTTTGTACAACAAGTTCTTATTGTACAATTGTTTTAACAGCCACCATAATGTCTCTATATATTTGTTGTCATAAGTAATGTAAGGATGGTCCAAATCTACGAAATACCCCATTTCTTCGGTAAGTTTTCGCCATTCAGCCGTATACATCATCACGTTCTCACGACACTTGCGGTTGTAGTCCTCTACAGATATATATTTGTCAGAATTCTTGTTGTCAATATCTGCCTTTGTAATACCCAATTCCTTTTCTACACCCAATTCAACAGGAAGGCCATGAGTGTCCCAACCTGCCTTGCGATGTACTTGGAATCCCTTCATCGTTTTGTAGCGATTGAAAGTATCTTTTATAGCACGTGCCAATACATGGTGAATACCGGGATGACCGTTGGCAGATGGAGGTCCTTCGAAAAATACAAACTGAGGACACCCATCTCGCTCCTCTATGGACTTATGGAAAACGTCTTTCTTGTTCCACAGTTCCAATATGTCCGAATTAACCTGAGTTAGGTTTAGGCCATTGTGCTCTGCAAATTTTTTAGCCATTTATATTGTCACTTTTATATAAAAAAATTACTTTTAATAGTTGCAAAGGTAGTCAAAATATGTATCACAGCCAAATTTAAGAATAAAAACGCGCGAAACATCCTCTCCTTTCACTGAAAATGGGCATGCCGGAGATACTTGCAACCGACATGCCCAATTATTCCCTCATCAAGGAAGTCTGTCAATGAAATATGCATAAAAGACTGCAAGCATGACAGCTATCGCCAATAGTGTAAGTGTTATCATCATGAACTTTTTCAAGTACCGTCTCCTCTGTTTGGCTTTCAGGTTCTTGTTTTTGAAAATTTCCGATTCGTCCAAATGGCGATGATGATGTGTATACTTTTTGTCTGTTTTCATTTTTGATGTTTCTGTGTTACTGGCCTTAGAATCGCACATCGAATTCTACATCGACCATATTGTAGTTATGTTTTGACAAAGACCGATCATTGACAAATGCATACTCGGCACTCAATTTCAGATTTTTCGAAAATTCGTAGTCCGCCCCTACCTCATAGAGAGTCTTGGCTGTAGTCCATATTGCGCTAGGACGGTACAGATCATAACGAACCTTAGCATGAATGCGATTTTTGACGATCGGCGCGATAACAAGGGCATAGACACCGTCAGCTTTATCGCCAATGGCTGTATTCAATGTGCAATCCTTTGCATCTGTCGACTTTTGATATGTTGTTTTGAATGCGTACCCCTGGCTATGGATATATTCAGAACGGATCGTCCAGTCATTGGCCTTGTATTCTGCACTTATAGCATAGCGATTCTTTGCCAAAGAGCGTTTGCCGCTACGCTCAACAACTTGACCGCTTAGCGTACTCTCGTTCCATGTGCCTTTTCTGGAATAACTGCCCGTCCAACCAAAGGCACCGATGCGCATTCCCGGAATAGGCATAACCCAAATTCCTCCAATGATATCTTTCCGTTGGTCTACATCCTTTTCGTTGATTCCTTGTCCGTTAAATACGCCTACTTGATAGTGAAGCAAATTGCGACCTGAAGCATTTTTCAACAAATCGCCCTGTAACTGTATACCGATGTCGCGTCCGTTGCTTGCATGTTCTCCCGAACGGTCGGAAAATCCTGCCAATTTTGTTACAGATTGGGCATAACTCATGAATCCCTGGTCGATAGGGTGCATAGGGTTTTCGAAGGTAAACGGACGCTTAAACTGTCCTACCTTAACCTTGAAGGGAGTAAATTTCTGCCACTCTATAAAGAGGTCAACTACTCGCGGGGAGGTTCCCAATGTGGAGGTATTGCCGTTGACTTGCAGCTGGGCTTTCCAATAGAAATCCTTAAGGACTCGCCCTTCCAACGCCAAACGTCCCATACGAATATTGAAAGAGTTGCTTTCAGCATCATGTTGTCCACTATACTGGTATTGGGTCATGATGTATCCGCTGAACTTGATGTCGCTAAGAACTGTCAACTTAGCTTTTTTCTCTTGGGCTCCACATATCAGGACTAATCCCGACAAGGCCCCCGTTAACAACGTTTTTTTTGTTATCATAGATTTTTAGTTATTGGTTCCGAGACTTAGAATCTGCGATCCAATCTCACAACGTTCTCCACATGTGGAGTATGCGGGAACATGTCGACTGGTTGTACTGCCGTCACTTTATAATCAGCATCCAGTAACGACAAATCGCGTGCCTGCGTTGCAGGATTACAACTTACATATACTATACGTCGAGGTTGGGCATGAAGTATCGTATCTATTACATCCGGATGCATTCCTGCCCGCGGCGGATCAGTGATGATGACATCCGGCCGGCCATATTTGTCCACAAAAGCATCATTGAGAATATCCTTCATGTCACCAGCAAAGAATCTTGTATTAGAGATATTGTTGATTTCCGAATTTACCTTTGCATCTTCAATGGCTTCAGGAACGTATTCTATACCTATTACATCTTTAGCGTACCCTGCGACAAAATTAGCTATCGTTCCTGTCCCTGTATAAAGGTCATAAACAAGCTCTTTTCCTGTCAGTTCAGCAAAATCTCGTGCAACCGAATACAAATGATATGCTTGCTCCGTATTCGTCTGATAGAAACTTTTGGGACCCACCTTGAATTTCAGTCCCTCCATTATCTCATATATATACCCATTACCCTTGAACACATCAACGGGTAAATCCCCAAATGTATCATTGCATTTTTGATTGTTCACGTACAATAAGGTGGTAATCTCTGGAAACTTATCTACTAGAAATTGAAGCAAACCTTTTGCCTTCAATTCATCGTCTTCTTCATCATAATGGAACTGTATCAAGACCATCCACTCGCCTGAGTTCGAATTCCGAAGAACAATATCACGCAAGAGTCCGCGCTGCTCCCTCAGATCATAAAAAGCGAAATTGTTTTCATTGGCATAATCGCGAATGGCGTTTCTTATCCGATTATGCAAATCATCCATAAGCCAACAGCGTTCTATCGGAAATATCTTATCGAATGCCCCCGTGATATGAAAGCCAATAGCATTCATATTGTCAAAACTTATTTGACTCACCACTTGCTCGCGCGTAAGCCAACGCTTGTTGGAACATCCAAACTCCAGTTTGTTACGATATTCCTTCGTTTTTACGGAACCCATGATAGGACGAAATTCTGGCAATTCCACTTTCCCTATGCGTGACAACTGATCAAACACCTGTTTTTGTTTTGCCTTCAATTGTTCTTCATAAGGAAGATTTTGCCATTTGCATCCTCCGCAAATACCAAAATGTTTACACATGGGTTGTTGGCGTATACTGCTCTTCTTGATAAACCTTACGACTTCTGCTTCACAATAGTGATGTTTCTTGCGTTTTACCTGCAGGTCTACGATATCACCAGGTACGACAAACGGGACAAACACAACCATGTCATCGACATGGGCCAAGGCTTTACCCTCAGCAGCAACTGCCTCTATCGTAATATTTTCCAATATTGGCAACGGTTTCTTTTTTCTAGCCATATAAATAGGGTGCGCTTAAAAATCCACGCATTATAAATTGTATTTTGACGGGATTGTCCTTCGGGCCTTTTACACTTGAATCTTTTTCATTGTCTGTTGCCGCATAATTCGGTATGCGTCTTCAGAAAAAGCAAAATTCACACAAACACTTCCATGAATACGTCAAAAGGCTTTTTAAAACCCGCCTTGGTCGCTTACATTAAAACGATGTTCATTCTCCATTCCAGCAACATACATTTGTATGTATTTGTCACAAAAATGGTATGCAAAGGTAGTGCAAATGCAAAAAACAGACAAACAAATAACAGAGTTTTTACATAAGTGCAACGTCAAGTCTTCCTCCCAGTCATCTCACAACAATCCTATTTTATTGAAAATTACAGGCACAAATCGTGCTATATCGATAAAAATCACTAATTTTGCACTTGATTTTTTAAGGTAATTATGCAAGACATTAGAAACATTGCGATCATTGCTCACGTCGACCACGGAAAAACCACCCTTGTCGACAAAATGATGTTGGCTGGAAAACTATTCCGTGAAGGCCAGGATAACAGCGGCCAGGTATTGGACTCCAATGATCTGGAGCGTGAACGCGGTATAACAATACTTTCGAAAAACGTTTCCATCAATTGGAAAGGAGTGAAAATCAATATTATTGATACTCCGGGGCACTCCGATTTTGGAGGAGAAGTAGAGCGCGTTCTTAATATGGCAGATGGATGCATTTTGCTTGTTGATGCATTCGAAGGCCCTATGCCACAAACACGTTTCGTTCTCCAAAAGGCTCTTCAAATCGGGTTGAAACCCATTGTCGTTGTAAATAAGGTGGACAAGCCTAATTGCCGCCCCGAAGAAGTATACGAGATGGTATTCGACCTTATGTTTTCTCTCAATGCCACAGAAGACCAGTTGGATTTCCCCGTAGTCTATGGGTCTGCAAAAAATGGATGGATGGCAGAGGAATGGAATAAGCCAACAGACAATATTGACTATCTGCTTGACAAAATCGTGGAAGTAATTCCGGCGCCAAAGATGCTGGAAGGTACTCCTCAACTTCTCATCACCTCGCTAGACTACAGCAGTTATACCGGACGTATTGCAGTAGGACGAGTACACCGTGGTACACTTAAAGAAAACCTACCTGTCACTATTTGCCATCGCGACGGATCCCAAGAAAAGACACGTATCAAAGAACTCCATGTTTTTGATGGCATGGGACAGAAAAAAGTTGAAGAGGTACACAGCGGTGACATCTGTGCTGTAGTCGGTCTAGAAAATTTCGAAATTGGAGATACCATTTGCGACAATGAAAAACCGGAGCCGCTGCCACCTATTGCCATTGATGAACCGACAATGAGCATGCTGTTTACCATCAATGATTCTCCATTTTTT
>CAVFEZ010000027.1:0-24090 GCA_963621665.1 Akkermansia muciniphila | reverse complement strand
TTTTTTGGTAAAGAAGGAAAGTTTGTAACCAGCCGACACATCAATGACCGTTTACAAAAAGAATTGGAAAAGAACTTGGCTTTGCGCGTGCGTCCCTTTGAAGATTCCACAGACAAATGGATCGTAAGCGGAAGAGGCGTGCTCCATCTCTCCGTACTTATTGAAACAATGCGCCGCGAGGGTTATGAACTTCAAGTCGGTCAGCCACAGGTTATCTACAAAGAAATTGACGGCGTAAAATGCGAACCTATTGAAGAACTGACCATCAATGTCCCTGAAGAGTTTTCTTCCAAGATGATTGATATGGTAACACGCCGTAAGGGAGAGATGACTTCCATGCAAACAATGGGTGATCGTGTTGACATAGAGTTTGACATTCCGTCACGTGGAATTATCGGCTTGCGAACGAATGTATTGACTGCATCTCAAGGAGAGGCCATCATGGCCCACCGCTATAAAGAATACCAACCTTACAAAGGGGAAATCCAGCGTCGACTCAACGGATCTATGATAGCCCTTGAAACCGGAACGTCCTACGCATACAGTATCGATAAGTTGCAAGACCGCGGAAAATTCTTTATCGACCCGGGCGAGGAAGTGTATGCAGGCCAGGTTATCGGAGAGCATGTACATGACAACGATCTCGTCATAAACGTCACCAAAGCAAAACAGCTTACCAACGTCCGCGCCAGTGGAAGTGATGAAAAGGCCCGTGTTATCCCTAAAACGGTAATGAGTCTTGAGGAATGCCTCGAATACATCAAGGAAGACGAACTTGTTGAGGTGACACCTAAAAATATGCGTATGCGCAAATCAATCCTTGATCACCAGGCGCGCAAACGGGCCAACAAGGACTGAGTCAATCTTTATATGAAGTTATGATACAATCGGTTTGGGTAACAATACCCAAACCGATTTCGTTTAATGCAATATTTTCCACCTAAATTCGTTTAGACTAAAAAAGCCATAGGATAGTATCAAAAAGTCTCATCCTAATATCAACCACAAATAGAAGAACATGAGAAAGACCATTGTTACATTAGCAATTCTCAGTGCAACAACACTCTCAGCACAGCAGAAAACAGGTACATTCTCCATATTACCTAAAATCGGTGTCAGTTTAACTAATACAAATGACAAATTGTTTACGGTAGGCGGGAATTCATTAGATACCAAATACAAGGGGGGATTCTCAGGGGGACTTGATGTAGCTTACCAGGTTTCATCCTCCATAGGAGTTTCAGTTGGTGCCTATTACTCCAATCAGGGGAACCGATACAACAACATTGAATACACGACCTCAAATAAAAAGATAAGCATTGGCATGCAAAATGTACGTGCGGACTTATCCTATTTATGTGTTCCCGTAATGGCCCAGATCTACGTTGCAAAAAACTTTTCGTGTAATGCTGGCATTCAAGCAGATTTTGGACTCTCAGGAAAAATAAAGTGGGACGAAACGAGTTATGAATTACAGGAGGATGGAGGGAAAAAACCTTCAGAAACAACCGAAAAAACAGACAATAACTATTCGCCCAAGAAATTTGGAGTTTCAATACCTGTTGGCATTTCCTATGAATACATGAATGTAGTACTTGATGCCCGATACAATATAGGATTGACAAATACATATGATGTACCTGGCGACAAGACGAAAAAATATTGTTTCCTGTTTACAGTAGGCTACAGATTCGTCTTATAGACCCATTATAAAGCCCCGTGTATGTTTTTTATACAAAAAAGCATGCACATCATTCTTTTTCCGCAGCACAACAGAGAATGACACTTTTCACTTGTTGGGCAATCTGACAATGCCCTTTTATTGTTGGGTGCCCATTGACTTTGTCTATATCTTTGAGTGTTATGCATTTCACGTTGTAATGTTGGCAAATCACCTTTGTAGACTGGGAAATTTCATCCCTCAACCCGTCATTCAACAAGAAATAAAGTTTGACATTAGGGTAACGTTGTTGCATGTGAAAGAGCATAGCGGACAATGCAGGTCGATAATAATAATAGTCTCCGAAGGTAAAATCGCCATATTTATATTCGCCCAAAGGAGAATTTGCCCAACTGTCATTTGTCGCTCCAAAAATAAATATAATATCGGGGCAACCTAAATTGTCCATTCTGTTAAGAAACGAACGTGCCGAATAGTCATTTCCGTCATATCCAGAATAACATATTGTAGAGCCACTATAGGAGTTATTGATGCAGAGACGATAGTTCATTTCACAGATGAGCTGATGCCACCACGTCTGCCCTACAGACTCCACGTCCGTCTTTTGGCCTGGTTTTGCATAGTACCACACCTCATTTGTTGCCGGCGTCACATATCCCTCATACGTAGAATAAGAATCACCAAGTATTGACACACTGGGCTTATATTGCTGGGCACAACTTGTACTATTTCCCAAATAAAAAAATAAAGACAATAATATTGCTTTTATAAAAATTCTGCTGGCCATAGTTCCCATATCGATTGTTATTTCTGCATGTCGTTACATGTGAAAATCAGTTCAGAAGGTATTTTTACCCATTTTCTGTTTACCACTATCTTGATTCTGCTTCCACTCATCTGCTTTAGGGTGTATGTTCCGTCACTGTTACACCGAAGCGTTGCCGACAAATCTTCACTTCCATAATCATTGGTAATACCAAGGGAGTAAACATTTTGGCCTTTCTTTTTTGCATCAGTTATAAGCCACTTGCGAGTATCTCTAATGGCTCCAAAATATCCCGGCACTTCTCCAAATACATCCTGACCATCAACTACAATATTATTGTCACGAAAGTTTATCTTCAAAAATACTTGATATTCAGAATTGTATAGATATCCAATAAAGTGATTGTTATTATCTTGACCCAATGTTACCAAGCTACAAAAGACGCAGAAGAAAAACGTCAAGGATGTGTATTTTAGAAAGCGTATTTTCATAATCACAATGCAATTTTTAAAAGCGACTTGAACGTGTCAAACAAGACACGCAAGCGCTTGGGGTCTAACGATGCAAAGTTAATGAAATACGTCAAGAAAAGGGTGCTTTTTGGAAAAATAAATACCCAATAATTTGGCCTTTACAATTATTATAGTAAATTTGCAACGCTATTCGCTTTTTATGGAAAATATCAATTTAACTCCAGACTACATTTTTGAGTCGAGTTGGGAGGTATGTAATAAAGTTGGCGGAATATATACCGTTCTTTCCACAAGAGCACGCACATTGCATGAAACAATGGGCGATGGTCTTGTATTCATAGGTCCCGACTGTTGGAAGGACAAGGAATGTCCTTTTTTTTGTGAAGATAAAACATTGTTTCCGGATTGGCAAAAGTATGCCCAAGAAGAAGGCCTTATCGTACGCATTGGCCGATGGAACATCCCAGGAAACCCAATATCCATATTAGTAGATTTTACACCGTTTTATCAAGAAAAGGACCATATATACACCCAGATGTGGGAATGGTACAAGGTTGACAGTCTCCACGCATACGGTGACTACGACGAGGCATCGATGTTCTCATACGCTGCTGCTAAGGTTGTAGAAAGTTTCTGTAAATTTGGTATCACAAAAGACAAAAAGGTCATCTACCATGCAAACGAATGGATGACAGGGCTCGGCTTGTTGTACATTCAGCATGAACTTCCCCAAATTGCGACTGTATTTACAACACATGCCACAAGTATTGGCCGCAGCATTGCTGGAAACAATAAGCCATTGTATAATTATTTATGGGCATACAATGGCGATCAAATGGCGAATGAGCTGAACATGCAAAGTAAGCAGTCTATTGAAAAACAAACGGCATTGTACGTTGACTGTTTTACTACCGTGAGTGACATTACAGCTAAGGAATGTGCTGAATTACTCGACAAGCCTGTTGATTGCGTGTTGCCAAATGGTTTCGACAACGATTTTGTCCCTCAAGGACGGGCATTCTCCACTAAACGCAAAGCTGCCCGCAAACGTCTTCTGAAACTGGCAAATGCGCTTACCGGCTGCACATTTGACGAGAACGTGCTTATTGTAAGCACAAGCGGACGCTACGAATTCCGCAACAAAGGTATCGACGTATACCTTGAAGCTATGTCACGTCTGAATAACGACCCGTCATTCAACCGTCAGGTCATCGCATTTATTGAAGTTCCCGGATGGGTATTTGGCCCACGGCAAGACTTGGCGGAACGGATGAGAAGTAACGATTCCTTTGACACAGCCTTAGAGACCCCTATGATTACACACTGGCTGCATGACATGAGCGGAGACAATGTATTGGCGATGTTACGCAACCTCAATATGTGGAACCACTCGGAAGACAAGGTCAAGGTGATTTTCATTCCAAGTTATCTTATCGGCAATGATGGCATCGTAGATATGAAATATTATGATGTCATATTGGGAAATGACCTTTGCATATATCCTTCATATTACGAGCCATGGGGATACACACCACTGGAAGCTATCGCCTTTCATGTCCCTTGTATTACTACCGATTTGGCTGGATTCGGCCTTTGGGCAAACAACACGATTGGTCATAATGGCGAGATTCTTGATGGTGTCAAGGTAATACACCGGGACGACTACAATTACTCCGAAGTGGCAGATGCCATCAAGTCTACAATCATGGAATTCGCACGCTTTACGCCAACAGAAGTCCGTAAATCAAGAAAAAATGCAGAAGCGCTTTCCAAAAAAGCGCTATGGAGTGAATTCATCAAATATTACACATCAGCGTACAACTATGCACTCCAGAAAGCAGAAAAGAGAATACACTAACAATCATACATCAATTCAAACAAACTATGAAGATTAAAGCTGACTACGCCAACGAACCGCAATGGAAAGAGTTGACAGTCAAATCTAGACTTCCCGAGCAGTTGAATTGCTTGGACGAATTGGCTCACAATATGTGGTGGGCATGGAACTATGAGGCACGGGATATGTGGAAAAGCCTCGATGCAGATCTCTATGAAGAGGTCGGCCACAATCCTGTACTCCTCCTCGACCGTCTAAGCTACGACCGCAAGGAGGCCATTGTGAAGGACAAGGCCATTATGAAACGTGTCAAGGACGTGTACAAGTCCTTCCGCGCCTATATGGATGTGAAACCCAACAAGAAGCGTCCTTCCGTAGCCTATTTCTGCATGGAATACGGAATCAACCAAGTACTGAAAATCTACTCGGGAGGTTTGGGAATGCTTGCAGGTGACTACATGAAAGAAGCCTCCGACAGCAATGTTGACATGTGCGGTGTAGGTTTCCTTTATCGTTACGGATATTTCACCCAGTCACTTAGCATGGATGGTCAGCAGATAGCCAAATATGAAGCCCAGAACTTCAATTCTCTGCCCATCGAACGTGTACTTGATGAAAACGGGAATCCCGTTGTCATCGATGTTCCCTATATGAACTATCAAGTGCATGCCTATGTTTGGCAAGTCAATGTCGGACGCATCAAACTCTATCTGCTCGACACTGACAACGAGATGAACTCAGAATACGACAAGCCCATCACCCACTCTCTCTATGGCGGTGACAACGAGAACCGATTGAAACAGGAAATTCTGTTGGGTATCGGTGGTATTTTGATGTTGAAGAAGCTCGGAATCAAAAAGGATATTTACCACTGCAACGAGGGTCATGCCGCACTTTGCAACTTGGAACGCCTTTGCGACTATATCAAGGAAGGAATGTCATTCAACCAGGCTCTCGAACTTGTACGTGCTTCCTCCCTCTATACCGTTCATACTCCTGTTCCGGCAGGCCACGACTATTTCGACGAATCCCTCTTTGGCAAGTACATGGGCGGCTACCCCCAAATGCTTGGTATCTCGTGGGATGAATTTATCGGTATGGGACGTCAAAACCCCGATGACCACTCAGAGCGTTTCTGCATGTCAGTTTTCGCATGCAACACCTGTCAGGAAGTCAATGGTGTAAGTAAACTTCATGGTTGGGTAAGTCAACAGATGTTCTCCCCCATTTGGAAAGGCTACTATCCTGAGGAAAACCACGTAGGCTATGTCACCAATGGTGTACACTTCCCCACATGGACGGCTACAGAATGGCGTAAGGTCTATGCAAAATATTTCGAAGAGAATTTCATCGAAGACCAAAGCAACGAGAAAATATGGCATGCCATTTACAATGTTCCCGATGATGAGATTTGGGAGACCCGTATGGCACTCAAGAAGAAACTTGTTGAATACATTCGTGTAAAATTCACTGAGACATGGCTTAAGAACCAGGGAGACCCGTCGCGTGTCGTTTCTCTCTTGGAACGTATCAATCCCAATGCCCTGATGATCGGTTTCTGTCGTCGCTTCGCAACCTACAAGCGTGCACATCTACTTTTTACCGACCTTGAGAGACTCTCAAAGATTGTCAACGATCCCGAGCGTCCGGTTCTGTTCTTCTTCTCCGGAAAAGCACACCCGGCAGACGGCGCAGGTCAGGGACTGATCAAACGTATTTTCGAAATCAGCCAACGTCCGGAATTCCTCGGAAAGATCATCTTCCTTGAGGATTATGACATGCAACTTGCCCGCCGCCTTGTGTCTGGTGTAGACATCTGGATGAACACTCCGACTCGTCCTCTTGAGGCATCAGGTACGTCTGGAGAAAAGGCTGAGATGAATGGTGTTGTCAATCTTTCCGTGCTTGACGGATGGTGGGTTGAAGGATATCGCAAGGGCGCTGGATGGGCATTGCCTCAAAAGCGTACCTACCAGAACCAGGAATACCAGGACCAGCTGGATGCTGCCACAATCTATAGCCTGCTTGAAAATGAAATCAAGCCTCTCTATTACGACAAGAATGAGAAGGGTTACAGTGAAGGTTGGGTAACGACCATCAAGAACTCGATTGCAACAATTGCTCCCCACTATACTATGAAGCGCCAACTTGATGACTATTATGACAAGTTCTACACCAAGGAGGCTGCCCGTTTCAAGAAACTTGCTGCTGACGGATGCCGTTTGGCAAAAGAAATTGCAGAATGGAAAGAGGAAGTGGCAAAACGTTGGGACAGCATACATGTAGTATCCAAGGACGACTCTGTATTGATGGGCGCAGAAACCGGAAAGGTGTACAAATTGCGTTACGTCATCGACGAGCAAGGCCTCAATGATGCTGTCGGTTTGGAATTTGTATCCATCAAGAACGACAAGAGCACAGGCGAAGAACGTATCTTCCGTGTACGCGAGTTCAATGTAGTCGGTCACGAAGGCAACAACTACACCTTCGAAGTTGAGTTTGAGCCTGATGTTGCAGGCGCATACAAGGGTTGCGTCCGCATGTTCCCAAAGAATGTGAACCTTCCCCACCGTCAGGATTTCTGCTACGTAAAGTGGCTTGACTAGTACAACAATTCCTAAATAGGAATAGCACTTGATACACTACGATGCTCTGGAGTATTCCAGAACATCATAACCATCCGAAACAAGTCGGCTTGTTTCGGATGGTTACGTTAGACAATGCTCATGCCGAGCATACTAAAAAAAGAGAAGGCCATTCAGCATAGTCTTCTCTTTTTTGAATTATCTTTTCCCCAAAAAGTTCGAGCGTTACATAATTCCGTCTTCTCTAAGTTTAAGTTGCCACTTCCAGGCACTTCTTAGTACATCATCAAGCGGGGTTTCTGCTTTCCATCCCAACACGCTATTGGCCTTGTCTACATTGCCCCAAACTTTCTCGATGTCACCCTCACGACGAGGTGCATAGGTCCAATTAACCTTCACTCCGGTTGCTCTTTCAAATCCCTCAACAACTTCGAGTGTTGAAACACCTGTTCCCGTACCGATATTGAAATACTCTATCGGTGCTGTATCTTGGTCAAGTACTCGTGCCATAGCTGCTACATGAGCCTTGGCTAAGTCTACGACATAGATATAGTCACGGATACAAGTTCCATCAGGCGTATTATAGTCGTTGCCAAAAATTTTAAGCTCTTTGCGGATGCCGATAGCGGTTTGCGTAACAAAGGGTATGAGGTTCATAGGTACGCCATTGGGCAACTCACCGATCAGCGCTGAGGGATGTGCGCCAATTGGATTGAAATATCTGAGTATGACAGATTTTATGGGTGCGCCACTATGGATAAAGTCCTGTATGATTTCCTCATTGATCTGCTTCGTATTGCCATAAGGAGAGAGGGCCTTTTGTATGGGCGCATTCTCTGTAACAGGCAAGTTCTCTGGAGTAGGTTGTCCGTATACCGTACAACTGGATGAGAAGATGATACCCTTTACATTGTACATCGGCATCAATTCGAGAAGATTGACAAGCGACACAATATTGTTACGGTAATAGAGAAGCGGTTTCTCCACACTCTCACCTACAGCCTTGGATGCGGCAAAATGGATGATACCTTCTATTTTTGGATATTTCTTGAGCACGTTCTCCGTTGCTTCCTTGTCTCTCAAATCTATGTTCTCAAAAGCAGGACGGACACCCGTAATTTTTTCAATACCATCCAATACCTCAATTTTAGAGTTGGAAAGATTGTCTACAATGACAACATCGTAGCCAGCTTGCAACAGCTCGACTGTGGTGTGCGAGCCGATAAATCCTGTACCGCCTGTCACTAAAATCGTTTGTTTCATCTGTATCCTTTCATTAAAGATTATTATCTGAGATTATCTCTCACCTCACAAAAGTAGCATTTATATTTATATGCGACAAATAAATCTATCATAATTTCCTTTATCCAATTCAATTTCAAATATTGTCCTAATGCATGCAGGAATCAACGAAAGAAAGGGGAAGAAGATCTGCCGCACGTTCTACGCAATAAACGCATTTTGTGCCATAGAGCAGCAACCGCATCGGTTTCTTGTATCTGTCCTCTATGCCCAACATCACTTGTCGGCATTCCCCGCAAGGTGATATTGGATCTGCCAAGAACCCATTTTCGTTACGGGCGGCAATGGCCAACGCTTCTATGTGATGATCCGGATACTGTGCCTGGGCTGCGAAGATGGCAGAGCGCTCTGCGCACAGTGTTGCCGAGAAAGCAGCATTCTCTTGATTTGCCCCAATTACAATGCGTCCATCATCCAAGCGAAGAGCAGCGCCTACACAAAAATGGCTATATTCAGAATAAGAATGGTATGTTGCTTTCATAGCACATCGTACTAACTCCTCATCAGATGTTTGTAATTCATCCATCTGGCAAGATTTTATCTTTACTGTTAGACTTAGTTCTTTCATATTGGTATTATCATTGGTCAAGCAAAAATACAAAGAAAAAAGGTTGGAAGCGAACATTTCTCTAAAAAATTGAGAAGAAAACCGGTTATTACACCGTTACCCCAAAAAATATTTCTACTTTTGTGGAAACCAAACACCAGAATCAGATGAAATTTATTGGAATTATTCCTGCACGTTACGCTTCGTCGCGCTTCCCTGGAAAACCGTTGGCCATTTTAGGTGGAAAATATGTAATACAGCATGTATACGAAAAAGCAGCATCCGTCTTGGAAACCGTATACGTTGCTACCGATAACGAAAGAATAGTGAAGGCCGTAGAAAGTTTCGGAGGCAAAGCGTTGATGACACGGTCTGACCACAAAAGCGGAACAGACCGGATAGCGGAAGCTATGGGAAAGGTTGACGGACATTGGGATGTTGTTGTCAATATACAAGGGGACGAGCCTTTTGTCAGAAAAGAGCAATTGCAAACCATTTGTAGATGCTTTGACGACGAACGCACACAAATTGCCACCATCGGAAAGCGGTTTACAGACATGGATGCAGTAATGAATCCGAATTCCCCCAAAATTGTTGTTGACAACAATGGATATGCCATGTATTTTTCCCGTTCCGTAATACCATTTGTACGCGGGATAGACCAAGAGTATTGGCTACAAAATTATCCATTTCTCAAGCACCTTGGTATATATGCCTATCGCACTGACGTCCTTAACGAGATAACCCACCTACCCCAATCTTCACTGGAGAAGGCCGAAAGCCTTGAACAACTCCGTTGGCTGCAGAATGGTTATAAAATCAAAGTGGGCATTACTAATTTCGAAACAGTAGGAATTGACACGCCCGAAGATCTCATCAGAGCAGAGAAATTTTTAGCACTGTCCGAGTAGAAGATCCTATTCGGCATCTATTATCGATTCGTTCTCCAACAAGCCATACGATTTGTTTCTTTGCATCCTCAATGACAAATTTGTTGCGCTTTTCAAAAATAGTGCATTTACAGTCTGTGAGGAAATCGCTAATCAATTTTGACCCTTGCATACCCAAAGGCACAAAACGGTCTCCTTGAGATATGGGGCGTACAGAAAGTGGCCAACAGACGGTATCAGCATCCAAGCAAGCGTTTTGCTTTGAGCGGTTAATCTGAAAATCGTCTGTCATGGGTTCGACTGCAAACGAAATCTTCAGTTTGCCATTGATATTATAGATTCCTTCTTCCGGAATACGCATCGGTGCAAAAGCCGACGCGTATTTTGGACCTATCAATATTCGGCCGCGGTCAATAAGCAATTCATGTGTAGGAGAACTCCAAACCCGACCACTTGGCGCATCAATATGATGGATGATCTGCAAACATTGTGGTGAAGAGAAACCGTATTTCCGGACTATACAGAATAATGTACTCTCAGGAGATGGCTGTTGCAGAAGTTTTTCTATCGAAATATCATTTTTGTCACTTTGGCAAACGTCGTCTATCGATCGTTGTATTGCCGCATCAAATACGGTAGCAGCCTCTGTCACATTCTGTGAGGTAGTAAAAATATTCTTGCGTGCGGCTGGATTGATCTTTTCCAACATGGGAAGCAGATTAAGACGTATCTTGTTTCGCAAGACATCATCGACCAAATTGGAACTGTCTATAACATACTTCTGATTTACACTATTCAAAAATTCCTCAATTTCTTGACGCGTAACACAGAGCAAAGGGCGTAGGATATTGCCGTTTCTCGGCAATATACCTCGCAAACCGTGCAGTCCTGTTCCTCTAAGAAGATTTATCAGTACAGTTTCTATACAATCATCGCGATGATGTGCCACACATATGCCGTTACCGCCAATAGCCTTGAGAAGTTTATCGAAGTATGCATACCTAAGTTCCCGAGCGGCCATTTCTATACTCACTTTATGCAATGAGGCATATGTCAGCGTATCAAAATGAGCACGGTGTATCGCTATATGCAACTGCCTGCACAAATCTACACAGAACATTTCGTCTCCGTCTGATTCAGATCCACGGAGGTGAAAATTGCAGGTGGCCGCTTCTACTTGGTAACCTAATCGCAAAAGTGTCAACAGCAATGCCACACTGTCTGCGCCACCTGAAAGTGCAACGATATATTTCCCCTCCTTTGAGAGTGGGCAATACTTGTTGATATAGTCTCGTACTCGACTTAGAAAATCTTGTTCTACTTTATTCGACATAAAGAACAAGTCCTTTTAGGTACTCTCCTTCAGGATGATAAATATTGATCGGATGGTCTGCCGGCTGATGCAACTGATGTAAGATGCGCACTTTGCGTCCGGCTTGTGCAGCAGCAGTAAAGACAGCGTTGCGAAAATTGTCTTTTGTGACAATCTGTGAACAACTGAACGTGAAGAGAATGCCTCCAGGCTTGATTTTCTGAAATCCCTTCACGTTGAGACGGGTATACCCCTTCAGGGCATTATGCAATGCTCCTCTATGTTTGGCGAATGCAGGCGGGTCTAGTACAATAAGGTCATACTTGTCTGCTTCTGCATCCAGATATTTGAATGCATCCTCACAAAATGCCTTGTGCCTATCATCTCCAGGAAAATTGAGCGCAATATTGCTATTGGTCAATTCAACCGCCTTTGCGCTGCTGTCCACTGAATGGACAAGCATGGCCCCACCTCGCATTGCATATACTGAAAAACCTCCTGTATAACAAAACATATTGAGTACAGAACGCCCATGGGCATATTTCTCCAACAAATGGCGATTTTCCCGTTGATCGACAAAGAATCCTGTCTTTTGTCCTTTCAGCCAATCGATATGGAATTTCAAACCGTTCTCCATAGCGATATTGCTATCCATCTTTCCATAGAGGAAGCCGTCCTCATGTTCAATATCAGCTTTGAACGGCAATGTCGTCTCACTCTTATAATACACGTTCTTTATTCCTCCCGACATCACTTCAAGCAAAGCCTGGCAGATATCATGCCGGAAAACGTGCATTCCTACATTATGCGCTTGCATCACTGCAGTAGAGCCATAACAGTCTATGATTAATCCGGGAAGGTTGTCGCCTTCTCCATGGACAAGACGGAAGGTGTCATTGTCTGCTCGGTCTGTGAGTCCGACTGTCTTACGCACTTCCAACGCCGTTGCCAATCGCGACTTCCAAAAATTCTTGTCTATTTCTATATCGCGGAAAGACAATACTCGCACCATGATGGATCCTATCTGGAACATACCGACAGCGAGAAAGTCTCCTGTAGACGCAAAAACACGGACAATATCACCTTCATCAATGCCATTGTCCATTTTTGCCACTGCACCTGAAAATATCCAAGGATGAAAACGCCGTAGGCTCTCTTCCTTTCCGCGTTTGAGGAATACTGATTTATACATAATTTCTTATTTGTTTCCGTCGTTGATTGTTCTCTCTAATGCCAACGTGTCCGATGTCTTGACAAGCTGATAGTCACCCGTTCTGGCGAGTCGCTCTATCTCATCATATAGATTGATACATGCCCACGCATCCGTGGCCGCATAGGATTTCTGCTTGTCCGTAAGCACATCCGAATCCCAATTGGAAAGTCGCTGCCTTTTACTGATTTTTTGCCCGAAAAGGTTGGCATATAGTTTTTGAAGACTCATGTCCTCAATCCCCAACTTACCAATCAAATTTTGAATGTCTACAAATGTTCCGGGTATAAAATCCTGTCGACGCCGCAACATGCACAAGTCGTCATGCCATGACAGTCCTACCATTGTCACCTCCGTATTGCTAAGCAAACGGATAAGCGATGGGGGAATTCCAATATAATTCAGACGAAACAAGAAACATATATCCCGGGTCGAGACCTGCAATAGCGAAACCTTATGATGCTTCCCTTTCCGAAAAGCAGGACGCGTTTCTGTGTCAACACCCAGTATATCACATGACAAAAGATACTCTACAGCCCGATTTGCTTCTCCCTCACTCAGTATCACGACAATCTTTCCTGGAAACGAGACTGTTGGCAACTGACTGATGGTATTTTTGTCGAACTTATCGTATATCGTCTTTTTCATTACGCTTTGGACTATTGAATTGCAAAATTAGCAAAAAACCACGAGTTAAACGGCTTTCACCTGCATTTTTCACAACTTTCCTTGATACATCATTTACTCTTCCCTATACGCGACTTCCGTTTCCTCTTAATTCCAAGCAAATCGCGAAGACCATTAAAGTCTTTTTTCATGATGATACCTATTCCCTGTGTCGTCATTGTATTTCGGGTGAAGTAGCGGTCATTGGTCTTGTTGTAAACATTGACAGAGAGGTTTCCGTTCGGAAAGAGGAGATATCTCAGGTCAAAATCACCTATAAAACTCGTCGTCGCATTGGCATTGTCGCGGTATCCGAACTGTCCGTTAAACAAGAGACGATTGTTCAGCATGCGTCCAGAAAGCAAGCCTTCATATTCGGCATCGTTAAATCCCTCTGTACCAGTAGATATGTTGGCACCAATATTCCAGTTGCTTTTCCCCATGACATTGCTTAGTACATTATTGAGTTGCTGACTGATTGTGCCGCTCAATATACTCTGCATGGCAAGGGATGTTTGGCTGTATTGCGATGAATTCTCCATTACCGCATTATTGCTGCCTTGGGTATAAAATCTACCTACCGCCAAAAGATAGAGAGCCTGCTGGTTCATCTCTTCCTCCACATTGATGACGCTATAGACCATCTGCTTGGCATCCTGGCCAAGCGTCGGGAGGTCTATATCAAAATCGACCTTCGGAGCATAGGGAGTGCCAGTTATGTTCATTAAACAATTGACCCGGACATTATTTGACGTAAAAGATTTTCCTATATTTAAGTCTGAAAGGCTTACGCTATTGAGTACATACATAGCCTTAAGATTGATATCCGCATTATAAGGATTTCCACCAAACGCTATCGTTCCTCCCTTTTGGAATTCAAAATCGCGCTTGATCACATTTTGCACAGTAAGTTTGTATACACCGTGATCTACGATATAATTGCCATATATGTCAAAAGAGCCTTTGTTATAATACGTTGCCCGAAGAATGCCGTCTCCATTTAACGTAATGTAGTCCCCCGTCTGTTCGTCCATTATCAGTTTGATGGTAGCATCTGGCGTACAGTTGACAAGAAAGTTGAGTCTGATATTGGTACTTACCACATTCTCGTCATCAATATTATTATTATCTGTTTCATCACGATCGGGACTTGCCATAGAAACGGATAGGCTATCTACAGTCTTGTGCGAACGTACCCAATGCAGGAATTCATGAGAAGAAAGATCACCACGGTCATTGACGTTGTATACAATTATACACCCTGGGCAGGGCGTTGCATTGATATCAATGTTAACCTCACCACTACGGCCGCTTATAAAGCAATCACCCGTCACGTAGGCGGTTCCGTAAAATGTATTTTCGCCAAATGTATGAGTATCATACGACAAAAGGTTCTTCGCCTTTACCCCGAGATCATACGAAAGGTTCGTCAAGTGCTTATGATGTATGCTGCCATCTACAATGCCGACATTCCCGTTTCTGTCATATATCGTGTCCCTACTGAATATTATTTCGTCTGGGACAAAACGAACAGTATCACCTTGGAGCGTATAGGTCGTATTCAGACTACTGATAGCCAAAGATCCGTCAACCACCAGCTGTCCTGTGAGATTGATATTGCTGAGTTTTCCGGAAAGGCGAACCGCTCCGTCAGCAGAAGCCTCCACATTGCGCATAAAACTGCCACAAAAACTTTCCATAAACTCAAGACGGGTACGGTTTGCCTGTATATTGAGGTCTATCGTACCGTGGGTGGGCGAAACATATCCCTCAATAAAGGTATTACGGTTGTCACCATCCTTAGCATTTGCCACAATGTCTATTTGTTGTGCATCGCCATATGAAATATTCGCAGATAGAGTCCCCATTCGGCCACCCTCAAACAAGAAATTGTCAACGGTCAACTCCGCAGAGGCCTGCGGATGCTTACTAAATATGGCGGCTACGTACCCTCTTCCTGACGCAGCCCCATCGAAATCTACGGAATGGAAATTGATAAGATCAAGAACATAGCGAACATCGATACCATTCAAACTGACCTGCAGCGAATCATCCGCTGAGGACGATGCCGTACCATCAATGGACACATATTGATTGTCGTGGCGGATGCAAAAATCATGAATATCGATATAGTTTTTTCTATACGAAATTGTGGATGGCGAAATATGCCATGTACTGTCACCCACAGAAACAGACGATTGCGCAATTTCGACAAATGCTGTAGAGCGGCCATAGGCATCACGTCTGAATTGGGTACTTGCATTCAGAATTCCGGAGAGAGGGTGGCGTTCATTGTTTTTGAATGCGATAGAAGTTGAAAGTTTGTTTTCACATGCGCCAGCGTAGACAGAAAGGGTCGTTTCACGCCCATTTGACATTATTTTACGCAATTCGCCAACTGCTACCAAAGTATCGCTAGGTGTAGATACGTGCAAAGACACCCCCTTATATGGGGCGCCGGCATAGAGAAAGTCTGGCAACTTGCATGTGAGATCCACATTGTGCCGACTATCGTCCATACCACCATTGACCGTCAATGGATCATTCACTATAAGCGGTATACCCAAAAGGTACTGCATCCATCGGCTATCATCGATACGCATTGAAATTTCAAAATCATTTTTCCCCCTTTCACTTACCTTGGGTAGACCAGGAATAGTTGGCAACTTGCTGCCAATGATGCGAATGATACTATTGGGCAGAGTGGTATAATCGAAATGCCCATTTATGTCTATTCGTCCAAAATCACTGTTCATAGACAAAAAATGACATCCGTCTTTATAACCTGTTTGTAGCATCAGACTATCTACAGCATAATTTTCTTCTTCTGGACGATGCATTAAAAAATCCACTATCTTTACGTTACCACTTGCGCTGTTGATATTTTTTCCTCTTAAATCAGCAGACACATCGAAATCGAAAGAAGCGTTTCCCCATTTCTCCGACAAACGAAGTCCCTTGGGGGAGAGTTGCCGGACTAATCCCCGTAAGGCCAGTGACGGTGATTTCTTCGAGACGTTCACCGCTCCACTGAGCAAAATTCGACCACAAGGGTCATCAAGGGTTACTTTCCCGCCCATGCAGTCCCCTACTCTATTACCGCTGAGACGAATATCCTGATACAAATGGCCGTTGTATTCCAACTTTTTAATGGTTCCGTCAAGGGAAAGATGATCAACGCTGTACCCAGTAGCAGATATTTGAGCGGCGAATAGGCCCAACCGTTCATTTGAAAACAATGTTCCAAGCATGAGACCATCTGTATTTGCTACAATCGAGTACTTTCTTGACATCCGCTGTGCGAGGCACTTCACCTCGCCGATGTCCGACGTTACGCTGCCTTGTGCATGCCAATCGTCCCCGATTCCTTCTGCATCACCCCTGCAAGAGACTTTTCCCAAAAGATTAAGCTTTTCCGGGAGGGATTTTCCCATAGATTGAGCCATTTCCGATATTTTCGGGACAAATGCACTAAACTTTGCAATATGGGAATGCCAGCGAAATCGATTGCTCACCTTTTCCAGAGTGCCATTTGCATACAAGGAGATGATATCCTTTCCGTATAGCAATTGGAATCGCCTTACCTGTACAGCGGAAACAGTCCCCGAAAAAGTCAAGTCCACAGATGCTTTCTCGTTTACATTCTTCAGAAATGGGAAAAAACAAGAAAAGTCAGTAGGCGAAATCAATGTTGACGGGGCTACGCCACCGTTATATCTCAATGATTCCGCCAAAAGAGAGTCTTTTTCAAATTGATAGATTGCCGATACGTTTTCTATGTCAACAACAGAATGTGGCAACTCCATTCGGAAATTCCGAAGACAGGCGTTTTTCCGCCCCATAAGAAGCTCCATCTTTAATGATTTCAGGCAGAAGCCCGATTTCTCCACAAAAGACATGGACTTAACGCGGACATTCAGAGAGTCATTGGTTAATCGATTGAGTATAACATGGCTGCTAATGTCAGACACAGAAAAATCATCCAAAGAGAAACGGTCATGCGATGGGGTTTTATAAAGCCTTCGGTAAAAGACGGATCCGTGCCTAATGACTATAGAATTGACTTGTAGATTTAAAGATGAAGGTTCATCGTCATTATTGTCAGATGAAAGGGAGTCAAGCACAAACTGATAATTGGGCTTCGCATCCGGTGTTTCCTGATACAAATTGGCACGCATGCCAAAAAGTTGTATCGATGAAAAGGACAGTCGGTCTTCAAACAAAGCCAAAGGGTCAATCTTTGCAGAAAGCCGCGCGACCCGCAACATCTGTTTTCCTTTCTGATCATATACATAGACATCGTCTACTATCAAACGGTTGACAAAGCCCAAATCGACACGCCCGACAGACACATTGGTACCTAACCCTTCAGACAAGGCATCGCTGACCAAGGTCCCCATGAATGACTGTGTGGCAGGAATGTGCAAAAGAACAACAAGAACAAGATAGAATCCGACTGCTGTCCATACTATAATATTTAAGGCACGTTTCAAGTGTACAAAAGTTCTTAAGGGCGGTTCTGTAAATTACCACCGCCATTTTTATTAAACTTCGGGGGATTTCCTTTTTGTCGTCTTGCAGTTTCTTTTCGGTCCAATTTGCATGCTCGTTCAGTCGCATTATCGATTAAACTCCTTCACTCACAATCAAAATGTACTCAAAAATAGCCCAGCAGTCTGCCAAAGCCAATTCATAGAACCACCCTTAAAAGATAATGATATACAAAATTACACCAATAAATCGGCAGTAAAAAATAAAACAACTATTTTCTTTTATATGCGCCTAAATTTTGCTAATTTTGCACAAGAAGAATTATCCTGGATATTATATGCAGAGAAAATGCACACGCATCTTCGAAACAGCGAATTCTCGTCCGGGTTAATTTCTTGTTCGAAAGAAATTTTTCTAAGTATTTTATGGACCATAATCAAGACGTGCCAAACGTAATAAAATTACGGAAAGGCCTAAACATCAAGTTGAAGGGGACAGCGGCAAAACAGAAAATCGCCATCAATATGAGCGAAGAATTCGCCATCGTTCCCGATGATTTTGTTGGTGTCATACCAAAAGTTGTCATACATGAGGGTGACCATGTCAACGCAGGTGATGCACTTTTTGTAAACAAAAATTATCCCGAAGAGAAATTTCCGTCGCCCGTCAGTGGTATTGTTACAACCATTGTCAGAGGAGATCGCCGCAAAGTTCTTTGTGTCAAGATTAAGGCTGACAAAGAACAACAATACGCCAAATTTGCCACGAAGGAGATTTCTTCGCTTACCGCAGAAAGCGTTAAAGGAGCGTTGTTGGAATCGGGACTTTTCGGCTTTATCAACCAATTGCCGTACGCAGTTGCCACAACTCCGGACACAACGCCAAAGTCTATTTTTATAAGCGCATTCAGAGACATGCCTTTGACTGCAGATTTTGAATACGAAGTTGAAGGTAATGAAGAAGATTTTCAGGTAGGATTGACGGTCCTGTCAAAAATAGCAAAGACCTACCTTGGTATCAGTCCGAAACAATCCTCGCCTTGTCTGCTTCACGCCAAGGATGTCACGACAACCGTATTTGATGGTCCCTGTCCAGCTGGCAACGTCGGCGTACAGATCAATCAGCTTGATCCCGTCAACAAAGGCGAAACTGTTTGGACTGTCGATCCTACTACGGTTATCTTTATCGGCCGCTTATTCCGATTGGGCATTGTAGATCTTCATCGTACTATTGCCATTGCGGGAAGCGAAATAAAGAGTCCTTGTTATGCAGACGTAGTCGTCGGGCAAAAAATTGGAGATATCCTGAAAGGCCAGATAGATTCACAAAAACATGTCCGTATCATAAACGGCAATCCGTTGACCGGAAGAAAATGTACGACAGAAGATTTTATCGGCGCCCACACATCTGAAGTTACAGCAATCCCTGAAGGTGATGATGTCAATGAGATGTTCGGATGGATACTTCCCCGCACACAGGAATTCTCCGCCAATCACAGTTATCTTTCATGGCTGTGCGGCAAAAACAAGGAGTACAACCTTGATGCGCGTATAAAAGGAGGCGAACGTCACATGATCATGAGTGGAGAATATGACAAGGTGTTGCCGATGGACATCTACGGAGAATATCTCATCAAGGCAATCATAACAGGAGACATCGACAAACAGGAGCAACTCGGCATCTACGAGGTAAGCCCGGAAGATTTTGCCGTAGCTGAATTCGTCGATTCTTCAAAACTTGAATTACAAAAGATTGTCCGCGAGGGTCTCGACACTCTACGTAAAGAAAACGCTTAAATCATAATAACATAATGAGTGCATTAAGAAATTATCTCAGCAAGATAAAACCCAATTTTCAAAAGGGCGGAAAATTGCATGCCTTCGAAAGCGTGTTTGATGGATTCGAGAGTTTCTTGTTTGTCCCCAATTCGACAGCAAAAACAGGAACACACATCCACGATGCCATTGATTCGAAGCGCATCATGAGTTTTGTGGTCATCGCTCTTCTTCCGGCATTGCTTTTCGGAATGTACAATGTAGGTTACCAGAACTACAAGGCAGCCGGAACATTGGCAGATGCTACTTTTCTGAATATTTTTGCTTTCGGTTTTTTGGCCGTCCTGCCTAAACTGATAGTAAGTTATATTGTAGGTCTTGGAATAGAGTTTGCATGGGCGCAATGGAAACACGAGGAGATACAGGAAGGCTATCTGGTTTCTGGAATCATAATCCCCATGATAGTACCTGTCACTACTCCATTATGGATGCTGGCCATCGCCGTTGCCTTTGCCGTCATTTTCTGCAAGGAAATCTTTGGCGGTACAGGTATGAACATCTTCAATGTAGCTGTGGGCGCACGAATGTTTCTGTTCTTCTCCTACCCCACTGCGATGAGCGGTGACAAGGTATGGGTTTCTCAGGAAAGCATCTTCGGACTCGGGAACAATTTGGCAGACGGATATACTGCAGCAACACCCCTTGGAGAAATTGGTCAGTTCGGAACAACTACAACGAACATCTGCGATATGGTTACAGGTTTTATTCCCGGATGTATCGGTGAGACGTCAGTCATCGCCATTGCCATTGGAGCCATAATTCTGCTATGGACAGGTATTGCGTCATGGAAAACAATGGCCAGCGTATTTGCAGGCGGTATTGTTATGGCCGTTATCTTCCATGCTCTCGATATGACACCAATTATGTGGTACGAACATATCGTATTGGGAGGATTCTGTTTTGGTGCAGTATTTATGGCAACCGATCCGGTCACATCAGCCCGAACAGAAGCAGGCAAGTACATATACGGATTCTTCATTGGCGCAATTGCAGTCATCGTACGCGTGATGAACCCTGGATATCCCGAGGGCATGATGCTTGCCATCTTCTTCGGCAATATGTTTGCCCCACTTATTGACTACTGTGTAGTACAAAGAAACATATCGCGCCGTGCGAAACGCGCCATTAACAAATAAGCATAAGGTCATGAAGACAAATTCCAACAGTTATACAATTGTCTACTCCATAGTTATTGTGGTCATTGTAGCATTTCTTCTGGCGTTCGTTTCTTCCTCCCTTCGGGAAAAGCAGGAGGCAAACGTGGCTCTTGATATCCAAAAACAAATTCTCAATTCGCTCAATCTGCGTAACCTTGACAACGAGGCTGCATCAGCCAAATACAAAGAAGTAGTCAAAGGGACAGAAGAGAAAAATGGGATGAAATACTATGTCTGCGAAGTAGACGGTCAGAAAAAAACAGTCTATACCGTTAAGGGAATGGGACTTTGGGGAGGTATCTCCGGTTTCGTTGCTGTCAATGATGACGACAATACCATATACGGCGTATATTTCAATCATGAAGGCGAAACCGCTGGTCTTGGTGCCGAGATTAAGGACAACGTCAAATGGCAAGAGAAATTCAGAGGAAAAAAGATTCATAAAGACGGCCAGGAAGGTATCCAACTTGGGGTAGTAAAAGGCGCACAGGCCAATGACCCCAACAACGTCGATGCGGTTACCGGTGCTACACTTACATCAAACGGTGTCGATGATATGTTGAAAAAAGGCCTCGCCAATTTTATTAAATAAGAAACATTATGGCATTATTCAGTAAACAAAATAAGGAGGCATTCTCCAAACCGCTCAATCTGGACAACCCCATATTGGTGCAGGTACTTGGCATTTGTAGTGCCTTGGCCGTCACATCACAGTTGAAGCCGGCCATTGTAATGGGACTTGCCGTCACCATCATTACGGCATTCTCCAATGTGATTATTTCTATTATACGCAACACCATACCGCAACGTATCCGTATCATTGTGCAGTTAGTAGTGGTAGCCGCTCTTGTCACCGTTGTAAGTCAGGTGCTCAAAGCATTTGCCTATGACGTGAGTGTGCAACTCTCTGTATACGTCGGCTTGATTATCACAAACTGTATTCTGATGGGACGTCTTGAGGCATTTGCCATGATGAACAAGCCATGGCCGTCATTTTTGGACGGTATCGGAAACGGACTTGGCTATGCCATGATTCTTGTTATCGTAGGAGCCGTACGCGAATTGCTCGGAAGAGGGTCTCTTCTTGGATTTCAGATTATCCCTGACAGTTTCTACAATTTCGGATACGTCAACAATGGCATGATGACCATGTCTGCCATGGCTTTGATTTTACTTGGATGTGTAATTTGGGTGCACCGTGCCTACATATATAAGGAGGAAAAATAAAGATGGAACACGCAATTAGTTTGTTTTTCCGTTCGATTTTTGTCGACAACATGATATTTGCATATTTCTTGGGTATGTGCTCATTTTTGGCCGTATCCAAGAATGTGAAGACATCCTTGGGATTGGGACTCGCTGTTACATTCGTGCTGCTTGTCACCGTTCCAGTAGATTACTTGCTTCAGACCAAAGTGTTAGGTCCTGACTGTCTGATACAAGGAGTAGACCTCAGTTACCTGAGTTTCATCATCTTCATTGCAGTCATCGCAGGAATTGTGCAGCTTGTAGAAATGGTTGTCGAAAAGTATTCTCCGTCGCTTTACGCAGCGTTGGGTATATTCCTTCCTCTGATAGCTGTCAACTGCGCCATTATGGGTGCGTCCCTTTTCATGCAGCAACGCATACTTATGGATCCTACCAACTCACAAGCCATCACATCTGTATGGGACAGCATCGTCTACGCAGTCGGTTCCGGATTGGGATGGACACTTGCTATCGTACTTATGGGAGCCATTCGTGAAAAGATGCAATACTGCGATGTACCCAAACCTCTGCAAGGACTTGGAATCACATTTATCACTGTAGGCTTGATGGCCATGGCTATGCTTTGCTTCTCAGGTCTGAAAATATAATAAGGAGAACAGATAGATATGGTAAACACATCATTTATATTGGCAAGTATCGGAGTCTTCCTTGTCGTTATACTCCTACTCGTCATTATTCTGCTTGTAGCAAAAAAATATCTTAGCCCAAGCGGAAACGTAAACATTGAGATCAACGGTGATAAAACGCTAAATGTACCGCAAGGAAGCAGTCTGATGACAACACTCAATGAGAATGGCATCTTCCTTCCTTCTGCCTGCGGCGGAAAAGCCAGCTGCGGCCAGTGTAAAGTTCAGGTACTTGAAGGCGGAGGCGAGATTCTTGACTCTGAGCGCTCTCATTTTACGCGCAAACAAGTCAAGGAGCATTGGCGTCTCGGATGCCAATGCAAAGTAAAGGGTGACCTGAAAATCAAGGTTCCTGAAAGTGTCATGGGAGTTAAGGAATGGGAATGCGAGGTCATCTCCAACAAGAATGTATCCTCCTTTATCAAAGAATTCAAGGTTGCCCTTCCTCCCGGAGAACACATGGACTTCATCCCTGGTTCGTATGCCCAGATTAAGATACCGGCATATGACAGTATCGACTACGACAAAGATTTCGACAAGGAACTTATCGGAAAGGAGTATATTGGTGCATGGGAAAAATTCAATATTTTCTCCCTTAAGGCTCATAATCCCCAACCGACTGTCCGTGCCTACTCAATGGCCAACTATCCTGACGAGGGTGACATCATCACCCTGACAGTACGTATTGCAACGACTCCGTTCTTGCCCCGTCCGCAAGTAGGTTTCCAAAATGTGCCCACAGGTATTGCATCTTCGTACATTTTCTCCTTGAAGCCAGGCGACAAGGTGATGATGTCAGGCCCTTACGGGGATTTCCATCCGAACTTCACATCAGGCAAAGAGATGATTTGGATTGGTGGTGGCGCAGGCATGGCACCGCTCCGCGCACAAATCATGCACATGACCAAGACATTGCATACCACCGACCGTGAACTCCATTTCTTCTATGGTGCAAGAGCACTTGGCGAGGCTTTCTTCCTGGAAGATTTCTGGGCATTGGAAAAAGAATTCCCCAATTTCCACTTCCATCTGTCTCTTGACCGGAAAGACCCTGTAGCTGACGCCCAAGGTGTAAAATACTACGAGGGATTTGCCGTCAACTGCATCCGTGATACCTATTTGAAGGATCACGAGGCCCCAGAAGACTGCGAATACTATCTCTGCGGTCCTCCTATGCTCATCAAGACTGTAACCGACTATTTGGATTCACTTGGAGTCGATCCTAGTAGTATCATGTACGACAATTTCGGATAATACAAACAAACCGGAATAAACTTATAGAAAACACTAACAAAGTCGCTGGTATTCAGCGGCTTTGTTGCGTTTATAGGGGTAACGGTGTTGTGGTTTGTTATATGTTTGTTCGCGTTTGTTTGGAGCAAATCTGTCCCTTATCTGTCCCCCGAGAGTGTCCCCCGAAAATTCAAGAAGAAATGAAGAATA